>DATLFC010000006.1:0-15248 GCA_035525015.1 Thermoanaerobaculia bacterium | reverse complement strand
GGCGAAACCAATGAGCATCGCGCCGCCGATGAAAGCGGCGGGGTTCCGCCGTGCCAGTCTCTGCACATCGCCGACGACGCCGTCGAGGTCTTTGCCGGTGAACGACGAGCCGAGCGTGTCGAGACGCTCCGCGGCGCGCGTGAGCAGCGTCGCGCTGATGGAGGAACCGTCGTTGCGAACGTTGTCGGCCGCGCCGCGCAGAGCGGACGCGAGATGGTGAATCTCACTCGTCGCCTGCTGCCGCTTCTGGTTGTACTGGCCTTCGACGCGATGTTTCGCCTTTCCGGCGACCTCAGCGGCCTTACTGCGAATGTTTTCCTTCATTTGAACCTCCTGTGTGTTTCGAGTTTCATGGAGTGCAAAGGTGATGCAACGATCGCGATGAGTTCGTTCGCCCCTATAATCGAGCGCATCCATGAAACGGTTCGGGTTCCTGCCGGTGTTCTTCATCGTCCTCGGTGTCGTGTTCGCGACGCTGGTGTTCGTCCGCATCCGCTCGTATCGCGCCGCCGATGTGCAGCGTGCCGGCGCGCCCCTGTCGATCGAGCAACAGGCTGCCGAAGCCGCCCGCGCGACCTCGCTTCCGATGGAGACGATCGAGGCGGGAGCCGCATCGGCTCGCCGCGCCGACTACGATTCTGTGCCGCTCCTCGATCCACCACCGCCGTTCCTTCTCGCGCAACCGGATGCGACCGCTCCGGCGCAGATCCGCGCACCACGCACGCAGAAGGCGGCTCCGGCCCCGGTTCCGCGGCCGAAGCAGCAGCAGCCGGGCGCATCGGTGGCGCGTCCCGGCACCGCCCCGAGCGCTCCAGCTGCGCGGCCGCCGGCGCAGGAGTCTTCGAGAACGGCGCCGCGGCAGGCCGAGGTGGAGCGGGGGAGCGCCGAGAGCGGCCGCAACGAACCGGCGGCCGATCCGAACGATCCGACTTCCGACTCCACGCCGCCGCAGCTCGCCACGATCGAATTCACTCCGTCGCAGATCGCCGACGGCGAAGAGACCGTGCTGGTCATTCAGGCCACCGATGATCTCTCCGGCATCCGGAGCATTTCCGGAACGATCCTCGCGCCGAGCGGAGCCGTACAGGGTTTTGCCTGCCAGCGCGATCCCGCCACGAACCGCTACATCGCGCGCGTGATTGTGCCGAAGGACGCGGCCGAAGGCGTCTGGTCGGTCAATTACCTGAATCTGATGGACAACGCCAGCAACGCCGCGGCGCTGACCGCCGCGCGCGGCGGGCTGCCGCCGACGGCCAGCTTCCGCGTCGTTTCGTCACGCCCCGACTCGGAGGGGCCGTCGCTGCAAGCGATCTGGCTCGACCGTCGCTCGATGCGGGGGGGTGAAAAGAATCTGGTGTTCGTCCGAGCCGAAGACGACCAGTCCGGCGTGAATCTGGTGAGCGGAATCTTTCAGAGCCCCTCGCGGCAGGCGCGCGTCGGCTTCGTCTGCCGCGCCGCAGGCGACGGAACGTGGAGCTGCGAGCTCAGCGCGCCCGCCTGTGCCGACTGCGGCGAGTGGCAGCTCGAGCAGCTGCAGATGCAGGACAAGGCCAACAACATGACCACGCTGCGCGCCTCGCAGAACGAGCTGGTGGCGGCGGTACGTGTCGACATCTCCTCGGACATGTGCGACTCCACGCCGCCCCTCATCGAGAGGGTGATGCTCGACCGACCCGCCGTATCGAACGTCGAGCAGACCACGATCAACATCACCGCCACGCTGAGCGACGACGCCTGCGGGGTGCTGAGCGTCAGCGGGCAGGCCACCGGACCGCAGACCGGCGGGGTTCCGCCGCGCCTCTACTTTTCCTTCACACCGGCGGGCGATCCGCACACCTGGAGCGGCAAGATCGTCGTGCCGCGCCTGGCCTCGAAGGGGGTCTGGCGCGTCTCCTTCCTCCAGGCCCTCGACCGTGGTCAGAACCTGAAGACGTACACGGCGAATGATCCGCTGCTGGCGGGGGTGAGTTTCCTCGTGGAGTAAAAGGGCTCGCGGTCCCTGGTCCCGCGAGCCCGGTCTCGGTCCGTTGACAGCCACCAGAGGGCATCCGAACCGACTGCGCCGAGAATACTTTGCTACTCAGCGCCGTTCGCGATCCGTTGACAGCTGCAAAGTCGCATCCGGACCGCTCCGCTTCCGATCCATGCATCGTGAAGCGACGCATCAGCCCGTTGTCATCGTGCGTGGCGCATCCGGACCGAGTGCGACACTCAATCTGTGTTCATGATCGGAACCCGTCAACCCCCTTGCGCGAAAAAAGTTCGGCATTTCGTATGCACTCCTCCCGTGCAAACCTTGACAACTTCGACTAAGATACGCACCCCAACCGTTCTCACGGACCGAGATCCCATCCTTGAAAGGTTTCACCACCCATGACGCAATCGAGAGACAACGCCGAAGCGACGTTCGCTGAGGCGTTTGAAGCGAGCCTGAATTTCAAGACTCCGGCGCAGGGCGAACTGCTCAAAGGGCAGATCGTCTCCATCTCCGGCGAAGACGCGTTCGTCTCCTATGGCGGACCGTCCGAAGCGGTGATCGCTGCGGCCGAGCTCGAAGGGCTCGCGGTAGGGGACACGGTCGAAGGAACCGTCGTCCGTACTTCACCGGAGATCCGCATCTCCCGCAAGCTGATGAAGGGGAAGGCTTCCCTCGAGCAGCTTCGCCAGATGTACCAGAACAACCTTCCGGTCGAGGGAAAGATCAGCGGGCGCAACAAGGGCGGATTCGACGTCAGCGTGGCCGGCGTCCGCGCCTTCTGCCCCCTCTCCCAGATCGCCCTCGGCAAGATCGAGAATCCCGACGCTTTCCTCAACGAGACCTTTGAGTTCCGCGTCACCGAGATGTCGGACGACGGCCGGCGCGTGGTCGTCTCGCGCGCTGCCCTGCTCAAGGAAGAAGCCGCCGCGCGGGCCCAGGAAGCGCGCAGCCGCGTCGTTCCGGGTGCCGAACTGACCGGCCGCGTCAAGACCATCACTCCCTTCGGCGCATTCGTCGACCTCGGCGGCGTCGACGGACTCCTGCACGTCTCCGAGATGAGCCGCCGCCGCGTCAGCGATCCCAACGAGGTCGTCACCATCGGTCAGGAAGTCTCCGTGAAGGTGATCAAGGTCGACAACGACGGCAAGCGCATCTCGCTGTCGATGAAGGATCAGGAGCCCGATCCCTGGTCGGACGTCGGCGACCGCTATCCGGTCGGCGCGCAGTTCACCGGGCGCATCGTCCGCTCCACCGACTTCGGCTACTTCGTCGAAGTGGAGCCGGGCCTCGACGGCCTCGTCCATCTCTCACAGCTTCCGCTCGGCGTGAAGGCCGGCGACCCCTCCATCGCCATCGGCTCGACCGTGACCGGCTGGATCCGCGAAGTCGATCCGGCCAAGAAGCGCCTCTCCCTCTCGCTGCGCGAAGTCGCCACCAACGATCCGTGGGAGACCGCGCAGCAGAAATATGCGATTGGCCGCGTCCTCGAAGGAACGGTCGATCACACGGCCGCGCCGGGAATCTTCGTGATGCTCGAGCCGGGTCTGACCGGCCTCATTCCCAACTCCGAAGCGGGGGCGGAAGCGAAGCAGCTCAAGCCGGGCGACAAGGTCGTCGTGCGGGTGATGAGCATCGACGCCGGCCGCAAGCGCATCTCCCTCAGCTCCGAGGCCGCCAAGGCGGCCGCCGAGCGCGACGAGTATGTCAAGTTCATGGACGAGCGCCCCGACAACGAAGGAGAGAGCGCCATGGCGCTGGCCTTCAAGCGGGCCATGGAAGGGAAGAAGCCGTAGGCCGGGGCTCGGGACTCGGAGCTCCCAGGAACTCGATCAGCAGGTCGTTCACGATCTCCGGCTCGTCGGTCTGCACGAAGTGGCCGGCGCCCGCGACTTTGACGATGCGCAGCGCCGGAACCCATTCCTCGGTTCCTTCCAGCGTCTCCGGCGTGAAGACGACCTCCTTCACGCCCCAGATGATCAGTGCCGGCACGTCGAGCTTGCGGATCAGCGGCTTCAGCTCGCCGCGGTAACGCCGGATGGCGCGGTAGTAGTTGGCCATGCCGCGCCGCGCTCCCTTCTTCCGCCAGGCCGCTTTGTAGACCCGGAGCTCGTCGCGCGTGAAGCGGCCGGCCCTCCGCAGCAGCAGCGGCAGGAGCCACGGCATCAGCAGTTCCGGGATCAGGGGCGGCTGGAAGAAGAGCTGATACGCCATGCGCAGCTTCTGCGATTTGCTGCGGCGCAGCTCGCGAAGAAACGGAGCGGGGTGGGGCATGTTCAGCACCACCAGCTTCCGCACCAGATCGGGCCGCGACATGGCCAGATACCACGCCGCCAGCCCGCCCCAGTCATGGCCGACGACGGCGCACGGCGCGCCGAGCCGCTCGATCAGCGCCGCCACGTCGTCGATGACTTCCGTGAGCCGGTAATCGGCGACGGAAGCGGGTTTCGGCGAATCGTTGTAGCCGCGCAGATCAGGAGCCACGGCGCGGAAGCCGGCCTGCGCGAGCGCCGGGATCTGCCGGCGCCACGAATACCAGAATTCGGGGAAACCGTGGAGCAGGACCACGGTGGGTCCTGCTCCCGATTCGACGTAGTGGAGAGTCTCGGGGATTACCGCTCCCTGTTGATCGCTCCGATCAGCAGGCCGGCGCCGACGGCCAGGATGGCCACGCCGGCGGCGACTTTGCCGGGATGCTCTTTGGTGTACGTCTTCGCCTTTTCCACGCCCGGTTTGACCTTGTCGCCTGCGGTGCGGAGGTACTCTTTAGCGTGATTGAGGTACTCCTCGATGTCGACGTTCTGCATCGAGGCCTTCAGGTCATTGATCATCTCCGGCGTGACGCCGACCTTGGCGAGAAACTCCTCGATGCCGCGATTGCCGCCGAGGGGCTGGCCGCAATGCGCGCAGACTTCGCTGGCGGTGGTGACTCCTGGGGTGTTGGTTCCGGTTGTCGGATGGATCTGTTCCATGTGTTCCTCCTATTTTTCTCCCGGCTCGTATGTCCGGCCGTGCGTTCCGATGCGCGGATCGCCTGAGTGGTTCGTGTAGTGGTCCTCATCGTTCCAGCGCTCGTCGGCGCCGCCGGCGAATTCCTGATCGCGCTGGCGATCGTCGCCGCTGGCGCGGAAGCCGGCCTTCAGGCTGGTCTGCGTCGGGGTGTACTCGTTCGCCAGGCGGTCGAGCGGAATGTCCGACTCGCGGCGCGTCCGTCGAGGCTGCTGGCGCGGGACCGCGCGGTCGCTGGTCGCTTCGACGGCCGCCTGCTTTTGCCTGCCGCCGCGGCGCGTCAGCGCGTCCGCCAGCGACGACGCCGCGCGGCGCAGCATCGAGATGGCCGACCGCGACGTCCGCTTCCCCGTTTTCTTTGCCATAGGCCCGGTTCCTTTCTGCTGCAAGCGTTGTCTTATCCATCTGCAAGAAACGCGCTACTTGCGTCGATGATGGATGCGCCAGATCACGCCCGCGCCATCGTCCGATACCAGCAGCGATCCGTCCGGCAGCACGAGAAGACCGACGGGGCGGCCCCACACCGTCTTCTCCGCCGGATCGGGCGCCCATCCGACGACGAAGTCGTCATAGCCTCCAGCCGGTCTCCCGCCCCGGAACGGGACGTGGACGACCGAGTAGCCGGTGCGCAGCGAACGGTTCCACGATCCGTGCAGCGCCACGAACGCGCCGCCGCGATACTTCGCCGGAAACATCGTTCCGTCGTAGAAGACCAGGCCGAGCGCCGCCGAGTGCGCCTGGATCAGTACCGACGGCACGAGGGCCTTCGCCACCATTTCGGGGCTTTCGCCTTTGCGTCGCGGATCCTCGTTCTTCCCGATGTACGCCCACGGCCAACCGTAAAACCCGCCACGCTTCACCTCGGTGATGTAGTCGGGCACGAGATCATCGCCGAGCCCGTCGCGCTCGTTCACCGACGTCCACAGCTCGCCCGTGGCCTTGTTCCAGGCCAGACCGACCGGGTTGCGCAGCCCCGACGCATAGATCCGCTGGCCGCTGCCGTCGGGATTCATCTCCGTGATCGCCGCGCGCGTCGGCTCGTCGGTCTCGACGTTGACGTTCGACCGCGATCCGACCGCCACGTACAGCTTGCTCCGGTCGGTGTTGAAGATCAGATTGCGCGTCCAGTGGCCCCCGGGCGGCAGCTCCGCAATGGCCTCCGGCTCGCCGGCCGCTTCGGTTTGACCGCTGCGGTAGGGGAAGCGCACGACCGCGTCGGTATTGCCGACATAGAGATGGTGCGGTCCGAACGCCAGGCCGAAGGGGCGGTTGAGCCCGCGCGCGAACGTGAAACGCTCCTTGCCGCGCAGCGCGATCACCGTCCCGGCCTTGCTGTCGGCGACGAACACATCGCCGTTCGGCGCCAGGACCATATTTCTCGGGTGCTCGAATCCTTCGGCCCAGACATCGATCGAGAATCCCGCCGGAACGTGGAGCCGCGCGCCGGCCGGGCGCTCCACGACCCGCGGAGGGTTCGTCGAGCTCGACGTGTGACCGGGTGCCGGCATTCGGTCCGGCCGGACCTCGTGATGCCGGAGCGGCTGCGCCGCGAGCACCGGCGCGAAGACGAAAACGATAAGCTTGGCGAATGCGAATCTTCCGAGCACTGCTTCTCCTCCTCGCGGCGATTCCCGTGACTGCGCAGCGTACTGAAAAACCACCCCTCCATGCACGGCACTGGATGGCCATCACCGGCAAGCCCCTCGGCGCCACCGCCGGCGCCATGATGTTTCAGAAGGGGGGAAACGCCGTCGACGCCTCGGCAGCCATGCTCGCCGCCACCTGCACGATGTGGGACACGCTCGGGTGGGGAGGGGAGACGCAGGCCCTCATCTACAACCCCCGCACGAAGAAGATCATCGGCATCAACGCCCTCGGTGTCGCGCCCAGCGGCGCCACGGCCGACTTTTTTCGCGCCAGGGAGATGAAGTATCCCCCCGAGTACGGCCCCCTCGCCGCCGTCACTCCCGGAACGCCGGGCGGTCTCATGGTGATGGTGGCCGAGTACGGCAACCTGTCGCTGAAGGATGTCCTCGGCCCCGCCATCGCAATGGCCGACGGCTATCCGATCGAGGCGCAGGCTGCCGACCGGATCGAAGCGCAGAAGAAGTGGCTGAAGCAGTGGCCGTACTCCGCCGCCCTTTTCCTCCAGGCCTCGGGCCTCGGGCCTCAGGCCTCGGACCCCTCCGCCCCCCGAGGGCCGAGGCCCGAGGCCCGCGGTCCGGCCCCCGAGCACGACCGCGCGCCGATCACGAGCACGATCGCCGATCGCGAAGGTCCCGAGCCCGGCTCCATCTTTCGCCAGGCCGATCTCGCGGCGACGCTTCGCAAGCTCGTCGAGACGGAACAGCAGGCGCTCCGCCGCGGGCGCAGCCGGAAGGAAGCGATTTACGCCGCGTACAACCGCTTTTACAAGGGCGACATCGCGCAGGAGATCGTCCGCTCCACGCGGGAGCAGGGCGGCCTCTTCACGATGGAAGACCTGGCGAAGTGGGAGGTGAAGATCGAGGAGCCGGTGAAGACCTCGTACAAGGACATCGACGTCTACAAGCTCACCGTCTGGACGCAGGGACCGGTGATGCTGCAGTCGCTGAACATCCTCGAGAACTTCGATCTCCGCTCGATGGGCTACAACAGCGTGCGCTACATCCACACGATCTACCAGTCGATGAATCTCGCCTTCGCCGATCGCGACTTCTACTACGGCGATCCCTACTTTCCTCCGGAGGAGCCGGTGCGCGGCCTGCTGTCGAAGGAGTACGCGCGCGAGCGCGCAAAGCAGATCCGCCCCGACCGCAACGACCCCACAGCCGGTCCCGGCGATCCCTACCCCTTCCAGGGCGGAAAGAACCCCTACCGTGTCATCCTGAGCCGCGAAGCCGGCGAAGGATCTCCTGAATCGGGGGGTCCTTCGCGCTCTGCGGCGCTCAGGATGACACCTGAGTCCGACATCGGCACGACGACGGTCGTCGCCGCGGACGCAGAAGGCTGGGTCGTCTCCATGACTCCGAGCGGCGGCTGGATTCCCGCAGTGGTCGCGGGGCGAAGCGGCATCGGTCTGAGCCAGCGCGCGCAGAGCTTCACCATCGACGCGGCGGAGAACCCCTACAACGTCATCGAGCCGGGCAAGCGGCCGCATGTCACGCTCACGCCGACGATGGCGATGAAGGACGGCCTGCCGTTTCTCGCTTTCGCCGTGCAGGGAGGGGACACGCAGGATCAGAACCTCCTGCAGTTTTTCCTCAACGTCGTCGAGTTCGGGATGACGCCGCAGCAGGCTGCCGAGGCGCCGAACTTCAACTCCTCGCAGATGGTGACGTGGCTCGGCGATCGCGTCTCGCGCCCCGGGCAGATCCTGCTGAACGACTCCATGCCGCCGTGGGTCCGTTCGGAGTTGCGAAAGATGGGATACGCGGCGACGTTCGCGCCGCGCACATCAGGCCCGATCAACGCGATCTGGTTCGATCGCGAGCACGGCACGATGTGGGGAGGAAGCTCGAACCACGGGGAGGATTACGGGATCGGCTGGTAGGGCCAGACCCTACCGGATCAGGGAAGCCAGCTCGTCCGGCCTCGTCGACCGGGCCCGCGCCTCCTCCGCGCTGATGAGACCTTGCTGCACGAGCCTGGCGAGCGACTCTTCGAGGGAGATCATGCCGGCGCGCTTGCCGAGGGTGAGCTCGCTGGCGAGGTTCTGAAGCTTGTTGTTGCGGAGGTGGTTGCGCACGGCCTGGTTCGGGAGGAGCAGCTCGACGGCGACGGCCTGACCGCGGCCGCCGGTCGTCGGAATGAGGTGCTGGACGACGATCGCGTTGAGCGCGAGCGAAAGCTGATTGCGGATCTGGTTCTGCTGTTCCGGCGGGAAGACGTCGATGATGCGGTTGATGGCCTGCGCTACGTCGCTCGTGTGCAGTGTCGACAGGATCAGGTGCCCGGTTTCGGCGGCCGTGACGGCGGTGGCCATCGTCTCCAGGTCGCGCATCTCGCCGACGAGGATGACGTCGGGGTCCTGGCGGAGCGCCGCTCGCAGCGCATCCGCGAAGGTTGGGGAGTCGCGGCCGATCTCCACCTGCTCGATGAGCGATTTCGCGTTGCGGTGCTCGTACTCGACCGGATCTTCGATGGTGATGATGTGCCGCGCCTCGTTGCGGTTGATCTCACCGATCAGCGCGGCCAGCGTCGTCGATTTGCCGGCCCCGGTCGGCCCGCAGACCAGCACCAGCCCCCGCGTCGGCTTCACCAGCTCGGCCAGCGCCGGCGGCAGGTTCAGTTCCGCGATCGTCGGGATCTCGGCCGGCAGCGCGCGCACCGCCGCGGCGAGCGTTCCCCGCTGCCGGTGAAGGTTCACGCGGAACCGGAGGGCGCCGAGCCGCAGTGAGAAGTCGACGGCGCCCCGCTCGTTGAGCAGCCGCTTCACCCGCGCGGTGACGACGCCGGAGAAGACTCCGTCCATCTCATCGTTGCCGAACGGCGCCGTCTCCGCGCGAACCAGGACGCCTTTCACGCGATAGACAGGCGGCGAGCCGGCCACCAGCAGCAGATCGCTCGCCCCCCGCTCGGCCATTTCCTCGAGATACTTCTCCACCGGCCCCGCGCTTGGGGCGGGGGGGTCTCCTTCCCCCTCTTCCCCCGTCGAGCGGTTCAGCTCCCGCACCAGCTCTTCGAGCTGCGCGTCCGGAATCAGTTTCTTTGCCACGGTCCCTCCCGCTTGCGGTTTTCCGGCCAGCCCGGCCGGTGTCCAACCGCGCAGGAGGCACCCATGTTCGACACATCCGTCGTCCGGCCCCGCGCTGTCACTGCACCTCGTCGTCTCGGGCTCTTCATCCTCTCCGTCTCACTCCATTCCGCCATCGCCGTCGCCGCGATCGCCATGAGCGTGGCCGCGGTCGAGTTTCCGCGCCAGGCGCCGCGGCAGATGGAGATGCTGCAACCCCTCGCAACGGTCTCCCTTCCGCCGGCGCTCGGTCCCCGGGGTGACGGCGGGAAACCGAAGGAGGTTTCGCAGCCGCCGGTGAAACTGCAGGACGCGCCGCCGCGGGAGCTGACCGCGCCGGTCGAGGTCCCGGAGGAGATCCCGACGATCGAGAACCCGCTGGCCACGTCCCTCACCGGCGGCGCGACGACCGCCGGCACCGACGCGGCGCAAGGGGAGGGTGGAGGCGATCCGCTGGGCGTCGAGGGTGGCGTCGGCGACGGACCTGCCGCCATCGGCGGAATGCCGGGCGACGGAGTCCCGCGGGTCCCCGGCGGCGAAGTCCATCCCGCAAGAGTGCTGCGCCGCGTCGAGCCGCGCTATCCGTCATCGATGCTTCCGGTGCGCGCCGCCGCCGTCGTCACGGTGCGCTGCATCATCGATCGCCACGGCCGCATCAGCGACCCGGAGATCATCCGGAGCTCCTGGCCGCCGTTCAACCAGTCCGTGCTCGATGCCATCCGCCAGTGGACCTTCGCCCCCGGCACGATGCACGGCCGTCCGGTCGACACGTGGTTCGAGCTGACGGTGACGTTCCGGGTGAGATAATCGCGCTGTCATTCCGAGCGAAGCGAGGAATCCCCTGACTCGGAATGACAGCGTCGCTTGGTCCCTAAATCCATCATCTGTCTCCGCGAGGGCTACACGCGCGAGAGCGTCGTGCGTGATGTCATTGCCGGCGTCGTGGTCGGGATCGTAGCGCTACCGCTCGCGCTGGCGTTCGCCATCGCCTCGGGGGTTCCGCCCGAGCGCGGTCTCTACACCGCCATCATCGCCGGGTTTCTGATCTCCGCCCTCGGCGGCAGCCGCGTGCAGATCGGTGGGCCGACCGGCGCCTTCGTCGTCATCGTCTACGGCATCGTCCAGCAGTACGGCTACGAAGGTCTCGTCCTCTGTACGGTGCTCGCCGGCGCGATCCTGATCGTCCTCGGGCTGGCGCGCATGGGAGGGCTGATCAAGTTCATCCCCTATCCCGTCGTCACCGGCTTCACGGCCGGCATCGCCGTCATCATCTTCTCGTCGCAGGTGAAGGACTTTCTCGGTCTCGAGATGGGAGCCGTGCCGGCCGACTTCATGGAGAAGTGGGTCGCCTACGCGGAGCGGATCGGCACGGTCAGCGTGCCGACGGCGCTCCTCGCCGCCGGGACGCTGGTGGTGCTCGTCGTCTGGCCCCGGTTCTCGAAGATGGTGCCGAGTCCGTTCGTGGCCATGGTGCTGGCCACGCTCGTCGTGCAGCTCTTCGATCTGCCGGTGGAGACGATCGGCTCGCGCTTCGGCGGCGTGCCGTCGTCGCTTCCCCGTCCCGACTGGCCGGAGATCCCGTGGGGGAAGATGCGCGAGCTGATCTCGCCGGCCATGACCGTGGCGCTGCTGGCGGCGATCGAGTCGCTGCTTTCGGCGGTCGTCGCCGACGGCATGATCGGCACGCGGCACAAATCGAATGTGGAGCTCGTGGCGCAGGGCGTGGCGAACATCGCCTCGCCGATCTTCGGCGGCATCCCGGCCACGGGCGCGATCGCGCGGACGGCGACGAACGTGCGCGCCGGCGGGCGCACTCCGCTGGCAGGGATGACGCACGCCGTCACGCTGCTGCTGATCCTCATCTTCCTGGGGCGCTGGGCGGCCATGGTGCCGCTGGCGGCGCTGGCGGCGATCCTGGTCGTGGTGGCGTATCACATGAGCGAGTGGCGGTCGTTCGCCGGCCTGCTGCGCGCGCCGCGCAGCGATCTGGTCGTCCTGCTGATCACGTTCGCGCTGACCGTGTTCGTCGACCTGACCGTCGCCGTGCAGGTGGGGATCGTTGCGGCGGCGCTCCTGTTCATGCGGCGGATGGCGGAGATCACGAACATCGAGTCGCTGGCGGCCGAGGCGCGCGACGGCGTGGTCGAGGATCCGGACGAGATCACCGCTGTCCGCAGGCGGAAGCGCTTCCTGCACGGCCGTGAGATCCCGCCGGACGTCGAGGTCTACGAAGTGAACGGGCCGTTCTTTTTCGGTGTCGCCGACAAGCTGAAGGACGTCATGTCGGAGATCGGCCGGACGCCGCGCGTTTTCATCCTCCGCATGCGGAACGTTCCGGCCATCGACGCCACCGCCATGCACGCGCTCGATCAGATGGTGAAGAAGTCGCGCCATCAGGGAACGACCGTCCTCCTCACCGAGGTGCGCGACCAACCGATGCGCGCCCTCCGCCGCGCCGGCATGCTCGAAAACAGCTATCCCACGTTTGAAGAAGCCCTGGCGCGAGCAATTGAGATCGCGGCCTGATCAGCCCCGACCAACGACCAACGACCAACTAACTTTCCGGCACGACCGCCTCCGGCGCGGCTTTCGGCTTCGACAGCGACGTGATGTAGACGACGCCGACGACGCCGCCGATGGTCAGCGCGGCGCCGAGCGCTGCCATCGGGGTGATGATCTCGCCGAGAACAAAGGCGCCGAGGGCCATGGAGACGAGGACGGCGAGCTGGGAGATCACGCCGACGGTCATCGCGTCGACCCAGCGAAGGCTGAACGTCAACAGGAGCTGCGCACCGATCGCCAGTAGCGAGGTCGCGGCGAGGTGGAACCATTCGATGCCGACGGGCGTCTTCCACGTCGCGACGCCGAGCGGCATCGTGGTGATCAGCCCGAGCAGGCAGAAGCTGCCGTAGACCGCCCATGAGTTCTCGCCGCGCCGCGCGGCGCGCATCGCCGTCACCGCCGCTCCCGACGCGACGGCCGAGAGCGCGGCGGTCAGCTCCCACGGGCCGAATCCAAGGACGTCACCCGGACGCGCGTTTGCGTTCACGACCAGGAACACCCCCGTGAACGCCACCGGCAGGGCGATGAGCACCCTGGCGCTGAAGCGCTCGCCGATGAACAGCATCGAGAAGATGCCCGCCCAGAGCGGCGCCGTGTAGTTGAGCAGCGTCGCCACGCCGACGCTCGTGTGCTCGATGGCGATGAAATAGAGAAGCACCGCCGTCCCGCCGAAGAATCCTCGGTAGAGCAGGAGATCGATGCGATCGAACTGCATCGCCGCCCGGCGGTAGCGCGCTACCAGCAGCACCGGCAGCAGCCCGACGGCGAAGCGGACCATCGCCACCTGCGGTCCGGACAGCCGCGCCGAGGCCAGCTTGGCGGAGAAGGCCATCAGGCCGAAGAGCGTGGCGGAAGCCGCCATGAGCAGCAGGGCGCGCTGCTGTTTTGTTATCGTCGGCGGCGCCAAACGACCGAAAGCCTATCAGAGGAGCCTCCACTGGACAGCGACATCCAATACCGCGACGCCACGCGCCCCGACCTCATCGACATCGTCGATTTTCAGATCGCCATGGCCGCGGAGACGGAGAGCATCACGCTCAACCGCCACATCTGCACGCGCGGCGTCGAGGCCGTCTTCGAGGACCGGAACCTCGGCCGCTACTTCGTCGCCCAGTCCGGCGACGATCTCATCGCGTCGCTGCTGATCACGCCCGAGTGGAGCGACTGGCGCAACGGGATCGTGTGGTGGATCCAGAGCGTCTACGTCGTCCCGTCGCACCGCCGGAAAGGCGTCTACGCCGGCCTCTATGAGCATGTGAAGCGGATCGCCACCTCGAACGAGGGCGTGAAAGGGATCCGGCTCTACGTCGACCGGACCAACACCGCCGCGCAGGAGGTCTACCGGCGCCTGGGGATGAACGGCGAGCACTACCTCGTCTTTGAATGGATGAAGGATGAAGGATGAAGGAACCCAGTACAATCCTTCTATGCTGAATCCTGGCGACAGGGCCCCCGAATTCACCGCTCCCACTCACGACGGTCGGAAGCTGAAGCTCTCCGATCTCCGAGGGAAGAAGGTCGTCCTCTGGTTCTATCCGAAGGCCAGCACAGGCGGCTGAACGGCCGAAGGTTCCGGGTTCCGGGACCTCGCGCCGCGGTACGCGGAGAAGAACACGGAGATCCTGGGCATCAGCTTCGATACGGTCGAGGAGAATCGCGAGTTCGCGGAGAAGAACGACTTCCCCTTCCCGCTGCTCTCCGACACCGATCGCAGCATCGGCGTGCAGTACGGCGCCTGCGACAGCCCGAAGGACAAGGCGGCGCGCCGCATCGCCTATCTCATCGACGAGAGCGGCCGGATCCAGCAGGCGCATCCGAAGGTGGACGCGCGGGCCTACCCGCAGGAACAGCTCACGATGTTATGACGTCGCTGCGCGCGGTCGCGCTGCTGCTGGTGTGTTGTGTGGTCCTTCCCGCATTGGCGCAGGAGGCGCCGTCGCCTCCCGGCGACGAGTACCGGGTGCGGGTCACCGAGGAGATGATCCGGCACAGCCGGATTCGCGACATCCTCTATTTCGCCGGCTTTCTCTACAGCGTCGGCGTCCTCGTCTTCGTGCTGATGACGAAGACGTCGGCTCGCCTTCGCGACGCTTCGACCCGCGTGACCCGGAAGCCGTTCCTCCTGTCGATGGTCTATGTGGCCCTGCTGATCGTCGTCGTGACGCTGCTCGAGCTGCCGCTGTCGTACTACGGCGGCTTCGTCGTGCCGCATCAATTCGACCTCTCCAATCAGAACCTCGCCGAGTGGCTCATCGAGCAGGCCAAGGGCCTCGGCGTCGCCGTCGTTCTCGGCTCGTTCGTCGGGGCGCTGGTGATCACCGCCCTGCGGAAGGCGAAACGGTGGTGGCTGACGATCTGGATCGGGTCGATTCCGTTGATGATCCTCCTGGTGGTCATCGCGCCGGTCTTCCTCGATCCGATCTTCAACAAGTTCGAGCCGCTGAAGGATGAGGTGCTGCGCCGCGACCTGCTCAGCATGGCCGACCGCGCCGGCATCGGGGGGAGCCGCGTCTACGAGGTCGACAAGTCGAAGCAGACGAAGACGATGAACGCCTACGTGACGGGAATCGGGCCGACCAAGCGCATCGTCATGTGGGACACGCTCCTGGCGAAGATGACGCACGACGAGGTGCTGGCGGTCATGGGCCACGAGATGGGCCACTACGTGCTCCATCATCTATGGAAGGGGCTGGCCGCGGCCATCGCCATCGCCTTCGTGGTCCTCCTCCTCGCTCAGCGCGTCTACGAGCGCGGCGTGATGCGGTGGGGGAGGCGATGGGACGTCTCCGACAAAGGCGATCCCGCCGCGCTGCCGTGGCTGGTCATCATCGTGGCGGTGCTCATGTTCGTGCTGTCGCCGGTGAGCGCCGGCATCTCCCGGGCCATGGAGCGCGAGGCCGACAAATTCAGCCTGGAGCTGACGCGCCTGAACCAGCCGATGGCCACCGCCTTCATCAAGCTGGCCGAGGACTCGAAGGTGAATCCCGA
>DATLFC010000319.1:0-3130 GCA_035525015.1 Thermoanaerobaculia bacterium | reverse complement strand
AGTCCTCTCTCCGGAGCTCGCGATGTTCGGGACCTGGGTGATGATTCCGGTCGGAGAGAGCCGGCTCTTCTCGCCGCAGGATTACGCGATCGTCGAGGTGACGCGAGACGCTGCCGGAAACGTGAAGGCGCTCGACTGGGGCGGCGGGGTCGTCTTCGAGAAGATGGAGGACTGAGTCGAACCAGAACGGTCTGCCTCGTCGATCTCGGCGCGCAGCATCGACGCCTCGCTGCGTCCGGCTCTGGTCAGGCCAGGTTGCGCTCGATCGCTGAGGCGGGCCGCGCGTCGGGGAACGAGCCGCGGCCGAAGAAGACGTGCCGGACCAGGCGGGTGGCGAGGGGGGTGCGGCCGGCGGCGAAGCCGGCCTCGATGGCCAGGCGGGAGCGCGTGGCGAGGTCGAACGCGCGGCGCATGACGATCCGCGAGGCGAAGCGGCTTCGCAGCGCCGATCCGTCGTACGCCTCGAGCGAGCGGCCGTGCTGCAGCGCGTCGAGCAGAACGGCGGCGGCGTGCTCCGAGAGGCGCATGCAGGCGTCGAGGCCTCCCGCCGTCAGCGGCGAGACCGCGCCCGCCGCGTCGCCGACCAGGAGTCCCCGTTCGCAGCCGATGCGGCGCAGGACGCCGTTCACCGGGATGAAGCCGCCGCGGCGCTCCAGAGGTTTCGTCGCCACGATGCGTCCTTCCCGGCGCATCCGGCGCTCGAACGCGGCGAGCGCCGCCGCCGGGTCGAAGCGCCTTCGATCGCCGCCCGTGCCGACGTGCATCTCCTCGCCGTCGTCGACGATCCACGCCAGGTACCCCGGCGCGATCCGCGGATCGATCCAGCAGTCGAATCGTGGAGCGCCGGGCGACGCGCTCGGATAGATGTTCTCCACGCCGGCGATCCATTCGTGATTCTCGTCGAGACCGAGGTCGCGGGCCACGCGCGATCGGGCCCCGTCGGCGCCGACGACGAATCGCGTCTTCACCGAGGGGCCGTCGCGAAAGATCACCTCGTGCTGCCGCAGCGCGCTGTACGTCGTCGCCGGCCACCATCGCGCGCCGGCCGCGACGGCCTGCTGCAGCATCGATTCGTACAGCGCTTTCATCCTTCCGACGCGGAACTCGTCATGTCCGCTCGCCAGCTCGATGGTCTGGCCGTTGGGGGAGTGGACGGCGATCGTCCGGATCGGCGGACCGAGAAAACGGTCGAGTTGGGAAAAGTCCTCGAAGGTCTTCCGGACGAAGATGCCGGTCGTCCGGACGCAGTCGGTGACGTTGCGCCGCGCGTCCGCCAGCAGCACCGACGCGCCGCCGCGCGCCAGAAGCCGCGCCGCCTGCAGGCCGGCCAGCCCGGCGCCGATGATCGTCACGTCGTACATGCGGTCTCTCCGATCGCGCCGAAGCGGCGCTCGCGCCGCCGGTACTCGTCGACGGCCAGCATCAGGTCGGCCGCGGTGAAATCGGGCCAGAGTCTGTCGGTGAAGTGGAGCTCTGCGTATGCCGCTTCGAAGAGAAGGAAGTCGCTGAGGCGTTTTTCCCGCCCCGTCCGGATGAGGAGATCGACATCCTCGACCGTGCTGTCGGCGTGAATGACCGTGGAGAGCCGCTGCCGGAAGTTTCCCTCCGGGCAGTGCGAACAGGTGGCGCGCGCGATCGCCTCGCGCGACGAATAATCGATGGCCAGTCTCAGGCGCAGGCGGCTTCCCGCCGCGGTCGCCGCTTCGGTCGATTCGACCAGGCGCACGAGGGAAGGCGTGAGGCGGTCGCGCCGTCCGATCACGTTCACCCGCACGCCCGCTTCGACGCAATGCGCCGTCTCGGCGGAGAGGAATCGGTGGAAGAGCGTCATGAGCGCGTCGACCTCACCTTCCGGCCTGTTCCAGTTGTCGGACGAGAAAGCGTAGAGGGTGAGCAGGTCGATCCCGGCCGCGGGGGCGGCCTCGATGGCCCGGCGCACCGCCTCCGCTCCGGCCCGATGTCCCGCCACGCGAGGGAGGCCGCGCTCGGTGGCCCACCGCCCGTTCCCATCCATGATGATGGCGACATGAAAAGCGCTTTGTGTCATAAAGTTCCTCGGCAAAAAAAATCAGCGGCGCATGGCATGGATCAGCGCCTCCATGTGATTGATGTACCGCTCCAGCGCTTTGCGGCCCGACGCGGTCAGCCTGTATTCGGTTCGAGGCAACCGCCCCTCGAAGGTTTTCGAGCAGTGGATGTAGCCGGCGTCCTCCAGCTTCCGGGCGTGCACGCTCAGGGTGCCGTCGCTCGTGGCCAGCATCGACCGGAGGTCGGTGAAGCTCAGCGAATCATTGACGGCGAGCGCGGAGACGATCCCGAGGCGGAGGCGCTCGTGGATGAGCCGGTCGATCTCGCGGGCGGCCTCTCCGGCGCGGGCCCGCGGCTTCGGGGCCGCCGAGCCCCCTGACGCTTTGAGCGGCTTAGCCACCGTACCTCCGCAGGATCACCACGCCGCCGGCGATGTGCACGACGCCGAAGCCGAGTCCGAGCAGCAGATTGGCCATCTGGAAGGAAACGAACAGCGCCGCCAGCCCGGCGACCAGCAGCGCCAACCCCATGAAGGGGACCACTCGGACCGAGAGGGCGCCACCGGCCGAGACCGCCACTCCATAAAGGAGAAGCCAGAGCGGAGGCAGCAGATCGAACGTTCCTCGGCTGACCAGCGCCGTCGTCAGGATGGCGGCCGCTCCGAGAGCCGGGAAGAAGGCCAGGGCGAAGCGCCGTGCCGGCGCCGTGGTGAGAGAGGAGCCGGCGCGGCGGCTCTTTCGGACCATGGCCATCAGACCTAGGGTGGCGGCGACTGCTGCCGCCGACATCCAGACGGCCAGCCATCGATGCGGCTCCGTGGTCAGCGGCGCGGCGGCCGCGGAGGCGACCAGTCCCACTACCCCCATGACGATGCCGCCCAGTCCGGAGACGGCGGTGAAGGCCCCGGCGTTCTCGACGGCCGAGCGGATGAAGCGGAGGTCGTCGAGGGCGCGCTGGTGGATGGGATGAGGGGCCTGGCTCATGACGGTGATTGTCTCACGAAGCACTTTACGCAACAAAGCTGCCAGTTGGGGTCAGGCCTTCCCTTTTACCTTTCTCTCCGCCCTGTAGGGAAAGGTAAAAGGGAAGGCCTGACCCCAAC
>DATLFC010000307.1:0-10782 GCA_035525015.1 Thermoanaerobaculia bacterium | reverse complement strand
AGCGTTGCGTCGGTGATGGCCGGAGCGTCAGTCGTCGGAAAGCCGGCGGATCGGAAGACTGCGATCCGGGACTGCGCCAGCAGCGGGACTGCGAGACTCCAGGCCAGCAAGAAGGAAAACCAGCGGCGCGTTCCAGTTGATGGCGATCTCATTGCTTGCATACGACTCCTGATCGTCGGCGTACATCCGGATGGGCGGTGTGCCGCGGGGCATCTTCTTCAGAACTGGATCCTGGCGGTTGCGATTGGGGCCGCCGGCGAGGAGGCCGGGCCACGGCGCGTCGATGCCGTCGGCGCCGCTCGGGCGGTGGTGCGGATGCTGGACGGACTGTTTCCCGTAGCCGGTGACATACGACATGCCGAAAGGATTGCGGCCGAGAAGATAATCGAGAATATCGCGCGCGACGGCGACGTAGCGGGCGTCGGGTCTGATCTCGTTCGCGACGAGAAGCTGCATGGCGTAATTCGCCGCCACCCCGTTGGAACCCCAGACGAAGTCGCGCTCGCGCATCGGGATGCGCCACTGGTGCTCGCGGGCACGAGCCACCACGACGTCGGCCGCGGCCACGGTGCGGCGCATCGAGTGGCCATCGCCCTCGAGCGCGGCGCGCCAGAGTGCCAGCGCTCCCACTTCCTTCCACGATGGCGGGCCCGTCTCCGCCCGATGAAGATTCGCCAGCAGATGGACCTTCGCGTCGCGATCGCCACCGCTCTTCCACAGCTCGGCCGCCGCCCACAGCCGCTCGTCGCTGCAATCCTTGTCACCGTACTCGCCGGTGGCGACGCCGGACGGATTGCGGAAGCGGACGTTGGGATGCTGCTCGAGCCACCGCCAGGCCCGGCGCGAGGCCTTCAGATTCTCCTCTGCGAATGCACCATCGTAAATGCGCGCGGCCATCGCCGACACCGCGGCGAGATTCGCGGTCGCGCATGATCCCTTCCCGATGACGTAGCTGATGCTCTCGTCGTCGTGCGGCATCACGAACCCCGGAAAGTCCAGGCTCGTCTGCTTGTGCCAGACGCCGCCGTCCTCGTCCTGCATGGAGAGCATCCACTCCAGGTTCCAGCGGACTTCATCGAGGAGATCGATGTCTTCGAATGATTCCGGGAAGAGCTCCCAGGCCCACAATAAAGTGCCGGTGGCGATGCCGGAGTTGACGACGTAGCGGCCGTAGTCGCCGGCGTCATGCCAGCCTTTGTTGACGGGAAGAGTCTTCCCTCTGGCGCCTGAATGAAACGCAGCCCGCCGATGACAGGCACCGTAGCGGTAGCCGTCACCGAGATCGACGCCGGTGCCGCAGCGCTGGCCATGGAAGGCACGAACGGTCATCCGGAGCAGCTCGCCGGCGCCGGCCGGCGCGGCGATGGCCATTACGACGGCGAGGCTAGCTGCGAATGAGCGCACGGTAGTGCTGCCCCTTTCGCAAAGCGTCCTGCAGCTCCGTGCGCCGGCCTTCGCGCGAGTAGACGTCGGCGAGGAGGAAGTAGCCGAGCGCTTTCAGATCGGGCTCCTTCGCGCGCGACAGACCGGCTTGCGCGAGCTGCTCCACCTCCGGCAGATGTCCCGGGCGGTCCATGAGGATGCGCGCCAGCACCAGGTAGGGGCGGGCGTTGTCGGTCTCCTGCTTCACCAGCACCCGCATCTGTTGCTCGGCGCCGCGGACGTCGTTCATCCTCAGGAGAAGCTCACCGAGGTTGAAGCGCGCCACGACGGAGCCGGGATGGTTCTCGAGCTCCTTCTCGTACGCGGCACGGGCGTCCTGCGGCCGGCGCTGCCGCTCTCGAAGAAGCGCGACGTGAAAGTTTGCGTTCGGGAACTTCGGGTATTGGGCGAGGATCTCCTGAAGGAGCCGCTCCGCCTCCGCCACGTCGCCGGTGGCGATCAGCGAGGCGGCGAGGTTGATGCGGTTCCGCGTCAGCTTCGGCTGGATCTCAACGGCTTTGCGCAGCAGCGGCAGCGCGCCGCGATGATCGTCGCGGACCATGTGGATGTCGGCCAGCAGCTCGTAGGCGCGCGCGGTCTGATCGTCGACGGCGATGGCCTGTTTCGCGATGGCGATCATGTCCTCCGTGTTGCCTTCTTCCGACAGGATCTCCGCCATGGCCACGAGAGCGCGGACGTTCGTCGCGTCCTCCTTGAGCTGCCGGTCGAGGATGCGCCGCGCGTCGGCGGTGCGGCCGATCTTCCGGTAGGCGGAGACGAGGAGGAGCTGGGCCTGCGGCACGTTCGGATCGTCGTCGAGAACGATCTCCAGCACCTCGGCGGCCTGCTTGTAGTCGTCCTTCGAGATCAGGTTCGCCGCGTAGCCGACCGAGTCGAAAAGGTGCAGCTTGTCCTTCGGATCGGGGAGGTTCCTGTCGTCGCCGGTGACGGCCGACGTTCCGCCGCCGACATAGCCGAGAGAGGCGAGCTTGCGCAGCGTCTCCTCGTCGAGGTTGGCCTCCTGCGATTTCGGGGCGAGCTTCTCGTTCTCCTCTCGGATGGAGGCGAGTTGCCTTCGGAGCTGGAGGACGACGCGGCGCTGGTCGTCCAGCACGTTCTTCGACTCGCCGGGATCGCTCCGGAGGTCGTACAGCTCGCTGCGCGGCGCGTCGATGTACTTGAAGTCGTTCGTCCGGACGCTGTAGAGCGCGGCCCATCCGTACTGCAGCCGCGTGGCCATCGATTCGCTGTAGGCGTAACGCGGCTCGTCCTCCGAATCCTCGAGAAGGGGCAGCAGCGATCGACCTTCGACGGAGTTCTGCGCGCCGCCGGCCACGAGGTCGAGCACGGTCGGGAAGATATCGATCGTCCGCACCTGCGCGGCGATGCGTTTCGCCGGAACGCCGGGGCCGCGGACGATCAGCGGCACGCGGACCGCGTAGTCATAGATGTAGTAGCCATGCTCGGTCTCGCCGTGGCTGCCGAGGCCTTCGCCGTGGTCGGCGGTGACGATGACGATCGTGTCGTGGGCGAGCCCCTGCTTCTGCAGCCAGTCGAGAACGCGTCCGACCTGCGCGTCGGTGAAGGCGATCTCGCCGTCGTACATCGCGTTCGGGCCGCGTCCGGCGAACTGCGTGCGGTACGGCTCCGGCGGCTCGTAGGGCGTGTGCGCATCGTAGAAGTGGAGCCAGGCGAAGAACGGCTTCGAGCGATCCTGATCGAGCCATTGCAGCGCGGCATCGACGACCTCGTTGGCCGGACGCTGCACCTTGGCCAGATCGAGGCGCTGGTCGGGGCCGAGCTGAAAGTGGTCGTCGTAGTGCTCGAAGCCCTGGCGCAGCCCCCAGCGGCCGTCGAGGACGAACGCGCCGACGAACGCGCCGGTGCGATATCCATCCGCGGAGAGCTTCTCCGCGATCGTCGTCTGCGGATCGCCGAGCGCCGCGTCACCGTTCAGCCGGACGCCGTGCGCCGGCGGATACATGCCGGTCATGATCGAGGCGTGCGCCGGGAGGGTGTAGCCGCTCGGCGTGACGCACTGCTCGAACATCGCCCCTTCCTTCGCCAGCGCGTCGAGCCGTGGCGTGCGCGCCGCCGCGTAGCCGTACGCGCCGATGTGATCGGCGCGCGTGGTGTCGAGCGTGATGAGGATGACGTTGGCGTTGCGGGCCCGTGTCACGCGCTGTTCCGGTGTCGAACAGGCGGCGAGGAGAACAGCGATCAGGAGGATGGGACGAGGGGACACGATGATCTGGTTTTTACCATGGAGGCCCCTCATCCGGCCTTCGGCCACCTTCTCCCCCGCCTCTGCGGGCGGGGGAGAAGGGAGAGAAACTCAGAACAGAAGCTTCACGCCGATGCGGTAGATCCGCGGGTTGACGATCGAGTAGACGCGTCCGAAATCGCCCTGCGCGTATCCGAGACTGCTCGGGGAGCTCTCGTTGAACGCGTTGAGGACATCGAGCGAAAGATTCACGCCGTAACCGCTGGCTTCGAACAGCTTGTTGAGGCTGACGTCGACGATGGAAGTCGACGGCATCCAGTACGGAGCATCCGGGTCGTCGGCGACCATGTTGCCGCCGCCGCCGAGATAGACGCCCGGCTGCAGGTCCGCCATCCAGCTGGCGAAGCCGGGGATGCTGGTGACCGGGAAGATCGGCCGGCCGGAGTCATAGCGGTAGCGGAGACCGAAATTCGTTTCGATCACCGGGATCGTGTAGCTGCCGGCCAGTTTGAACATCCACTCCGGCGTCATGGGAAGCGGACCGGTGGTGTTGTTCTGGAAGTGATTCATCGTGGTGCCGAACGGAGTATCCATGGTCATCGGCCCGTCGATGTACCAGTTCTGGCTGACCGTGCGCGGCGCCACGCCGTCGCTCTGGTTCCAGTTGACCGAGGCCAGCCCCTGCCAGCGGTTGGAGTACCGCTTGGTCATGACCAGCTGCAGGCCGTGATAGATGCGCTCGATCGACTGGCCGTCGAATTCATCGAAGTTCACCGCGCGGTAGCCGGTGTTGTTCAGGACGAAGCGCGCATCTTCGATGTCGATCTTGCCGTCGCCGTTGTAGTCGCGAAGCGCGATCTGCCAGGCCTGCGTCTGGAAGTCCCGCCACGTGGTGTAGGGCTGTGTCTCCCAGTCGTAGTACTCACCGGTGACGCTGTTGTACGGCCGCAGAACGATCAGATCCTGCGTGTTCTTGTAGATGTACGAGCCTTCGACGGCAAAGTCGCGGCCGATCTGCCGCTGCAGAGAGATATGGAACTGGTCGGTGTAGGGGCTGGTCGTGCCTGGAGCGACCTCGAGGTCCCAGGACGGATCTGTAACCGCGCTTCTGAACAGAACATCGGGGTTGCGCGTGGCCAGGAGTCGTGTGGCCGGCCGGACCTCATTGAAATCGACCCGGCCGTTGCCGTTGAGGTCGACCTCCGACATCGGCAGGTAGTACATCCACGTCTCGACGAGAGCCGGCTCCATGTCGGGGCCGAACCTTCGCAGCGCCTCCACGCCCATCGGGGCGTAGTACCGGCCTGCGTGCGCGCGCAGCACCGTTTTCTGATCCTCGGTGAGCATGAAGGCCATGCCGAGTCGCGGCGACCACGTCTTGAAGTCGAAGATGTTGTCACTGCCTTCACGAGTCCGCAGCAGGACCGGGTTGTTGATGTCTTCCGGACGGTTCGGCATCTCGTAGACCGCCCCCTCGCCGTATTTGGCGGTCATGCGGTCATAGCGGAGGCCGAAGTTGAACGTCAGGCGGGGGCTGATGCTCCACGTGTCGTCGAAGAAGGCGCCGGTGGATCCGGCCTGCCGCACGGTGAGCCAGGGGTTGCGGTGGATCTTGTTGTTGTACATGGGGAACACCGGATCGTCATCGGTGCCCCACTGCCAGCTCGCCGGGCCGTTCCACCACCAGTTTTCGGCCGGACCGTAATCCCACGGATAGGGGTAGGCGAAGTTCGCATAGCCGTGGAAGTAGCCACCCTGCCAGTTGCCTTCGCTGCGGGTGTACTGCACTCCGAACTTCATCTCGTGCTCGCCCATGAACTGGGCGGCGTAGTGCGTGTGATCGACCTGGATCGTCTGGCGGTTCGACTTCTGCGCCTCGACGTAGGGGAAATCACCGCCGAGACCGATGCTCTGGCCGCCCACCCATTTCCACCAGTTGATGAAGCCGGGGCGCCCGTTCTCGTTCGGGATGGTCGGGTTCTGCACCGTATCGAAGCCGAGGTACTTCGCGGAGAAGAGGTTGCGGTCGGAGACCACCCACTGGTATTGCGCCTGGATCGTGTCGTTCTCCGTGGGTGAGTTGTAGACCATGCTGGGATCCCAGGTCTGACCCCAGGTGGTGTTCCCGCTCTCGAGATCTTCGAGGTGATACGCGAACCAGGCACGGTGCCGCGGGTTGAACTCGCCGGTGAGCTTGATGTCGAAGAGCTTCGCGCGCCAGAGCGAGAGCGGCTCGAACAGCGGCGTGTCGGTCGCGGAGTCGGTGTCCTGATAGCCGCCGTAAAACCAGAGGCGGTCGCGGAAGATCGGGCCGCCGAAGGTGAGGCTGATCTCACGGCTCGACTCGGGACGCGTGGTCAGCACGTCATTCGGATCGGCATAGAGATCCTCATCGCCGAAATTGCGGCACATGCCGGAGGTGACATTGCGGCAGGGAGAGTTGTCGGCGGCGTTGCCGAGCTGGGAGTAGTAGGCGAGGTCGCCCTTGAAGTCGTTGCCGCCGGACTTCGTCAACACGTCGATGGCGGCGCCGGAGAAGCTGCCGTATTCGGCCTTCGACCCGAGGGAGAGGATCTTCACCTCTTCGACGGTGTTGTAGTTGACGCTCACGAGCGAGCCCCATGGGGCGCCGCGGGGGTTCGTGGCGTTGACGCCGTTGACGAGGAAGATGTTCTCGTTCGCGGCGCCGCCGAACGCCGACGGGCTGGAGAGCCACGACTCGTCGCGGCCGACGCTGGACATGCCGGGCGCGGTCAGGGCGAGGTCGTAGAAGGCGTTGCGCGCCGTCGGAAGAACGTCGAGCAGTTCATTGGTGAACGTCGTATCGATCGTCGAGCTGCGGGTGTCGATCACCGGCGCCACTCCTTCGACCACCATTTCTTCCGTGTAGGCGCCCGGTTCGAGCCGGACGGCGACGTCGACCCTGTCCCCCGAGCGGAGGACGACGCCCGACGTGGAATAGGGGCGGAATCCGTCCAGCAACGCGCTCAGTGTGTAGGTTCCCGGGGGAAGACTCAGGAAAACAAAGCGGCCGTTTTCGTCCGTGACGGCGGAACGCTCGCGTGCGACGAGGGCGGTGCTGGTGATCCTCACCGGCACACCGCGGATCGTCTCGCCTGTCGAGAGCGTGACCGTGCCCGTCAGAGTGCCGTCGCTGACCGACTGCGCGAGCGCGGCCGGAACGAGCAGCAGCACCGACAGGACGAGGCACGACCCGAAGCGGATCAGGTTCCTCGGACTGAGTTGCATGGGATGCTCCTTTCACTGGTTAATGGAGGAAGGGGTATGGTTTTCTCCCGGCCCCGCTGCGTAGGGGCACGACATCGTGCTAGGGAATGGGCGATCATTCCGGCTCTGTCCTCTGCGACGATTCGCTCGCGGCTGGGAACCTGAATGTAGCGTGCTCCCGACTCTTCCGGCCGCGCGCGGGATCACTACTGCGCGTGACAACGAGTACGATGTGATATCCAGCTAATCCGAATTAGCATACTAGTGCCGCCTTGCAAAAGGCGCAAGAGAAACGGAGGGTGTTGTGACGGTCCGCATGAAGGATATTGCGCGCAATCTCGGCCTGTCACAAACGACCGTCTCCCACGTGCTCCGTGGCCGCGAGGCGGAGTTCCGGATCAATGCCTCCACCGCGCAGCGTGTGCGCACGGCCGCCCGCCGGCTCGGTTACCAGCCCAGCGCGCTCGCGCGGAATCTGAAGCACCACCGCGCCTACACGCTGGCCATCGCGGTCGGCGACCTCTCCAATCCATTCTGGGCCGGCCTCGCCGTCGCCGCGCAGCATGAGGCGGAGCGGCACGGGTACATGCTGGTGGTGAATCACACCGGCGAATCGCTCGAGAACGAGCGCCAGCTTCTGGAAATGCTGCGGCAGCGCCGCGTCGACGGACTCATTCTCTCCGCGGCGCACCTCAAGCCTGCGGACCTGGCGCGGCTTCGCCGTGAGAAACGCCCACTCGTCCTCGTCGACCGGACCATCGACGGACTCGATGTTCCATCCGTGGTGACCGACAGCGTGGCCGGAATCCGGCTGGCAGTCGATCACCTCGTCGCCAAAGGCCATCGCCTCATCGGCTACCTCGGCGGGCCGAATTACATCGCGCCTTTTCGCGAGCGACTGGCCGGATTCCGGCAGGCCATGGCGGCGCAGCAGCTCCGCCCCGCGTTGCGCGCCACGGCCCACGATGCGCCGGGCCCGGCCGCGCACGCAGCCGCCAGGCTTTTCCGTGACGCGCCGCGTCCCACCGCGATCATCGCCGCGAACATCTGGATGACCATCGGCGCGCTGCGCGCCGCGCCGGACGACGTCGAGATCGTCGGCTTCGACGACATCTATCTGGCGGACCTGCTCCGGCGGCCGCTGACGACGATCGCCCATCCGGTGGAGGAGCTGGGGCGGCAGGCCGTGAAGCTCCTGCTGGCGGAGATCGCGCACCCCGGAAGCAGTGAGAGCGTGGTTCTGGCGCCGCGGTTGATTGTCAGATAATCGCGCTCGCGTGCCCTACGACGAAGCGACCGCTCTCCGCGCGCTGCTGGCCAGCACTCCTGATCTCATTTACTTTCTCGATCGGGAAGGGGGGTATCAGTACATCGGCGAAGCGGCCGCGGCGAAGCGCGGAGCCGTCGACGCGATGATGCAGGCGGACCGCTTTCACGAGCAGCGGCTCGCCGTGATGGAGGACCGGCGGGCCCTTCGCGACGAGATCGCCGCGGACGGCGCGGTGTTGGAATACGTGATCGCGCCGGTCATCGCCGGCCCGGACGTATTAGGAACGGTCGTCGTGACGCGCGACGTCAGCGAGCGGCGGCGCGCCGAGGCGGCGCTGCGCGAGTCGGAAGCGAAATTCTCCATCGCCTTCGACAGGAGTCCACTGGCACTGACGATCACCTCGGTGGAGGACGGGCGCCTCGTCGAGGTGAACGAAGGATTCGTCCGCCTCTCCGGCTACAGCCGCGAGGAAGCCATCGGCAGCACACCGGAGCAGCTCGGCCTCTGGCTCGAGCCGCGCATCCGTGCGGCGCGGTTCGAGCGGCTTCGCGCCGGGAAGGCGGTCCCCGACATCGAAGCGCGCTTCCGCGTGAAGAACGGCCAGGAGCTGGTGGGGGTGATCGGATCGGCGCTCGTCGAGATCAACTCGCGGCCGTGCGTCCTCAGCTCCGTCATCGACATCACCGCGCGCAAGCGTGCCGAGGAGGCGAAGGACGACTTTCTGGCCACACTCTCGCACGAGCTGCGCACGCCGCTCACGTCCGGCTACGGCTGGGTGAAGCTGCTGTTGAGGATGCAGGAGCCGGAGCTGCTCGAGAACGGCCTGCGCGCCATCGAGCAGTCTCTGGTCGTCCAGATGCGCCTCGTCGACGATCTGCTCGATGTCTCGCGCATCGCGGTCGGCAAGGTCGAGATCGATCTCCAGCCGGTCGATCTCGGCGTCATCATCGAGTCGGTCGTCGAAATCGTCCGTCCCTCCGCACGCGCCAAACAGCTCGACCTTCGCGTCGATCTGCAGGACGTCCTTACGGTGATGGGGGACGCGTCGAGGCTGCGCCAGATCGTCTGGAACCTCCTCGTCAACGCGATCAAGTTCACACCGGGCGGCGGCTCGGTCGACGTGATGATGCGCCGCGCCGGCTCCCGCGCGGAGATCGTCGTCCGCGACACCGGTGAAGGGATCGACCCCGAATTCCTGCCGTTCGTGTTCGACAGGTTTCGCCAGGCCGACAGCTCGATCAATCGGACACACGGCGGTCTCGGCATCGGCCTGGCGATCGTGTCGTCGCTGGTCGCGGCTCACGACGGAACGGTGCGGGCCGGCAGCGGCGGACGGGGGAAAGGGGCGGAGTTCGTCGTCACGCTGCCGCTGCTCAGCGGCGACGATCGACAAGGGCGTAGAGCTGTTCGTTCGTGAACGGCTTCTCGGGAAGGGGGTCAGGGGCGGGCCAGAAACTCCGTCGCCGCGCCGACCGTCGACGCCTCCCGCAGGATCCGGCGATGGCCGAGCCCCTCCGTCGTCATCAGCCGCGCACCCGGCCAGAGCTCCGCGAGACGAGCGCCGCCCGGGTACGGCGTGTCGTCGTCCCCGCGGTCGTGGATGACCAGCAGGGCGGCGCTCATCCGGGGCGCCATGCCGGCGAGGGAGTAGTCGTCCCACTTCCGGAGGAAGCGCTCCTCGATCCGCATCTGCAGTCCGTGAATGACTTCGTCTCGCAGTCCGAACATCGCACCGAACTGGTGGGTGTAGTCGGCAGGATTGATCGGCGGAGCGAAGTAGACGGCGCGGCCGGCGCGCAGGCCGTCGTGCATGGCCAGCGTCGCCGCCGCACAGCCGAGGGAGTGCCCGACGACGGCGTGCGGCTCACCGAAGGCGTCGGCGACCCGGCGCAGAGCCCAGGTGAAATGCGGGAGCGACGAGGTGCGGCCGCTGGAGGCACCGTGTCCCGGCGCGTCGAAGGCGACGACCGAAAATCCGGCCGCGGCGAGGGGAGCGGCCAGCGAGGCCATTTGCGAGCCACGCCCTTCCCAGCCGTGCAGCAGTATGACGGCCGGGCCCTTGCCCCATCGCCATCCATTGATGTTCGTCGAGCGACTGAGCCGAAGCTCGAACGGCTCCGCGGTGGCCAGCAGTGCCGTTTCGCGTTCGGGCGTCCGGAACCGCCGCGGCGTGCGGAACAGCTCGAAGGCCACGCGCGAGGCCGCCCCCGGCGAGATCCGGGCGACCGTCCGCAACGTGACACCGAGCAGCTCGAGCAGCAAACGGCGCAATCACATCATGATTGTGATCCCTTCCGCGAGGGAGGGGCGGCGGCCTCGCGGCCGCCGCCCTGAGGATCACTGCTTGGGGGGGATGGTGGTCGGGTCGTTCGTCTTCATGTCGATGAGTGCGCCCATCGTGCGGATGTTCGTACCCTTGAGCACCGTCACCGTGGCGAAGCCTCAGTCGATGTCCGGCTGGCTGGCGTGTCGGTCAGCACCCGCGACGCGTGCGCTCTGTCCGTGCGGCGCTGCGCCGGAGGGATCAGACGGCGCCGACGAGCTCGAACTCGCACGCGGCCGCGCTGGCGGCCCACATCCGGATGCGCGCGGCGAGGTTGGCCACCGGCTCTCCTTTGCTGAGGATGTCGCGCGCGCG
>DATLFC010000304.1:0-2100 GCA_035525015.1 Thermoanaerobaculia bacterium | reverse complement strand
ACGAGAGCGCTCGAGGAGCCGCTCACCTCGTTCGACGATGGCCGGATCGGTCCCTTCGTGCCGGGACACGGCTCGGAGCTGGAGCGGAAGCAGGAGGCCGACATCCTCCGCGCCGCGATGGGTGTCCTCCCGGTCGAGGCGCGGGAGCTGATCGTCCTTCGATTCATGGAAGAAATGTCGTACGCCGACATGGTGAAAACCGTCGGTGGAACCGAGGCGTCGCTGCGGGGGAAGGTGTTCCGCTCGCTGAAGATGCTGCGCGACGCGCTCGAGAACCGGGGAGTG
Organism: Thermoanaerobaculia bacterium; assembly: GCA_035525015.1. Lineage (GTDB taxonomy): Bacteria > Acidobacteriota > Thermoanaerobaculia > Gp7-AA8 > Gp7-AA8 > DATLEX01. Next base: position 1,815 of record DATLFC010000304.1, on the reverse strand, counting down.
GCCCATGCAATGTAGATCCGTACTGACGCGTATCGATGCGCTTCGCACCAGCGAGCTCCCGGCGGAAGAGGCGGGAGAGGTGACGCAGCACCTCGCCAGTTGCCCGAGCTGCGATGAGTCTGTCGGCGATCTCGAGCATCTCGCCAGAGCCGTGAAGGTCCTGACGGTGGCGCCGCCGCGCTCCTGCCGCGACGCCGTCTGCGATCGCTACGACTCCATCGATGTCGAGGGACAGCAGGTCCGCGTCGCCTTCTCGTCGAAAGGTCTGACCATGATCCATGCCGGCGGCAGCGAGGAGGAGTTCCGGGCCCGCTATGCAGAACGCTGCGGGCGGGAGCTCGAGCCGGAGTCGCTTCCGGAGAAACTGCGCGCCCAGGTCGCTGCCGCGATCTCGGGAAAGGGTGTGAGCAAACCGGCCGTCGACCTCTCCGCGGCGGGCGATTTCGAGCGCGAAGTGCTCGAGATCCTGACGCGCATCCCGCGCGGCGAAGTCCGGACCTACTCCTGGGTGGCGCAACAGGCCGGCCGCCCGGCGGCCACGCGCGCCGTCGGCAACATCTGCGCGCGAAACGTCCTCCCTTTCGTCGTCCCGTGTCACCGCGTGGTGCCGACGGCCGGTGGCGTCGGTAACTACGCTTTCGGCGCACCGGTGAAACGGCGCCTCCTCGAGCGTGAGGGCGTCCCGCTCCGCGACCTGGAGGAGCTCGCCCGCAAGCACATCCGCTTCACCGGATCGAAGTCGACGAAGATCTTCTGCAACCCGACCTGCCGCGACGCGAGGCGGATCCGCGACCAGAACCGCATCCTCTTCCACGACGCGGACGAGGCGATGGAGAAAGGCTTCCGGCCATGCAAACGCTGCCTCCCCATCGCAGCGTGACGCAGCTCCCTCTCCCCCTGGGAGAGGGAGGCGCGAAGCGCCGGGCGAGAGGCACGGATCTCGCCGCGATCTCCATCCCGGCCCGCGACTTCACCGGCGACTTCTACCTCACCCATCGCACCGGCGACACGCTCTGGGTCACGGTCGGCGACGTCGCCGGCAAAGGTCTGAACGCCGCGGTGATCATGGCCATCCTGCAGGAAGAGCTCGAGCACCGGCTGGCGTCGTGTGCGACGAGCGGCTGCGATCCGGCCGTCACGATGCGCCGCCTTCACGACCTACTTCTGCCGCTGCACTCCGGGAACCGCTTTGCGACGATCGCCATCGCTCAGATCAGGGACAACGGCGCGGTGCGCATTGCGAACGCCGGGCACCCGCCGCCGCTCATCGCCCGCGCCGGCGGCCGCATCGAGCGGATCGGATCGACAGGCCCCGCAGCCGGCATCCTCGAGCACTCCCGGTGGACGTCCGTCTACCGTCACCTCGGCCACGGCGAAACGCTGCTCCTCTACACCGACGGAGCCATCGAGGCGAACGACTTCGGGGTCGAGGGCGTCTCCACCGCATTCCGGAGCGCCGCGTCCCTCCCGACATCACGATCGGTCGCCGAAGCGGTGGCCGATGCCGTGAAGGTGCACGGCGGAATCGAAGACGACCTGACGTTGCTGGTGGTCCGTCATTCCGAGCGTTAGCGAGGAATCAGGGCGGGTGGAAGGCGCGGTGACACGTACTCCGCAAGCGCTTCCTGCCAGGAGCGCAGCGGCGGGACCGACTCCATCGGCGTCCAGCGCGGGCGCGGCGCGGCGCGGCGCATGTCCGCTTCGGTGATCCGCTCGATCAGCGCCGGGTCGGCGCCGACGAGCCTGGCCGCCTCGAGCGCGAACGTCTCGTAGCTGCAGACCCCTTCGTTGACCACGGCGTGTATGCCGTTCCGC
>DATLFC010000299.1:0-11133 GCA_035525015.1 Thermoanaerobaculia bacterium | reverse complement strand
AGCACCGGCTCTCCCCTCGCTGAGGCCTGCACGGTGGCGCGGACGAAGCGGTCGGGAGGATCGCTGGACAGATAGACGTAGACGCGGCGGCGGACGAGGTGCTGCCCCCACGCATCGGTTCGAGCCAGCTGCTCGGCGGCGACGACGGCAAGCAGCACGACGCTGGCCGCGATCCGCACGGCCGTTGGACGACGTTCCAGGAGAAGAGCCCAGCCGAGCACCGCGGACAGCACGAGCGGCGCCATCATCGTGCTGAGAAAACGCGGCTCGATCCGGAAGCTGCTCAGCGACATCAGCGCGACGGGCCAGATCGTGTGAAAGGCGACGGCCAGGAGGTCGATGCGCCGGCGCCGGAATCCCGCGACGATCGAGATCGCCAGGCCGGCCGCTCCGAGCGTGAGCGCGACCGGGCCGAGAAAGTAATCGTCGGTGAGGTAGCGCGCGAGCTCGCTGATCTGCTCCGCCCACCTCGCGGGGGGATCGCTCGACACACGCAGCTGGCGATACCACACCTGTACGTTGGCCAGATCGATCGACCAGACTGCCGGCCAGATCAGACCGCAGGAGAGGAAGCGCCGGACCGGTGTCGGCAGCGAGAGCCAGAGCTCACGAGTCCGCGGCCGCCGGACGAGCATCGCCACGAGCAGGGCGATGTAGGCGATCCAGAGGATCGTCGGGACACCCGGAAGCGCGGGATCGGGATCGAACTGCTCGGCGATCAGCCGCGCCGCGACCGCCGCCGCCACAGCCAGTGCCGGAATCCATATCGCCCGCTGCCGCAGTCGCGACACGAGAGCGCGGCCCAGATCGCGGCGCTCCTCCGGCGTCAGCTCGAGAATCGTCGCCGCGCCGAACGTCACCAGCAGAAAGAAACCGTAGTGGTACTTCAGCAATGTGGAGGCACCGGCGAATCCGTAGCCCCAGTTCCGCGCCCGCGACCCGCGGCCGCCGAGAAAGAAGAAGAAGGCCAGCGCCGCGAAGAGCGTTGCCGACAGCTCCAGCATCGACCACGCCGACATCTCCAGCAGCTGCGGCGATCGGAGGAGAAAGACCGCGACGAGCCCGAGGGCCATCAGCGGCACCGCGGACGTCACGCGGCGGACCGAAAGCCAGACGATCGGAGGGATCACGATATACGACGCCAGGCTGACCAGACTCGGCGAGGTCAGCTCACGTCCGCCGAAGGCCCAGGCTGGAAGAGAAAGGATGCCGAAGAGCGGAGGCCACCAGTGCTCGGCCTGGAGCCGGAGCAGGAGCAGCAGCGGCTCGAGGCGGCGGATGTGGTCGAAGAGGTCGAGGCCGATCAGCGCGTGCGAGGCGGCGTCCCATGTCATGGCCCGCAAATCGACCGGCGGCGGGAGAAGTCGGAACCGCACGCCGATGACGGCGGCGGCAATCGTCAGGAGGACTACTCCTGTCACGGTGAGGAGGGAACGCGAGCGCACGGACGGACAATCATACGGTCGGCGTGAGGCATACTTACCGCGCGATGCTCGTCCGCGCCGTCTGCCCGCACGATTGCCCCGACACCTGCTCCATGCTGGTGACGGTCGAGGATGGGCGCGCCGTCCGGCTGGCGGGCGATCGCGAGCATCCCATCACGAGCGGCTTCCTCTGCACGAAGGTGGCGAAATACCTCGAGCGCACCTATCACGCCGACCGGCTCCTCGTCCCGCAGATCCGCAGCGGTGCCAAGGGAGAGGGGAAGTTCCGCCGCGCCTCCTGGGACGAGGCGCTGGCTCTGGTCGCGGAGAAGCTGCACGACATCGTCGAATCCGAGGATGGTCCGCAGGCCATCCTCCCCTACTCGTACGCGGGGACGATGGGGCTGATCCATGGCTCGTCGATGGACCGCCGCTTCTTCCACGCCATCGGTGCATCGCTGCTCGACCGGACGATCTGCGCCGCCGCCGGCAGCGAGGCGATGAAGCTGACGTACGGCGTCTCGATGGGGACCGATACCGAGTCGGTCTCGGCGGCGAAGCTGATCCTGCTGTGGGGAACGAACACACTGACGTCGAATCCGCATCTGTGGCCGTTCATCCGGAAGGCGAAGGCCGGCGGTGCGCGCGTCATCTGCATCGATCCGCTGCGCACCCGCACCGCCGCGGCCAGCGATGAGCACGTTCCCATCCGACCCGGCACCGACGCGGCGCTGGCGCTGGCGATGATGCACGTCCTTTTCCGCGACGCGCTCTTCGATCGCGGATACCTCGGCGAGATGACGATTGGTTGGGAAGAGCTTCGCGACCGCGTGCTGGACGAGTACGCGCCGGAGCGGGTCGCATCGATCTGCCGCGTCCCGGCGGAGACGATCGAGCGCCTGGCCCGCGAGTACGGAACGGCTCGCCCGGCGTTCATCCGTCTCAACTACGGCCTGCAGCGTCACGCCGGCGGCGGCGCCGCCGTGCGCGCGATCGCCCTCCTCCCGGCGGTGATCGGATCGTGGGACCTGCCTGGAGGGGGTGCGCAGCTCTCGACGTCCGGCGCGTTCGGAATGAAGACGGCGGCGCTCGAGCGTCATGACCTCATCCGCCCCGGCACGCGCAGCATCAACATGTCGCGGCTGGGAGAGGCGCTCACCGCGATCGGCGATCCGCCGGTCAAAGCGATCGTCGTCTACAACTCCAACCCGGCGGCGGTGGCCCCCGATCGCGAGAAGGTCCTCCGCGGGCTGCGGCGTGACGATCTCTTCACCGTCGTGCTGGAACATTTCCAGACCGACACGGCCGACTACGCCGACGTCCTGCTGCCCGCCACCACGCAGCTCGAGCATGAAGACCTGCACAAGGCCTACGGACACCTCTATCTGATGTTCAACCAGAAGGCCATCGAGCCGCTGGGCGAAGCGCTCCCGAATGCGGAGATCTTCCGCCGGCTGGCGGCGGCGATGCACCTCGACGAGCCGGCGCTCCGCGAGAGCGATCGCGACATGATGCGGCAGGCGCTGCCGGACTGGGCCTCGCTCGACGAGGTGATCGAGAAGGGATCGATCCGCATCGCGGTCCCTTCACCGCACCTTCCGTTCCGGCGCGGCGCGCGGCTGCCGACGCCGAGCGGCAGGATCGAGATCGTCTCCGAACGGTGGGCGCAGCGCGGGGGAGACCGCCTCCCCGCCTTTGTACCTCCGCGCGAATCGGAGGAGAGCGACCCCGAGCTGGCGCGCCGTTTCCCCCTGGCGCTGATCTCTCCTCCCGCGCACTCGTTTCTGAACTCGACCTTCGTCAACGTGGTCTCTCTGCGGAGGGCTGCTGGAGAGCCGACGCTGGAGATTCATCCCGACGATGCGGCGTCCCGCGCGATCGACGACGGCGCGGCCGTCACCATCCTGAACGACCGCGGGGCATTCGGCGCCAGAGCCGTCGTCACCGACCGCGTCCGTCCGGGGGTGGTCTCGGCCCCGTCGGTCTGGTGGGGAAAGATCGCTCCGGACGGCCGGAACGCGAATCACACGACATCGGAGGCGTTGACGGACGTGGGCGGCGGCGCGACGTTCTATGACAACCTCGTCGAGGTGATGCCGCGTTAAACTCGCGGCCGCATGATCTACGCGCTGATCCTCGGCTTCGTGTTTCTGGTCTGGCTGACCATCGTCATCCTCAACGAGAAGATCAACCTTCTCAGCTCGGATCACTTTCCGGCGCCGGCCGCGCGCTATGCCGCGTACGGCTGGATGCTCTTTTTTTTCCTGCTGCTGGCGGCGCTGGTCACCGGAGCGGCCCTGACGCCGGCTCGAGCGGGCGATCTTGTCCGGGCGCCGTTCTATTCACTGTTCGCCCTTCACGCCATTCTGATGGTGTTTCTCGCGGGATGGTGGCTCCTGACAGGACGTCCACCGCTCATCCGGTTCCTGAGCTTTCAGCCGGGACGTGCCGGCGAAGCGGTCATGATCGGGATCGCCGTCGGTGTCGGCGGATGGCTCTTCACGATCGGCGCGGCGCTGCTGGTGGCGATGGCGCTGCAGGCCGCGGGGCTCATGCCCGCCGATGCGCAGCCGTCGCCGATGGTCGGCTTCATGGCCGGCATGGAGTGGTGGAAGAAGCTGATCATCGTCTTCTCGGCGATGACCGTCGAAGAGTTCTTCTTCCGGTCGTGGCTGCAGACGCGCGTCGGACTTCTCGCTTCCACCGGCCTTTTTGTACTGGCGCACTTCACGCTCGGGCAGCCGCTGCTTCTCATCGGCATCACCGTGATCTCGCTGATCATCGGCTTCACCTACTACCGGACCAGGAACGTGCTGCCGGGCATCGTGGCGCACGGCGTCTTCGACGCCATTCAGCTTTTCGTGATCATCCCGCTGGCGTTCAAGATGATGGGGGCGTGATTCACCCTCCCCTCAAGACTCCGAAACCACGACGCCGTCCCCTTCGAACCGGATCTTGAAGCCGCCTTCGTCGCCGCCGGCGATCATCACGTCCTGCAGGGCCAGGTCGTCGACGACGGCCGGGATCAGGTTTCCCGTCCACGCCACCAGCGCATTCGACGAGATCGACAGAGGGTAGTCGCGCGTCACGCGGAGTGTGAGCGGCTCGATCGACGTGGAGATGGCCAGCGAGCCGCGGCCGAAGATCTTCAGCGTATCGACCTTCCGCTCGTATGCGGCGTCGTAGATCGGCTCGACGCGATAGGTGAGCGTCTCTTCCAGCGCCAGCAGGTTGCTTCCCTCCACGTAGATGAACTCTTCGTTCAGGTCGAGCAGGAACGTCTTCCGTCCCTTCTCGAAGACGAAGATCTTCCCGTGCCCTACGGCCCTGATCAGCGTCTTGGCGGTCGTACCGAGCAGTCCCGTCTCGGCCACGAACTTCAGATTGCCCGAGTAGCTCGAAACGGTTCCGCGCTTGACGTAGGCGCTGCGGTCGAAGTTGATCTCGAGGAACCCGTTCTCGTGCAGCGTGAACGTCTTCGAAGCGCCCTCCATCTTTCGCCCGAGGTCGATCCGCCTCTCCTCGGCGTACTGCGTCTCGTCGACAGCGTCCTGCAGCTTCCGCGCGGCGGTCTCGCCGGCCAGCGTCTTCCCTGCCGGGATCTCCGTCACGAGCGTCTTCTGCTCTTCGAGCGGTGTCGGCACCCTGGCCGGCTGCGTCACCGAGGCAACAGCCTGCCGCAGCGTTGCATCGGGATCGCGCTTGATCGCCCTCACCTTCTGGGTGGTGGCGTCGGAGGACATCGGCTGCGTTGCAGCTGGCCGGATCTGGCCGGTTCTCAATTGCTGGATCTCACTCTCCACATCGCGGACGAGCTTGTCCGCGCCCGCGAATTTCAGATGTTCGAGCGCCTGCTGCAGCTTGCGCCGCTGGCGGTAGAGCAGACCGAGGTAGAGGTGCGACTTGGCGTAGTTCGGGCGAAGCTGGATGGCCCGCTGGAGGTACTCCTCCGCGTCGTCGAACTTTCCCTGCTTGAAAAGGATCAGCCCGAGATTGGAGTGAAGCGTGAACACGTTCGGGTTGTCGCGCACCAGGCTGCGGTAGATGACCTCCGCTTCCGGGAACGCGTTCGACTTGAAGTAGACGAGGCCGAGGAGGTTCAGCACGTCGAGATCGTTAGGCCTCAGCTTCTGCGCGCTCTCCAGCTCCCGCCGCGCCTCGGCATAGCGGTTCTCCTGAAACGCTTCTCTTCCGCGGTTGTAATGAAGCAGGAAGACGCCCTGATCAAAGGGAGCCGACAGCACGGGCGGCTGATCACGATCGGGCATGCGAAGCAATTGTAAGACGCGTTCGCTCCTGGCTCTAATGCGTGCCCAGATAACGCACGCCCGGCAGGATGGCCGCGATCGGATCGGCCAGGTGCGACGAGAACCCGCCGTGCAGCGTCGCCTTCTCCGGCCGTCCGGCGAACGACACCGCCTGGCCGTAGGGACGGCCGTAATAGACCGTCATCGCCCGCTTCACGTAGGTCATCGTCTCCTGGTACGGCGGCACGCCGCCGAAGCGGAGCACGGCGTTCTCGCCGGCGTTGTACGCGGCCAGCACGCGAACGAGATCCTCGCGAAAGAGCACCATCAGGTCGCGGAGGTAGTGAACGCCGCCGCGGATGTTCTGGGCCGGATCGTGCGCGTCCGTCACCCCGTACCGTTTCGCCGTGGCAGGCATCAGTTGCATGAGGCCGCGCGCGCCCTTGTGGGACACGGTGTTCGGATTGAAGCTCGACTCGACCTGAATGACCGCCCGGATCAGCACCGGATCGACCCGATACTCGCGGCCGTATTGCTCGATGAGCGCATCGAACCTCGAACGGCGGTCATGCTGGCGCGCAAGCCACTCGAGATTGCTGTAGCTGCTCTTGCCGGACGGGATGTTGTAGATGACCTTCTTCCCGTTTTTCGTGACCACGCGCACCTCCGCCCCGGCAGACGCCGCGAGGAGAATCAAGGCTAGACCCAGCACGCCCGGACGCATGATTGTCTCTTGCAGTTTATCCCGAGCGAAGCGAGGGATCAACGGAACCGCTCGGGATACACTCAGAAGCAAGCCGATGAGCTTCAAACCCCTCCAGAAACAGGTCGACGACTGGATCCGCCAGTTCGAGGAAGGCTATTTCCCTCCCCTTGCCATGCTCGCGCGGCTGACCGAGGAGGTCGGCGAGCTCGCGCGGGTCGTGATGCATCTGCATGGGGGGAAAACTCCCAAGCCTGGAGAAGCGCCCGGCGACCCGGCCGAGGAGATTGCCGACGCGATGTTCGTGCTGATCTGTCTCGCCAACTCGATGCAGATCGACCTCGATGACGCCTTCGACAGGATGATGGTCAAGTACCGCGATCGCGACGGAGAGCGGTGGACCAGAAAGTAAAGCCGGGCTTGCCTGTTCGTTCCAAATTTGCGCTATGATTCCCCGTACCCACTCAAGGTTGCGTGGTAAGCACACCCGCTGCGGCAGCCCCGCGCGCGGATCTGCGGCTCATTCAACGTCCTGACCCAAGGAGTCTTCCATGGACGGCCTTCTTCGAGCCCTCATCAAGACAGTGCGACGGCGCCTGCGCGCCGATGAAGAGGTGACAGTCGAGGCTGTGACGAGAGAGCTGGGCTACACGCGGCAGTACATCTCCGGCCGGTTCCACCGGGTGACCGGCCGCCTGCTGAGCCATTTCCTGAAGGAGAAACGGCTCGAAAAAGCGGCACGACTGCTCAAGAACGGCAACCTTCGCGTTTCTCAGGTGGCCCGCCGCTGCGGATTCGATTCGGAGAATTACTTCCGCCAGCAGTTCCGCCATCGCTACGGCATGTCGCCGCGGCAGTTCCGCAGCGCCGGCGGCGCCCGCGCTCAGAACCTCGGCAGAGCGATCACGGCGCAGGCGTAGTCCGGTCGAACCCCGCCTCCATCCAGATGTAGCGCAGCGTGTTGCCGTCGAACGTGCCGCTGCCGATGGCATCGCGGAGAAAGACGAGCACGCGCCGCACCGCGGAATGCGGCACCGCCGTCCTCTCGAGCCAGGCCCGGTGCTCGGCGGCCGTCTCGAAGGTCACCGACCGCAGCACCGATCGAAGCCGGACGATCGTTCCCTGGACGGCGATCTCCTCCCATTCCCCTTTGTTCGCGAACCGGAGGTAGTGCCGTTTGTGAAGGAGACGCACCTCGCCTCCCCCCTCGCCGATACGGAGCGGTCTGCCCGCGTACCAGGGAACGCTGCGGATGCGGAAGCCCCAGGCCCTGGCCTCGTTCGCCGCGGCCGCGATCTCGGCGGCGAGTGCTTCGTCCACCTGCTCCCGCTCGCGGACCACGAGAATCCAGTCGTGCGACGCGGCGTCGACGGCACGGTTGAATTCGGCGCGATGCCGCGACAGAGGATCGCGCGCATGGACATCGAGGACCAGTTGCTCGAGCCGTTCGAAGTGCCCGCCCAGCGGAGCGAGATGCTCGGTGTGCACGTCACCGAGAGTGATGATCGAAAGCGCGGTCACTCGTCGAGCTTTTCGTGGATCCGCTGGACGCTGCGGGCACGGCCGGTGCTCTCGTCGACTTCCACCATCACGCCCGAGAGACGGACGTCCTTCTTCGCCACTTCCAGTTTCTTCGGCGTGTTCATGAGAAACCGATGCAGCGCCTCCTCGGGCCGGAATCCGATGACGGAGTCATAGGCGCCGGTCATCCCGACATCGGTCTGAAAAGCCGTGCCGTTGGGAAGGATCCGCTCGTCGGCGGTCGGCACGTGCGTGTGCGTGCCGAAGACCGCCGAGACCCGTCCATCGAGATAGCGGCCCATCGCCTGCTTCTCCGAGGTGGCCTCGCAGTGGATGTCGACGATGATCACCTTCGTTCCGTCGAGCTCCTTCAGCTCCCGGTCGGCGGCATAAAAGGGGTTCTCGCACGGCGGCATGAAGATGTTGCCCATGAACTGCAGCACCGCGACGTTCACACCGCTCGCGGTCTGCCGGATCACCCGTCCCGTTCCGGGATTGCCGGCCGGATAGTTGGCCGGCCGCACCACGTGCGGGTAACGGTCGTAGTTGTCGACGAAGTCCTTCTTGTCCCAGATGTGATTGCCCGACGTGTAGGCGTTGATCGGGAGCTCGGACAGCTCTTCCATGATCGCCTCCGTCACGCCGAAGCCGCCGGCCGCGTTCTCGATGTTGACGATCGTGAAGTCGATCTTCTCCCGATCGATCACATGCTCGAGCTTCTGATGCAACGCCCGCCGGCCAGGCTGCCCGACGACGTCGCCGATGTAGAGGATTCTCACCATTTTGAAAGTGTCACCCTGAGCGAAGCGAAGGGTCTCCCTGTTCAGGAGATCCTTCGCGGTCTTCGCTGCTCAGGATGACACGCCGCCGCGGCGGCGTGTCACTTCGCGTACTCCACGGTCCGCATTTCCCGGATCACCGTCACCTTTATCTGTCCCGGGTACTGCAGCTCGGACTCGATCTTCCGGGCCACGTCCTTGGAGAGCCAGATCGACTGCTCGTCGGTGATCTTCTCCGCGTTCACGATGATGCGAAGCTCACGCCCGGCCTGGATGGCGAAGCTCTTCGACACCCCGTCCATGTTGTTGGCGATCGCCTCCAACCGCTCCAGCCGGTGCACGTAGTTCTCGAGAATCTCGCGGCGGGCGCCCGGTCGCGCCGCCGAGAGCGCGTCGGCCGCGTTCACCAGCACCGCCTCCACCGTGGTCGGGTCGTAGTCGCCGTGGTGGCATTCCATGGCGTGGATGACCTCGCGCTTCTCGCCGTACTTGTCGAGCACCTGCCGGCCCAGCTCCAGATGCGTCCCCTCCATCTCCCGGTCGATGGCCTTGCCGATGTCGTGCAGCAGTCCGCCCCGCTTGGCAATCGTGTCGTTGACGCCGAGCTCCACCGCCATCAGCGCGGCGAGCTGCGCCACTTCCAGCGAATGCACCAGCACGTTCTGTCCGTACGAGGTGCGGTAGCGGAGCCGCCCCATCAGCTTGAGTACCTCGGGATGAATGTCGGTGATGCCGAGAGAGAAGGCCGCCGCCTCCCCTTCTTCGAAGAGCTTCTGGTCGAGCTCCTGCCGCACCTTCTCCACGAGCTCCTCGATGCGGGCGGGGTGAATCCGGCCGTCCTGCATCAGACGCTCCAGGGAGATGCGGGCCACCTCGCGGCGGATCGGATCGAACCCCGAGAGGATCACCGCTTCCGGCGTGTCGTCGACGATCAGGTCGACCCCTGTGGCGAGCTCCAGCGCGCGGATGTTGCGGCCTTCCCGGCCGATGATCCGTCCCTTCATGTCCTCGGACGGGAGGTCGACGACCGAGACCGTGTTCTCCGCGACGTAGTCGGACGCCATCCGCTGGATCGCCATGCCGAGGATCTTCTGCGCCTTCACATGACCCAGCTCGGACGCTTCGGTCTCGATCCTCTTGATGATGTTCGCCGCTTCGAGCTTCGCCTCGTTTTCGATCCCGCGGATCAGCTCGCTCTTGGCCTGCTCCACGGTGAGACCGGAGATTTGTTCGAGCTTGTGGCGCTGCTCGTCGATGAGGGATTCGAGCTGACTCTCCCGTTCCTCGACCTTTTTCTCCCGGCCGGCGATGGCGGCGTCGCGCGTCTCCACCTCGGCCATCCGGCTGTCGAGCTGCTGCGTCTTCCGGTCGACCGTCTCTTCCTTCTGCTGCAGGCGCTTCTCGGAGACCTTCATCTCCTCCCGGCGCTGCTGCGCCTGGCGATCGAAGTCGCTCCGCATCTGGAGGAGCTTCTCTTTCGCCTCGAGATCCGCTTCCTTGAGCCTCGAGGCAGCGGCCTTGTTGGCGTCTTCGAGGACGCGATCGGCGGTGCGCTTCGCTTCGGTGATCTGCGATTCGCCGCGCTTCCGGTAGACGAGTGCCCAGCCGGCGACGAGGGCCAGGACGACGACCACGCCGGCGATCAGGACCAGGATCAGAATTTCTGAAATACCCAACAACTTTCACCTCCGCGTCGGGAGGCTTGCGCGTGGGAGGAGGGAAACAACTCGGAGAACCCCGCCTGAGCCGTGTGTAAGATTCTTACTTGAACCCGCTTAAGCAGGTGGGCGCCCTGCTCGTGCCTTTCAGCTACCTTCCATGTCCCCGTGGGGTGAAGGCATGCTCCAGGCTCGAGACCCGGACACCCGAAGTAAGAAGCATCGGTTCAAGCGTTTGATCGTTCATCACGTACTCTGCAGGGCTTCTCCGAAACAGGGTTAACTCTGTTTGCTCAACTGATTACCTTGTTGAGCCGTTCTGATATTTCCTCCGTTTTCTCGAGCCATATTCCAGAAGCACCCGGCCTCTGTTTCCGGAATCGAGAAAACTCGTCGGCGATGTTGAGAGCCGCCAGGATCGCGATTTTCATCGGGTCGACGGTCGTCACTTCGGCCGCCACCTCGCGCATCCGGGCATCGACATACCGCGCAAGCTCCGTCAAATAATTCGGATCCCCATCGCCACGAACGTTGTAAGTCTGACCAAAGATCTCGACCGTGGTCGGAGCGTTCGTAGCCATGGAGTCGCGGGATTATAACTGTCTCGTCTGACTTTATCCCGAGCGCTTCGGGCCGACTTCATCCCGAGCGCTTAGCGAGGGATCAATCCTCCCCAGAGCCGCGGAACGTGCCGCGAAGCGCCCCAGAATGTGCCGGTGCTCTCGGCAAGTCTTTCCCGAGACCGCCGAGAGGTTTTCGCGCTTACGAGACAAGCTGCGGCTCTGGGGAGGATTGATCCCT
>DATLFC010000318.1:0-4668 GCA_035525015.1 Thermoanaerobaculia bacterium | reverse complement strand
CTGCTGCTGCTGTCGCTCGCGGCGTCCTTCGCCTTCGGGCTGATGATCGGACGCGGCCAGGGCGACGACCGGCTGCTGGCCGAGGCCGCTCCGGCCATCATCGACGAAGCGAACAGCACGCCGCGGAAGCCGCGGGAGCGGATCGTGGAGCTGGGCATCTCCGACGATGTGCCGGCCCCGGCGAGAGAGGTGAAGCCCCCTCCGAGAGTCACGATCAGGGAAGAGGCGACCCCGCCGCCGGCCAGACCGAAACCGGCCGCCGCGTCGCCGGCGGTCCCGCACTCGGCGCAGATCCTCTCCACGACCGATCAGAAGAAGGCGGAGGCGCTGGCGGCGAAGTTGATCAACGGCGGCTTCCTCTCGGCGTACGTTGATCGCAGCAGCAACGAGAAGGGTCCGTTGTACCGGGTCCGGGTGACCTTCCCGTCGCTCGAGGATGCGCGTGCGGCCGAGCCGAAACTGAAGAGTTTCTCCAGCGAGGTCTGGATCACCAGACAGTAGGGCTGCGGTAAGATGGCCGGCCCTGCATGGCCAAAGACCGGAAGAACACCACGACTCCCGCGCTCGAGCAACTCCGTAAGGAGCAGCACTCGAAGAAGAGAGGGGGCGGGATCGACCCTTCCTACATCCTCGACAAGGCCATCTACCAGCTCTGGGAGACGATCAACGATCTCGACCAGATCCAGCCCGAGCGGGTCGAGCACTACCGCGTCTCGATCTTCGGCAGCTCCCGGATCCGGCGCGGCGATCCGATCTACGAGCAGGTCAAGAAGCTGAGCATGGAGCTGGCGCGGATGGGCGTCGACATCGTCACGGGCGGCGGGCCGGGGCTGATGGAGGCGGCGAACTCCGGGGCCATCGAGGGGCAGATCGAGAGCCACTCCCGCTCGTTCGGCCTGGCCATTCATCTGGCGACCGAGGAGGAAGCGAACCCGTTCGTCGACAAGGTCTTCCGCCACCGGACGTTCTTTTCGCGGCTGCACCACTTCGTGCGCCTCTCGTCGGCCTTCATCGTCTTTCCGGGCGGCATTGGGACGGCGCTGGAGCTGTTCATGGTGTGGCAGCTCCTGCAGGTCAAGCACATGAAGGACCGCCCGCTCATCCTGATCGGCAACATGTGGCCGCCACTCATCGAGTGGATGTCGGCGAACATGGTCGAGCGGGGGCTCGTCAGTCCGCCCGATCTCGATGTGGTCTCGGTCGTCTCCTCGTCGGAAGAGGCGATTCCGCTCATTGCCGCCTCCTACGAACGTTTCAAAGGGGAGAACCATGACGCAGCCCACCCAGCAGCAGGTACTTGACGCGCTGAAGAAGGTCCGGTTCCCCGGACTCTCGCGCGATATCGTTTCGTTCGGATTCGTGCAGGACCTCCAGGTCGAGAACGGCTCCGTCTCGTTCACGATCCGCTTCCAGACCGAGAACCCGGCCGTGGGCCAGCAGATCCTCCGCGAGGCGGAAGAGGCCGTCCGTGCCATCGACGGGGTGGACGAAGCGCGAATCGGACTGGAAGTCGGACCACGGCAGGCGGCGCCCGGCGGCGCCACGGCCACGCCGCAGCGGGTGCTCCCCGGAGTGAAAGTGACCATCGCCGTCGCGTCCGGCAAGGGGGGCGTCGGCAAATCGACCGTCTCGACCAATCTGGCGCTGACCATCCGCTCGCTCGGCTACTCGGTCGGCCTGCTCGATGCCGACATCTATGGTCCTTCGCAGCAGATGATGCTCGGCATCGAGGGGCGCCCCATTGTCGGCGAGGACGAGAAGATCATCCCGATGGAGAGCCATGGAGTGAAGGCGATGTCGCTCGGGCTGATCACGAGGCCCGACGAACCGGTGATCTGGCGCGGGCCGATGGTCATGAAGGCGCTCGATCAGTTCCTCACGGACGTGAGCTGGGGCGAGCTCGATTTCATGATCATCGATCTCCCTCCCGGTACGGGCGACGCGCAGCTCACGATCACGCAGAAGGTGCCGCTGACCGGCGCGGTCGTCGTGACGACGCCGCAGGATGTGGCGCTGATCGACGCGCGCAAGGGGCTGGCCATGTTCCGCAAGGTGAACGTCCCGGTCCTCGGCATCGTCGAGAACATGAGCTACTACATCTGCCGGCACTGCGGCGAGCGCGAAGAGATCTTCGGACACGGCGGCGGCAAGAAGACCGCCGAGATGCTCGGCGTCCCGTTTCTGGGAGAAGTGCCGCTCGACCCCAAAGTCGTCGTCGGCGGCGACTCCGGCCAGCCGATCGTCGTCCTCGACCCGCAGTCACCGGCGGCCGCCGCCTTCCGCGAAGTGGCCCGCCAGATCGTCGAACAGGTCTCCCGCGGCATGGAAGGCCACACGCACGACCACGGCCACGATCACGACCACGCTCACGCGCACTGACTCGTCACGCGTCACTTTTGATATCTTCGCCGGCGTCATGATCAACAAGGTCGTTGCCTCGGCGGACGAGGCGGTGAAGGACATCGCGGACGAGGCGACGCTCGTCGTCGGCGGGTTCGGGCTTTGCGGGATTCCGGAGAATCTGATCAACGCCCTGGTGAAGCGGGGGACGAAGGGGCTGACCTGCGTCTCGAACAATGCCGGCGTCGATGACTGGGGGCTGGGGTTGCTCCTGCAGACGCGGCAGATCCGCAAGATGGTGTCGTCGTACGTGGGGGAGAACGCCGAATTTGAACGGCAGTTCCTGGCCGGCGAGCTCGAGGTCGAATTCGTACCGCAGGGGACGCTGGCCGAGCGGATGCGCGCCGGCGGCGCGGGGGTCCCCGCATTCTTCACGCCGGCCGGATACGGCACCGTCGTGGCCGAGGGGAAGGAGACGCGCGAGTTCGACGGGAAGCACTTCGTCATGGAACGCGGCATCGTCGGCGATTTCTCGTTGGTCGCGGCCTGGAAAGGCGACCGGCTCGGGAATCTCGTCTATCGGAAGAGCGCGCGCAACTTCAATCCGATGGCGGCGACGGCGGGAAAGATCTGCATCGCCGAGGTCGAGGAGCTGGTCGAGCCTGGGGAAATCGATCCCGATCACGTACACACGCCGGGCATCTTCGTGCAGCGCGTCGTCGTCGCGCCTCGCGAAAAGCGGATCGAGCAGCGGACCATCACGAAGTAGCCGGCCGCAGGCTTCGCCAGACGCCGCGGATTGCGGCGGCGAACGTCAGCAGGAAGATCGCGTTGCCGAGGAGTGAGACGTCGATCCAGGGCCGCCGGATCGTCGAGTCGGCGTACCACCAGGGGAACCCGTCGGACCAGATCGTGTAGACGGTGAACTGCGCGACGGAGTAGCTGGCCAGAACGACCAGCCGCTCGATCCGCCCGAGCGCGAACGGCAGGAACGCGATCGGCCAGAGCAGATACTGCACGCCGCCGCCCGGGCCGAGGGAAAGGATGATCAGCAGTGTCGTGCCGATGCCGGCCAGCAGCGTGGCAGAGTCTCGCTGACCGCGCCGCGTGAGCGCGACGGCGTAGAGGATGACCGCGGCGACGATCACGTACTTCGCGATGGCAATCCATCCGAGCGCCAGGGAGATCATGACCGGCTGCAGCGGCGGCACCGCTTCGCTCATCGTGCCGAGGAAGTAGGCCAGCCCCGAATTGCCGCCCTGCGTGTTGTAGCCGAAGATCTGGCGCAGCATCGTCATGCCGCCGGTCGGGAGAAACGGAAGGAAGATCGCCGCTCCGCCGGCGGCCGCCCCCGCCGCGAAGCGGATGCGGTCGGGCCGCCATAGCAGCAGCAGCGGCAGCAGAAGGAGCGGCACGATCTTGATCCCGACCGCGAGCGCGAAGACGAGACCGGCCAGCAGCGGGCGTGACGGCGATCGGACGAGCAGTGCCAGCGAGATCAGCAGCAGCGCGACCATGGCCGGATCGGTGTTGCCGTGAAACCCGGTGATGAAGATCGAGACCGGCGAAAGAAAGTAGAAGAGGGCCAGCCGCTGCGGCATCTCGTGCCCGATCGACCGGCCGATGTCCACCAGCGCCGCGACCGCCGCCAGATCGAAGACGACCTGCGTGAGCCGCAGCAGGTCGCCTGTCTCGATCGACGTTGCCAGCCGGATCTTCTCCAGCAGCAGAACGATCCATAGCGATAGCGGAGGATGGTTGACCTCCGCGATCCGTCCGTAGGAGGGACCGATGCCGACGTTGTCGACGAGCCGGCCGAACGTCATCCAGTTCAGGATGTCGTTCGTCCCGATCGACGTCGTGATGAGGAGGACGCGGATCACGATCCCCGACAGAATGAGCAGCGCAAACCGCATCTGCCGACGATTGTAGAATGCATGCCGTCATGCCGCTCACCAGAGAACAGATCGTCAAACGTGCCGCGCAGGAGCTTCGCGACGGTTTCTACGTCAACCTCGGCATCGGGATGCCTACGCTCGTCGCCAATCACATCCCCAAAGGGATGGAGGTGATCCTGCAATCCGAAAACGGCATCCTCGGGCTGGGACCCTTCCCGACCGAGGCGGAGGTCGACCCCGACCTCATCAACGCCGGAAAGCAGACCGTCACCGTCCTGCCGGGCGCCGCCTATTTCTCCAGCGCCGATTCCTTCTCCATGATCCGCGGCGGCAAAGTCGACCTCTCGATCCTGGGAGCCATGCAGGTCTCCGCCGGCGGCGACATCGCCAACTGGATGGTCCCCGGCGCGATGGTGAAGGGGATGGGGGG
>DATLFC010000293.1:0-3857 GCA_035525015.1 Thermoanaerobaculia bacterium | reverse complement strand
GTCGGGCTTTCCGCTGCCGCGGATTACTCGCTCGTCTATCCGACGTCCCTCATCCCGGCGGCGACGAAGCGCGTGGCCGTCGCCTTCAGGTTCGACAGGGAAAGCCGTCACGAGAAGCTCACCGGAACGCTGGTGGCTGTCGATGTCGGCGATGCCGCTCCTCGCGACACAGAGGTCGCCAGCACGACGATCAACGTCAAGGGGAGCGATCGCGGGGTGCTGCACTTCACGCTGCCGCGCCCTTTCCCGCCCGGAACGTACCGCGTCGACGCGACGACGGCCGACGGGCCGTGGAGCTCGATCGAATTCCAGATCGCCCCCCCGACAGCGGCCGCGGCGCTGACTCCGGCCGCCCTCCTGCCGCTCGAGCCGGGAACGACCTGGAGATACGACTTCACGCAGCGCGCCGGCAGCGGCGCGCGCATGAACGTGCCGGAGGATCAGATCGGAGCCGATGGGGTCTACCGCGCGAAGGCGACGCTCGGCACGACCACAGCCGAGGAAGCGGGAGCGCGGATCGAAGTACGCCGGGCCGGCGAGCTGCAGACCGAGGAGTGGTGGCGGGCCGGCGAGACGGGAATCGCCGCGACGCGCAGCCGCGAGGACGGGCAGCTCACCATTCTCGATCCGCCGCGCCCCGTCTTTCCGGCGCCGGTGGAGCTTCCGCGCGAGTGGGAGTACGAGGCGGGCGACGGCTCGTTCAAGCTCGAGTATCGAATGTGGGGGCCGCTGCCGGTCGAGGGGCCGTCGGGCCAGGCGCCGGGCTACATCGTCTTCCTCAAGCACGACGGTCCCGTCGTCACGACCGCCGAACGCCACTTCATCCCGGGCGTCGGGATGACCAGGGAAGTGATCGTCCTGGCCATCGGTGGAAAGCTGATGAGCCGGCAGGAAATGGTGCTGCGAAGTGTCGACCGCAGCGGCGCGGTGGTGAGCGCCGCCCCGGCCGACTGAAGGCCGGCCGCGGCCGATCCCGGCCCGAAGCGAGATTCCTCTCTGCCCGCCGACAGAGTAAGGAATATAGTAAGGAATGTCGCTTTTGGTAAGGATATGAGCCGGAGCAAGATCACGACAAAGGGACAGATCACGCTGCCGAAAGACATCCGTGAACACCTGGGAGTCGATGCCGGCGACCGCATCAGCTTCGAGATCCGTGACGGGGCGGTGGTGATCGAGGCGGAGACTGTCGATATCCGGACCCTTCGCGGAATGGTCGGGAAGCGCGGGGCAAAGGTCTCGCTCGCTGCCATGGAGCAGGCCATCCGCCGTGGAGCCTCCGGCCGGTGATCGGGCTCGACACGAATGTGCTCGTACGCTATCTGGTGGAGGACGATCCGCGTCAGTCCGCCGAAGCAGCGAAGGTGATGGAAGGCGCGGTCGAGTCAGGCCAGCAGCTTTTCATTTCGCAGATCGTTCTTTGCGAGCTCGTGTGGGTGCTGGCGTATGCCTACGCCCTGTCCCGCCGGGAAGTCGTGGTCGTACTGCAGCAACTACGTCGTGCTGCCCAGGTGGTGATCGAATCGCCGGACGAGGTCCAGCGGGCCATCGATTCGTTCGAGAGATCGAGGGGCGATTTCCCCGACTTTCTGATTGCCGAACGTGCCGTCGCCTACGGCTGCGAAGTCGTCCTCACGTTCGACCGGGCGCTCCACACCGATCCGCGTTTCCGGAAACCGTGACGATCGACGCTCACTCTGTGCCCTCTGTGTCTCTGTGGTGAGAGAAATGCACCACAGAGACACAGAGGGCACAGAGACAAATCACTTGCCGAACAGGACGGCCACCGGCTGCTTGAAGGCGCTCGAGCGCGCCACTTCTTTTCCCGTCTCGGCGTCGATGACGATCAGATGGCCTTTGCCGAAGATGACGACGCGCTTCCCGTCAGCGGTGATGAGGGCATCGGTGACGTTGTCGTCGAGCTTGATCGTGTCGCGGACTTCGTCGGTGTTGACGTCGATCGTCCGCAGGTCCTGGTCGGCGATGGCGGCGATGACGCCCGCTTTCGGCAGCAGAATGACCTCCCGAAGGCCTCGCCCGGCACTGATGTTCTTCAAGCGCTGGCCCGACGCGACATCGACCACGGTGACATCATTGGTCTGGGTGTCGGCGAGATACACCTTCTTTTCATCGGGCGAGAAAGCGAGAGGCCCACGCGCGGCGCCGTACGTCGTCGGCGTATACACCGAATAGGTGAACGAATCGGCTCCGCTGGCCTGCGCGGCCGATTTGCCGGACTGATACGACGCCGCGCTGAACGCGACGGCGGCCAGTGCCTGGCCGAACCGCGCGCCTTTGCTGCCGCCGAGGAACGAGGTCAGGCGTTTCATGTTCGTGACGTCGAAGGCGGTGATCCGGCAGCAGGAGGTGTTATCCATGCTGACCACGAACACGCGCGAGTTGTCGCGCGTCGGAAGGACCGCGAAGGGGTCGCGCGCCAGCTCCACGGAGGCGCCGGCCTGATTGGACGCGAGGTCGACCATGCCGAAGTCTTTCCACCCGGCGATGTACAACCGCTTTCCATCGGCCGAGGTCGAAACGAACTTCGGTGCGGCCGGGCCGCTCCATTCCCCTGCCACCTCCGTCCCCTTGATGAGCCAGAGCCGGCCCGACTTCCGATCAGCGGCCTGCGCCAGCACGATGACCCGGCCCTCGCTGTCGGTTCCCGCCATGACCGCTTCGGGCCCGAGTGGGATCGTCTTCGCGAGGGCGCGCGACCTGGTGTCGATGATGTGCAGATTGCCGGGATTCTTTCTGTTGCCGGCATCGAGAACGTACAGCTTCTCTCCCGACGCGACCGGCCTGCGGATCTCCCCCGTCAGCTCGACGACCGGTCCCGCTTCGAACGACTTCAGATCGATGAATGTGATGCGCGCCTGCAGCGGCGCCGGCTTCTTCTTCGGATACGCCGGTGAATAGACGATGCCGGTCGTCCCGCTGGCGTCGGCAGCGAACGCCTCCGCGGCGGCGTCGAATGCGAGGCGGCCGGCGATCTTGCCGGTCGCGGTATCGATGCGGAGGAGCTCCGACGGCTTCCGCTCCGCCTCCTTGTTGCTCTCGTAGCCGGTCGTCAACACGTACGCCGATTTGCCGTCGGCGGAGAACGAGGCTTGCGCCAGTCCCCATCCGAGCTCGGTGCTGCCGGCGAGTTTGCCGTCGCGGATGAAGGCCGCCTGCGACGGTCCTTTCGGCCGGAACTCTCCCGCCCAGAACCCGTACGTCCCCTCACCCTGATAGAGCGCCAGAACCGACTTGCCGTCCGGCAGAACGAGCGCGCGATCGGGCGTGAACGGCAGCGTCACGCTCGACGTCACCTTGCCGCTGCCGAGATCGACGGCGGCGATGGCCTTCCCCTCCATGTCGACGACGAACGCCTTCTGCGCGGAGAGGGGAAACGACAGCAGGAGGAGACACAGGACTGCAACCACGCGTGATGACATGCAACCCTCCGAACCGATTCTTCCTCTGGAAGGCGCGGATTATACCTCGTCAATCGATCTTCAGCGCCGCCGGGTCGTGTCGTAATCGAGCCGGACGGCCTTCACGTAGGCGCGCGTCTCCCGGTACGGCGGGATGCCGCGGTACTTTCGCACGGCTCCCGGCCCGGCGTTGTAGGCGGCGAGCGCGAGATTGATGTTGCCGCGGTACTGATTCATCAGGCGGCGGAGATATTTCGCGCCGCCGTTGATGTTCTGCCGTGGATCGAAGGAGTTCTTCACTCCCAGCTCCCGGGCGGTGGCGGGCATGAGCTGCATGATGCCGCGGGCGCCGACGGGGGAGACGGCGCGGGCGCGGAAGCCCGACTCCCGCCGGGCCACGGCCGCGAGGAGCAGCGGATCGAGCTTGTAGCGGCGCGCCGC
>DATLFC010000256.1:0-5299 GCA_035525015.1 Thermoanaerobaculia bacterium | reverse complement strand
GTCGGTGCTCGCCGCGGCCAGCGCATGGAAGAGCAGCGGGATCACGATGACGGAAACGATCAGGCCGATCACCCGTCCGATCAGCAGCGCCCATGACGGCGATCGCTGCCATACCGTCTCTTCCGGCGCCGGCGCCGGCGGCGGCGCGTTCGCCGGAAGGATGGGGGCGTTGGCTGCGGGGGAGGGACGCCCGCAATGCGGACAGGAAGAGGCGAGCGTCGACACGTCGCGGCCACAGTCGGGACAGGCGATGACCGGCATGCCGCGGATTGTAGCGGTCTTCTTCCCCTTCGGATCCCGCGCGCTCAAAGAGGCGCAGACCGCCAACCACACCGCGCTCGGCGAAGCGGAAGGAGAGCCGGTGCGCAACCTCTTCTTCGCCGGCGAGCACTGCTCACCCGACTTTCAGGGTTTCATGGAAGGTGGCTGCGAAACGGTAGAGACCGCGGCGCGGGCCATCGTCGCTTCGCGCGGCGTGACGATTTCCCGGCATGAAAAAAAGGCCCTGGAAGCCTATGCCTTCCAGGGCCGGTCTCGGCGCGTTGACATCCGCACAGGGGCATCCGCGCCGCATTCGCCGTGACGATCCATCGCCTCATCACGGGCCGCCTCGAGTCGTTGGCATCTGCGGTGGAGCGTTCGACTCGAAACCTGACCTCGCGAGCCTTCGCCTCCGAGGTCCTCCACGTCGCGTTGATATCCGCAAAGGGGCGTTCGCGCCGTGGCTGCCTTGATGACCTATCGCGTCATTCGCGGCCGCTTCGTATCGTTGACATCCGCGATAGAGCGTTCGATCCGAAGCAGGGGAATGCTATCGAAAACGGGCGCGATCTGCTGTCAACATTTCAGCGGTTTTCAACAGCGATCCGCAGCGCGCTTCCCGCATTTTGTGCAGTGCGACACCGGCTCTCTGCGACCTGCACACACCTGTTGGCAATCCGCTGTTGAAAACCTCTCCGCGCCGGGCGCGGCAAACCTGCCGCGAAGACGTTCGTCTCATGAAAGGAGGACATTCGCATGAGCTGGCTCGCCATCATCCCGCTCGTTCTGGCCCTCGAAAACCGATCGATCGACATGGCCGGCTATCTTCGCGTGGCCGCCGAAGCAGCCGCTCACCGCGAGAGCCGCCGTCTGTCGGAGTCCGAGTTCATCGCCATGAGCCGTGAGCCGGGGACGATCGTGCTCGACGCGCGGAGCCGCGAGAAGTTCGACGAGCTGCACATCCGCGGCGCCGTGAACCTCAGCTTCCCCGACATCGCCGTCGCGGCTCTCGAGCAGCTCATCCCCGATCGGAACACGCGCATCCTCATCTACTGCAACAATAACTTCGCCGGCGCAGAGGGAGCGTTTCCGGCGAAGATCGCGCGGGCGTCTCTCAATCTGTCGACCTACATCGCTCTCTACAGCTACGGCTACAGGAACGTCTACGAGCTCGGCCCGCTGCTCGACGTCCATTCCACGAAGCTCGAGCTCGAGAGCTCCCCTGGGGAGTGAACCGAGGCCCGAGGCCCGAGGCCCGAGGCCCGACGACTCTGACATACTCGGGCCATGACACGCCACGCATCCTCGGCTCCCTCCCAGACCGTCCCCGAGCCAACCTACGCCGAACGCGTTCGCACCCTTCTCGATCAGGAGAGCATCGGCACTCTGGCCTCCAATTCGGAGCACCAGGCGGGGTTTCCGTTCGCCTCCGTGATGCCGTACGCGTTGACGCCGGAAGGGGCGCCGTTGTTCCTCATCAGCAGCATGGCCATCCACACGCAGAATCTCCTCGCGGACGGACGGGCCAGCCTGCTGGTGATGCAGAGCGGCGGCGGGAACGATCCTCTCGGTCTTCCCCGCGCCACGCTGCTCGGAACGGTCCGCCGCATCGACGACGCCGGGCAATCACTCCGCGACGCCTATCTGCACCGCCATCCCAACTCGCGCCACTGGATCTCCTTTTCAGACTTCTCCTTCTTTCAGCTCGAGCCTGCCCACGTCTACTTCGTCGGTGGTTTCGGCGTCATGGGGTGGGTCGACGCCGCGGCCTATGCCGTGGCGGAGGTCGATCCGCTCGCCGCGGTCTCCGCGGGAATCGTCGAGCACATGAACCGGGATCATGCCGATGCTCTTCGGAACATCACCCGCCGCTTCGGCCGGCTCGAGGCCGACGAAGCGCAGATGGTGTCGTGCGACCGGCTCGGATTCGTGGTGCGCGTGAAGACGGCGGAGGGGATGAAGGGGACTCGCATCGCCTTCCCCGAGGAGGTACGCTCCTCGGAGGATGCCCGGCGTGTCCTGGTGGCGCTGGCGCGCGAATCGCGGTGAAGGCTGCCGTGGGATCCGCCGCGGAATCGGCGGGTGCGCCTCTTGCTGTTCCCACGGTCATGAGCGACAACTGTCTCGACGATGCAGCCGGGGCCACCCCTGAAACTCCTGCCCTGACGGTAAGCGATCCGCGGGACGCCTGGCTGGCGAAACACGCCGGCCATGCCGTGAGAGAGGTCAAGCCGGCGCCGCCCGGAGCGGACACGGCTGCGTTCGAGTGCGTCGACTGCGGGGTTGCATTCGCCACCTGATTCGCGCCCTGATACATTCGCCTTGACAAATATGATCGCGGCATTCATATTTGCGAAAGCAAATATGAAAGAGGTGCCGGTCATGGAGTCGATCAAGGAAACGGTCCGGGAGAAATACGCGGAGGCGGCGCGCGCCGTCACCGAAGGCTCGAAGTCTTCGTGCTGCGGCGGCGGGAGACGCGCCGCCGATCCCATCACATCCAATCTCTACGGCAGTGAAACGGCCGGGCTGCCCGCGGAAGCGATGCTGGCCTCGCTCGGCTGCGGCAACCCCACGCTCCTGGCCGAGCTTCATCCGGGAGAAATCGTTCTCGACCTCGGAAGCGGCGGCGGCATCGACGTGCTGCTCTCGGCACGCCGGGTCGGCCCGGCGGGGAAGGCTTACGGCCTCGACATGACCGACGAGATGCTGGCCCTGGCGAACGAGAACAAGGCGAAAGCGGGAGCGGAGAACGTCGAGTTCCTGAAGGGCGACATCGAAAACATCCCACTTCCCGACGACGCCGTCGACGTGATCATCTCGAACTGCGTGATCAATCTCTCCACCGACAAGGCCCGCGTGCTGCGGGAGGCGTTTCGGGTGCTGAAGCCGGGCGGCCGCTTCGCGGTGTCGGATGTCGTTCGCCGCGGCAGCATGCCGGAGCCGATCGCGCGGAGCGTCGAGCTGTGGGCGGGATGCGTGGCGGGCGCGCTGGAGGTCGACGAGTACCGCGGGCTCCTCGCCGAAGCCGGCTTTACGGCGATCGACGTCGAGCCGACGCGGATCTATCGTCTCGAGGAGGCGCGGGCATTCCTGAAGGACACCGGCATCGATCCCGACGCGCTGCCCCCCGTGGTCGATGGCGCGTTCATGAGCGCCTTCGTGCGTGCCGCAAAACCGTGAGAAACGCTGGCGAACCTGCACAAGATGCCCTCTCCCCGCGCGAGCGGGGAGAGGGTGGCCGAAGGCCGGGTGAGGGGCGGCGATCGCAACCCCTCATCCACCGCTTCGCGGCACCTTCTCCCCGCACGCGGGGAGAAGGCACGGACTTGTGCAGAGCTTCCCTGACTGGCGCCGCGCTCACCGTCGCAGCACGCGGATGCTTCCGCTGAAGAAGAGGTTGCTCGAGGCGAGGCCGTCGTAGCGGAGTGAGAGGAACGACGACCGCGCCGGGACGGCCTCGTTCCTCTGATACTCGCTGAACGCCGCGGCGAGCGTGTTGCTGTCGCCGAGCTGCGCCGTCATCTTCGCGTCGACGGCCCGATTCACCGGCCGGTCGGTCATTCCCGGCAGCGCCGACGTGGCGGCGAAAAACCAGAGGCGATCCTGCAGGACGCTGCCGCCGAACGTCGCGCCGTAGCCTTCTCCGGCCCCGGAGAGCGTCAGCCCGAGCGATCCCGACACGCCTGCCGAGCCCTTCGTCAGCACGTCGATCTGACCGCCGGAGCTCCGGTCGAACTCGGTTGGCGCCTCCTGCGCCACGGCGGCAGCCGCCCCCATCCATACGAGCGAGAGGAAGAGGGCGGTGCGGTGCAGGCTCATGGAGGCGATTGTAGTAGAGGTGTGTCGATCCGCACACTGGTGCGTGCGGCCTGAGACGGTGATCCTGTGGGTTCGGCGGTACGTTGCGGTTCATCCAGGAGGAATTGATGACAGCAACGCTCGAACTCGCAAAAGAAGTCCAGTCGAAGTCCACAGCGACGATGAAGGCGGTCGTTTTCCGAGGAACCAATGACATCCGCCTCGAGCAGGTGCCAAGACCGAAACCGGCTACGGGTGAAGCGCTCATCCGGGTGACGCTGACCACGATCTGTGGCACGGACCTGCACATCGTGCGCGGCGAATATCCGGTTGCCGACGGGCTCGTCATCGGTCACGAGCCGGTGGGCGTGATCGAGGAGCTGGGTGCGGGCGTCACCGGCTACAAGGTCGGCGAGCGCGTGATCGTCGGCGCCATCACTCCCTGTGGTCAGTGCTTCGCCTGTCTGTCCGGACATCAGTCGCAGTGCGGCCGCGACAAGGGCTTCGAAGCGCTCGGCGGCTGGCGTTTCGGCAACACGATCAACGGATCGCAGGCCGAGTACCTCGTCGTCCCGAACGCGCAGGCGAACCTGGCGAAGATCCCGGACGAGCTCACCGACGAGCAGGTCGTGCTGCTGACCGACATCGCCTCGACGGGGATCGCCGGCGCCGAGTCGGGTGAGATCAAGCTCGGCGACAAGGTGGCCGTGTTCGCCCTCGGTCCGATCGGTCTCTGCGCCGCGATCGGCGCGCGTCTTCTCGGCGCGTCGCAGGTCATCGGCATCGACGGCGACGACGCCCGCATCGCCTTCGCGAAGAAGATGGGGGTCGACATCGTCCTCGACTACCGCAAGGCCGACGTGATCTCCGAGATCAAGCGTCTCACCGGCGGCGGTGTCGACGTTTCGATCGAAGCGCTCGGCACGCAGACCACGTTCGAGAACGCCCTGCGCGTTCTCCGGCCGGGCGGTACGCT
This sequence comes from Thermoanaerobaculia bacterium, assembly GCA_035525015.1. Classification (GTDB taxonomy): domain Bacteria; phylum Acidobacteriota; class Thermoanaerobaculia; order Gp7-AA8; family Gp7-AA8; genus DATLEX01. The sequence goes on along the minus strand of DATLFC010000256.1, from coordinate 261 downwards.
GTCCAGCCTCGGTGTCTACTCCGGCAAGCTGCAGGTTCCGTACGAAGCCTTCGGCGCCGGGCTGGCCGAGTACCGCATCATCACCACGCTCTGCCCCGGCGGCAAAGAGCGCCTGACGCGGCTCATCGACATGGTCAGGAGCGGCCGCCTCGACCTCCGTCCTCTGATCACGCACCGCTTCTCGCTCGATCAGATCAAGGACGCCTACGACCTCTTCGGAAGCCGGAAGGACGGCGTCATGAAGGTCGCCATCAAGCCGTA
>DATLFC010000244.1:0-3316 GCA_035525015.1 Thermoanaerobaculia bacterium | reverse complement strand
AGCGTCTTCGTCGACGTGAAACGGATGGATGATCGCGCCGTGCTCACCATTCGCGACACCGGCATGGGTATGGAGGCGGGATTGATCCGGAAGCTCTTCCAGAGGTTCCGGCAGGGAGAGTCGTCCTCCGATCGGAAGGGCGGCCTCGGCCTCGGACTCGCCATCAGCCGGTATCTGGTCGAGCAGCACGACGGGAGGATCGAAGGGGCGAGCGCTGGAAAAGGGAAGGGCTCGACCTTCACGATCGATCTCCCAATCAGCACCGAGGTGCCGGACGAGTTCAAGTCGCGCGATACGAATCGCGCCGACGATCTGCCGGATCTGGCCGGCGTGCGCGTGCTGCTCGTCGAGGATCAGGTCGACAACCGCGACATGCTGGTCACCGTTCTCCGCCGCTGCGGTGCCGACGTGAAGTTCGGCGCGAGCGCGGAGGAGGGATGGGAGACGCTGCGCGATTGGGATCCGGCCGTCATTGTCTGCGACATCGCTCTTCCGGGCGCCGATGGCTGCGAGTTCCTGCAAAACGTCCGCCTCGGCGCGATGATCCCGGCGCTGGCGCTCACCGTATTCGGCTCCGCCGAGGAGGAGGCGCGCGTCCGCGCCTGCGGCTTCAACACCTTCCGCCAGAAACCGATCGAGCCCGCCGACCTCGCCCACGAGGTGGCGCGGCTGGCCGCGATCGCTCGGACTTCCGGATCACCAGCTTGAGGCCGGACCAGACCTCGTCGACCGCGCAGACTTTGATGTCGACGAGACCCATCGGCAAGGCCACGTCGCGGATCACGTCTTCGGTAACGTCGGTCGGAACCTTCGAGGCGCGCTTCGGCCACGACACCCAGATCACGCCGGCACTTTGCAGCCTCTTTCGCAGGCGGGTCAGCTCACGCCGCAGGCCGGCGGCCGAGGAGGCGAAGAGATGCGCGAACGCGATCTCCCCTCGCGACGCCGTGACGATGCGGGCGCCGTCGGGCAGCGGCCCCAGAAGCGCGGCGTAATTCGGCGGCGGATCGATGGCGACGACTTCCGTCCCTTCACGGATGCCGAGCTTCCTGACCAGCGGCGTCCCCGAATAACCGGCCATGCTCACTCCTCGGCGGCTCGCAGCTGCGCGGGCTCGGGAATCACGAAGCCGTCCTTCTCCGTCAGGACGATCCCTTCCTTCTGCCAGCGGCTCATCAGGCGGATGGCCGTCTCGAGTGTCGTGCCGATCAGGTCGGCCACTTCCTGCCGCGAGAGGTTGAGCGGGATCCGCACCCCGCTTTTGGTCTGGAGCCCGACCCGATCGGCGAGCGTCAGGAACAGTCGCGCGGCGCGCTGTTCGGCCGAGCCCGTCAGATCGGCCATCCGTTTGTTCACCATCATCAGCCTGTACGTCAATCCGGCCAGGACGGCCCGCATCATCTCCGGCCGTTTTTCGAGAAGCGCAAAAAACTCCCGCTCCGGAATCGAGAGGATGCCGGAGGGCTCGAGCGTGACGGCGCTGGCGGGGAAGGGCCGGCGCTCGAAGACGGCCACCGCGCCCACCGGTTCCCCCGGCCCCAGGATCTCCAGGATGATGTCGCGTCCGCCGGCGGCCTTCACGATCTTCACCCGCCCCATGTGGACGAAATGGATCCGTTCCGCGGGATCGCCCTCGCGGAAAATCATCTCCCCCTTCTCATAGCCGCGCATGCGGCAGAGTGGCGCCAGCGCCTCACGGTCGTCGTGCCGCAGCGAGGAAAGAAGAGGAATGGCCTGAAATGGGATCGGGACCTCGATGGCCATCGGCGCATTCTGTCATTCCCATGACAAAAGTCATGGTGGCGCGGAGCGGCCGCTTCCAGAATCGACTCTGGAAGGAAACGGCCAATGCTCATTGACGTGGAGACCAGGACCATCGGAGAGCTGGCGCTGGAAGCGCCGAGTGCGATCGCGATCATGGAGAGGTGGCAGATCGACTACTGCTGCCGGGGGCACCAGTCGGTGGCCGAGGCGTGCAGAAACGCGGGGGTCACGGCGGTGGAGCTGCTGGCGGCGATCGGCGATCCTCGCGCCGAGCGCTCCGTCGACTGGCAGACCAGGTCGCTGGCCGACGTGCAGGACTACATCCTCTCGGTGCATCACACCTACACCCGACAGGCCATCGAAACGATCTCCATGCTGTCGGAGAAAGTCGCGAACCGGCACGGCGGCGGGCACGAGGAAGTGCTCGCCGTCCGGCGGATCTTCGCCGCGCTGGCCGATGAACTGGCGCCGCATCTGATGAAAGAGGAGCAGATCCTGTTTCCGTTCGTGGAGGAGCTCGAGGCGGCGTCGGATGGCGGCGCGCGTCCGGAGTCCTGCTTCGGCACGATCGCCAATCCGATACGGGTGATGCTGATGGAGCACGACACGGCAGCGTCGCGACTGGCGGAACTGCGATCCGCCACCGGCGGTTACGTGCTGCCGGAGGATGCCTGCCTCAGCTTCCGTGCGCTCTACGAACAGCTCGGGGAGCTGGAGCGCGACCTCCACCAACACATGCATCTGGAGAACAACCTTCTCTTTCCACGCGCGCTGCAGCTGGAGGCGTATCGATGACGACGGTTCCCCTGCCGCGGAGGCCGGTGGCGATTCGGCCGCTGGCGCTGCCGAACGAGCATGGCGGCTGGGGTTTTCTCCTCGAGCCGATCGTCCTGGCGCTGCTGGTCGCGCCGTCGTGGAGCGGCGGCCTCGTCGCGACGGCCGCGGTGTTCGGCTTTCTCGTGCGGCATCCGCTGAGGCTGGCGCTGCAGGATGCGGTGCGCGGGAAACGCTATCCGCGCACGATCGCCTGCCGGGTATTGGCACTGAGCTACCTGATTGCCGCCGGCCTCGCGCTCGCCGCGGCCGTGATGATCGGTGGGATCCGCATCCTCATTCCGCTGGGGCTCGTCGCGCCGCTCGCTCTCACGCAGGTGCTGTACGACGGATGGAACCGGAGCCGCGAGCTGCTGCCGGAGATGAGCGGGGCGGCGGCGATGTCGAGCGTCGCCGCGGCGATCGCGATCGGCGGCGGCATGCCGATCGCCGCCGCGCTGGGTCTGAGCGGAATCATCCTGGCCCGTTCACTTCCGTCGATTCTCTACGTCCGGCGGCTTCTCGGACGGATGCCGGCCTGGCCGGCGGTCGTGCTGCACGTCGCGGCCGTCGCGTTCGTGGCGCTTTACGCCTCTCCGTATGCCGTCGCAGCCATGGTCATCCTCCTGCTTCGCGCCGTCTGGGGCGTGACGCACGAGGCCCCGCGCGCGCAGACCATCGGGTGGCGGGAGATCGTCTTCGGCGCGGTCACCGTTTTCCTCGCCGCGCTGGCATACTG
>DATLFC010000242.1:0-4175 GCA_035525015.1 Thermoanaerobaculia bacterium | reverse complement strand
CCGACGGTGAAGTGGTCTTCAGACTCACTGATCGCAATGGGACAATTCGAGTGAAGCTCGGCGCCGGTGAGGGAGGTTCGGGCTTGCTCCTGCTGGATGAAGCCACCGAACCAGCCGTGCATGTCATTGCGAGGCGAACCGGTACCCCTGAGAGACCAACGACGACGAGCCTGACCCTCCGCGGATCGGATGGCGAACAGCGAGTCATCAAACCATAGCCTGGACAAACCGCGCGACGCTGAATCAAAGGAATTCACCAGCGGTGATACGCGGGGTGTCCTTCCCGGACCGCCACGAACGTCCCCCGGCACGTTGCCGTCACTTTGCCCCTCGCCTCCAGCGTCGCTTCGACGACGGCGCGATCCTCGGTCGATTCGACGATGTGGGCGCGGAGGTGCAGCGGCGCGTCCATCGGCGTGGGGCGTTTGAGATGGACGTGAAAGTCGGCGGTCACGGTGCACGGAGGCTCCTCTTCGCCGCGCTTCTTCATCAGATGCATCGCCGCGGTCCAGTTGCTGTGGCAATCGAGCAGCGCACCGCAGATACCGCCGTTGAGGATCCCGTCGAACGCGAGATGGTGCGGCTCCGGCGTCCACTCGCAGACCAGATCCTCGCCGTCGGCGAAGCTGCGGATGCCGAGGCCCTTCTCGTTGGCCGGCCCGCATCCGAAGCAGCGGTTGTTCGGGGCGTACGTTTCCTGAATGCTTTTCATCACCCGGATCGTAATCCTTTCGCGTAGTCGATCACATCCGGCATGAACCGGTGAAAGCGTTCGAGGAGTGCCTCCCGTGCATCGATGAGAAGGTGCGTCGCGAACTCGAGCCGCGGCTGCCGCGAGAAGCGCTTCGAAAGGTGGAAGAGCGCCGTCCAGATCCCGTCGATCGAGGCGTACGAGAGCAGCCACCCGTCGTCGCGCATCATCGGGTAGACGGAACGGAGCCGCCCCGGCATCCGGTCGACCGTTCCATCCAGCCGGGCGTAGACGCGCTGAAGAAACTCCGGGAGCGCCTCGTCGCTGAACGCGCTCCACTCCCTGGCGAGGAAGTGATCCAGAAAGATGTCGCCGATGACGCGCGCGTAGTGCCCGTGATCGGCGGCGATGATGCGCCGGAACACGGCCGCCTCCGGATGCGAGTCGGTGAAGGCATCGATCCGCCGGTGCTCCATGATTCCCCGCTCGACCCCCGCCGGGTACCGCCCCTCCAGCCGCCCCTTGACAAAGTCCCCCGCCAGATTGCCGAGCATCGACTCCTCGGAATCTCCCGCCAGAAACAGATGGGCCAGATGGTTCATACCCCGTGTACACTATCCTCGTCGTCCAAGACGTCCACAATCAGGAGCCCTATTGTCACGGATCGTCCCGTTCGCGGCTGTTTTCTTATTCGCGTTCACGGCAGCGGCTGACCCGGTCTCCACTCGCTGCGGCGAGCGGGAGGTCGCGCTGGACGGCCGTCACTCCGTCGCGGTCCTCGAGGACTGCGGCGATCACCAGCCGGGCGACCTCCTCTGGCATCTCGACCGGATCGATCAGGTGGGCGGCAGCCTCGATGGCCGCTTCACCCGCGGCGGCGGCGGCGCCGGCAGCATCGTCTACGTGATGGACACCGGCATCCGCGCCGATCACGTCGAATTCGGTGGACGCGTCATCGCCGGCATCGACGTGGCCGGCGCCGTCTCCATCGGCGCCTCGACCTGCACCAGCCCCGGCAAGTCTCTCCAGCCCTGCTTCGCCACGCTGGAGGAGCTGGCCTCCTCGTCCCACGGCACCGCCGTCGCGTCGATCATCGGCGGGGCCCGCACCGGCGTCGCCCCACAGGCCTCGCTCGTCAGCGTCCGCATCATGAATGAGCGCGGCCTGACCACGACCTCCGAATACATGCAGGCGTTCGACGCCATCATCGAGCACGCCGGCACGCTGCCGCGGCGCCCGCGCACCGCCATCGTCAACATCAGCGGCTGGGTTCTCGAAAGCCTCGGCCGGCAGCAGGTCACGGTCACCTTCGCGCAAGTCGAGCAGAAGATGCGGGAGATGATCGGCGGCGTGGAGGGAACGAGGTTCCTCTTCGTCGTCGCCGCGAACAACGTCGAAGGGGGATGCGGCGACTCCGGTGTCGTGGACCGCTTTCCGGCCATCCTCGGGAGTCAGATCGACGGGGTGATCACCGTCGGCGGGATGACCGCGCGCAACGACTGGTGGACGGGAAGCTGCCGCGGCGGCGTGGAAGTGCTGGCCCCGGCGCAGGGAATCTTCAGCGCCACGATCACCGCCTCCGATCACTATCGCGGCAAGCGCCCGAACCATCGCTCCGGCACGTCCTTCGCGGCGCCGGTGATCGCCGGAATCGCCGCCCGTCTTCTCGCCGACCATCCCGGCCTGACGCCGCAGGAGCTCGAGGCGTGGATCACGAGCACGCCGTCGCGGATCGAGAATCCGAGCGCCGCGTTCGCCGAGGGAAGGGTGGCGTATCTGCCGGCGTCATCGATCTGGCAGTTATCATTGCGCCGGCTCGAAGACGATTGACCACGACCTACGATTCCTCAGCGATTGAAGTCCTGACCGGGCTGGAGCCGGTGCGCAAGCGCCCCGGCATGTACACCAACACCGAGCGGCCGAACCACCTGGCCCAGGAAGTCATCGACAACGCCGCCGACGAAGCCATCGCCGGCTACTGCGATCAGATCGACGTCACCCTGCACGACGACGGCTCGGTCTCGGTGACCGACAACGGCCGCGGGATGCCGGTCGACAAGCACGCCAGGGAAGGCGTCTCCGGCGTGGAGGTCATCCTGACGCGCCTCCACGCGGGAGCGAAGTTCTCCGAGAAGAACTATCGATTCTCCGGCGGCCTGCACGGCGTCGGCGTCAGCGTCGTCAACGCTCTGTCGAAGAAACTCGAAGTGTGGGTGCGCCGCGACGGCAGCGAATACCACATGCGTTTCGCCGACGGGAAGAAGAAGCAGGAGCTGAAGGTCGTCGGGCAGGTCGGCAAGCGCAACACCGGCACGACCGTCCGCTTCTGGCCGGACGAGAAGTATTTCGACTCGCCGAAGTTCAGCGTGCCGCGCCTCAAACACGTGATGCGGGCGAAGGCCGTTCTTGCGCCGGGGTTGCGCATGCGCTTCTTCAGCGAGGCCGACAAGGCCGACAACGAGGAGTGGTACTACGAGAACGGCCTGCCCGCGTATCTGATGTCGGAGCTCGACGGCGCGACGACCATCCCCGTGGAGCCGTTCCTCGGGCACTTCAAGGGGAACGAGTACGAGGTCGACTGGGCGGCGGTCTGGCTGCCGGAGGAAGGGGAGATCGTCGGCGAGAGCTACGTGAACCTGATTCCGACCGTACAGGGCGGCACGCACGTGAACGGATTCCGCACCGGGCTCACCGAGGCCATCCGCGAGTTCTGCGAGTTTCGCGACCTGTTGCCGCGCGGCGTGAAGCTGACGCCGGAAGACGTCTGGGCCCGCGTCAGCTACATCCTCTCCGTGCGCATGTCCGACCCGCAGTTCAGCGGACAGACGAAAGACCGTCTCTCGTCGCGCGAAGCATCGGCATTCGTCTCCGGCGTGACGCAGGACGCGTTCTCGATCTGGCTCAACCAGAACGTGGGCGACGCGGAGCGGATCGCGCAGGTGGCCATCTCGAATGCCATGGTCCGGCTGCGCCAGGTGAAGAAGGTCGAGCGGAAGAAGCTGACCAGCGGTCCGGCGCTCCCCGGCAAACTCGCCGACTGCAGCGAGCAGGACCTGACCAGGACGGAGCTGTTTCTCGTCGAGGGCGACTCGGCCGGCGGGTCGGCCAAGCAGGCGCGCGACCGCGCCTTCCAGGCCATCATGCCGCTGCGGGGCAAGATCCTGAACACCTGGGAAGTCGATTCGGCCGAGGTGCTGTCGTCGCAGGAAGTGCACGACATCGCGGTGGCGCTGGGCGTCGATCCCGGATCGGCGAATCTCGACGGCCTCCGCTACGGGAAGGTCTGCATCCTCGCCGACGCCGATTCGGACGGCGCGCACATCGCCACGCTGCTCTGCGCGCTCTTCGTCCGGCATTTCCGGCGGCTCGTCGAGGACGGCCGCGTGCACGTGGCCATGCCGCCGCTCTATCGCATCGACGTCGGGAAGAACGTCTACTACGCGCTCGACGATCAGGAGCGCGACGGCGTGCTGGCCCGCATCGA
>DATLFC010000240.1:0-6121 GCA_035525015.1 Thermoanaerobaculia bacterium | reverse complement strand
CCTGGACTGCCGTGAGCGGAGCAACCAGCTACGACGTCTATCGGGCCACGCAGGTTCCCGGCTATTCGTTCGTGGCATCGCCCACCACGAATTCCTACAACGATTCGCCTGTCTCGGCCGGGCAGACGTACGTCTACATCGTCCGCGCGGTCACGAACGATGGGACGTCGGGGTTCAGCGACCCTGATGCCGCCACGACGATCCTCTTCACGGACCCGACGCTGAACAGCTCCGTGCTCGTGAAGGCGATCCACCTTGCAGAGATTCGGCAGGCGGTGAATGCGATGCGCGCCGCCGCAGGTCTGGTCGCAGCAACCTTCTCCCCCGCGACAGCGGGCACGATCATTCAGCGAGCCCACATCGTCGAGGCTCGCGATGCTCTCGACGAGGCGCGGACGGCGATCGGCCTGCCGGGGATTGGTTACACCGATCCCATCATCACCGCGGGCGCCACAACGGTGAAGGCAGCACACTTCACCGGTTTGCGTCAGGGAACCCAGTAAATGACACCTTCGGTCAACCCTGCTACTCAGCCGCCGATGATCTCCGCGAGGCCGTCGACGATTCTCTGCACTTCTTCCGGTGAAAGGCGGCCCAGCTTCCTTCCCAACCGCTGAACGGAAGGCGTCCGGATCTGGCTGATCTTGACCCATGACTTTTTGGGAAGTCGTGTGCTCGTGATCTCCAGCGAAAGAGGAAACGACGCCCGTGGTTTCCGGCTCGTCACCGCAACGGCGATGACGGTCGCCGAGCGCTCGTTGAACAGTTCATGGCTCAGAATGACGACCGGCCGTGAGCGGGCTTGTTCACTGCCGGTCACCGGGCTGAGGTCAGCCCAGAGCACATCACCCCTCAATAGTCGGGCCACTCGACGTCTCCACGCATCCCTTCTTCAGCGAGGGCCTGCTCCTCGACGGGGTCGAGTTTCGCGCATTCATCGGCCAGCCTCGACTTCCGCTGACGCTGCAATTTCTCGAACACGGCAGCTTCGATGGCCTTGCTGCGGTTCGGAAAGACTCCATCCTCGACCAACTGGTCGACATCGGCCAAAGCCGCCTCGTCGAGCGTGATGGCGATCTTCGCGCGTGCCATTGGTATGATGATACATCATACCCCGGCGAACGCGACCTTCGCGAACCGCCGCTGATAGGGACTTACAATGAGCCGTATGCCACGAATCGTGACCGGCGGTTCGTTCATGGAGACAATCAAGGAAGCGAGCAGGTTCTTCATGAAGACGGATGACGTTCATGACGCGCTCGCCCGAGTCACGCGCCGTCTGGCCGAGGAGGGCATCGACTACGCGCTCATCGGCGGGATGGCGCTCGTCGCGCATGGATTCGTGCGGTTCACGTCCGACGTCGACATTCTGATCACGCCCGAAGGACTGCGCGCGATTCACGAGCGTCTCGTCGGGCGAGGATATGTTCCTCTCTTTCCGGGGGCGCGAAAGGCACTGCGCGACACGGTGAACGGGACGAAGGTCGAGTTCATCACCGCGGGCGAATATCCGGGCGACGGAAAACCGAAGCCCGTGAGGTTTCCTGATCCGGCCGAGGCGTCGCTCGACATGCAGGGAACGCGCGTGATCACGCTGGAGAAGCTGATCGAGCTCAAGCTCGCCTCCGGGCTCTCAAATCGTGATCGCTTACGCGACCTCGCCGACGTTCAAGACCTGATCCGCGCACTGGAGCTGCCGCTCGATCTCGCCGAGCGCCTCGACCCCTCCGTGCGCGATACATACGTCGAGTACTGGCACGCCATTCAGAACGCGCAGGGGCCGGACCGGGAGTAGGAAGCCGTTTCAAGCGAAGGTGATCCGTGCGAACCTTCGCTTGCCGACCTTGATCAGGTACGACGCGCCGGCGCTGGCCTCGAGCGTGTGCCTGAGGTTGTCGATCTTCACCTCGTCGACCAGCACGCCGCCCTGGGCGATGAGACGCTGCGCTTCCTTGTTCGTCGCGGCCAGGCCGGCGGCGGTGATGACCTTCGTCAGGAGCTGCGGCGCGGCCGTGGCCGGGAGCGTCTTCTCGTCGATCTCTGTCGGCGCCTGCCGCTCGCTGAAGACTCTGCGGAACTCGGCCTCCGCTTCCTCCGCCGCACCCTCGCTGTGGAAGTCGGCGATGATGATCCTGGCCAGGTTGCGCTTGGCGTCCATCGGATGTCCCCGCTCGAGCGCGTCGATCTGGTCGATGGAGAGATCGGTGCAGAGGACGTAGTACTTCCACATCAGCTCGTCGGAGATCGACATGACCTTGCCGAAAATCTGGTCCGGCGATTCGTTGATGCCGATGTAGTTGCCGAGGGACTTCGACATCTTCTCCACGCCGTCGGTCCCTTCCAGGAGCGGCATGGTGATCACCACCTGCGGCTCGAGCTTGTACTCGCGCATCAGGTCGCGGCCCACCAGGAGGTTGAAGAGCTGATCGGTGCCGCCCATCTCCACGTCGCATTCGAGCGCCACCGAGTCGTAGCCCTGCGCCAGCGGATAGAGCAGCTCGTGGATGGCGATCGGCTGGTGGGCATCGAAGCGCTTCCGGAAGTCGTCGCGCTCGAGGATCCGCGCCAGCGTGTACTTCGCCGCGAGGCGCACCATCCCCTCCGCGCCGAGAGGTCTCAGCCACTCGGAGTTGAAGCGGATCTCGGTCTTCTCCGGATCGAGAATCTTGAAGACCTGCTTCTGATACGTCTCGGCGTTCTGCTGGATCTCTTCCTTCGTCAGCGGTGGGCGCGTGGCCTTCTTGCCCGTGGGGTCGCCGATCATCCCGGTGAAGTCGCCGATGAGGAAGATCACGCGGTGCCCGAGCTGCTGGAAATGCTTCATCTTCCTTATGACGACGGTGTGGCCGAGGTGGATGTCGGGGGCGGTGGGGTCGAAGCCGACCTTGATGGTGAGAGGCTTGCCCTTCTTCAGCTTCGCCTTCAGATCGTTCTTCTCGATCAGGTCGACCACGCCCTTGGAGAGGAACTCGAGATCGTTCATTGCGGGCCGATTGTATTGGAGTGCGGTGGCTTGCCACCGCCGCGGCGGCAAGCCGCCGCACTCCTCTACTTGAGCCGACTTCTGATCTCCTGGAAATGCTGCGCCTTGATGATGGTGCCGGTCAGAGTCGTGTCGGTATACGCACTCGTTGGAATCCCAAGGGCCGTCAGCGCCGCATCGAGGGCGGTCCGCATCTCAGCCACGTGAACGCTTTTGATCGTCACGCCCGGAGAGGCGGCGTCGGTGAACGCAGCCGGGCCGAGTCCGGCCAGGCTCCGGGCCGCATCGATCACCGACCGCAATTCCGACAGATGAACCGCCTTTACCGTCGTGCTGCCGCTCACCAGCGGATCGTCCGTGAATGCGACCGTGGTGGCGATGTCGGGTGCGCTGTCGGTCGAGCTGGCGGCGCCGTTCAGGGCACGGGCCCGGTAGAGATAGGTGCGGTCCCCCACCGCGGTCAGGTCCCAGAAAGAGCTCGCGCTCGTGGTCCCGACATGAACGAATACGCCGCCGGGCTCCTTCCGAAAGACGTGATACGACGTCGCTGAAGGCGACGGAGACCACTCGACCAGAACCGATGTCGACGTCTGCGCGGTGGCCAGGAGGCCGGCCGGGGGTACCGGCGCCGAATCGGGCGAGGGCGCCTCGCCGGGCAGGAACAGGCCCGGCGTGGCCAGCTCCGCGGACCATTGGAAGTTGTCGATCAGCGCGACCGAGTCGCTCGATCCGTCGGCCGTGTCCCAGAGCGCGAAGCGAAGCTCGATGATCTCTCCCGGAACGACGTTGCCGCGGAGCGTCAGCCATGCCGTGCCGCCGCCCACGAGATTGTTCTCGTCGCAGTATTGCTCGACATCGGGGGTATCGAATCCCGTTTCGGCCAGATCCGTGGTTCCCGTGCACGTGGCGGTCGTTCCGGCGATAGCCCCCTGCGCGCACCCCGTCGGGCCGTTCTTGCAGGCCGTGAAGTGCCCGGTGTTTCCCCAGGCGAGAGTGGCGCCGATCGGGTAGATGGCACCGCTCTCCGACACATGCCTGGCAAGGTTCTTGTCCGCCGGGTTGGCCGGCGTCCCGGTGAACCCGGAATCGAGCAGCACCGCGAAGAAGTCATGGTACGGGCTGCATACATACTCCGGGTAATCGGCGACGAACATCCTGGTGGAGACGCTGAAGGAACGCGCGTCGGCCGGAACGCGAATTCGCAGCTTCAACATGATCCCATCGCGCGCCGCCTGGCCCTCCAGTTCCGGGCAACCGGTCACCGTCGGGACCTGCCCGCCGTTCGCGGCGAGCCAGTCGGGCGGAAACCCGCTCAGCGTCCCCATGACCGCGCCGGGCTGAAAAGCCGCGAATGAGGGATTCGTCTGCCCCGGCGCCGCCGCATGTCCGGTCGAAAGCACGGCGAAGCTGTTTCCGAACTGCGGAAAGTTGGACGACCCGAAGCTGAGGCGGATCGATCGTGAGTTCGCCGCCGGAGTTTCCGTGCCGTCCGGCAAAAGGAGCGCCGCGCTGATCACTCCCCACTCCTCAGCGGGTGCTTCCTCCGTGGTGGTCTGACAGAGATCGATCGCTTGCGCGTACTGAACCGGATCACTGGAATGACTCGGCAGCCCCCCGTCGCAAACGGCCCCCTCGGTCGCGCCTCGGTGGGGCGGAGGAGCGGCAACCCCGGCCGGAGACGGGAGAAGAACGGCGCTCAGTAGCAGGGCGATACCCATCCACATCGCGGCTCCCTGGCTGGACTCAACGTATGGAAACGAAAATTTGACTATACCAAACTATGCCCGCGGCCTAGACTTTGTAAAAGTCACGGTACCAGTTCACGAAACGCTCGATGCCCACCTCGATCGGCGTGGCGGGGGCGAAGCCGGCGTCGCGGGCCAGGTCGTCCACGTCGGCCCAGGTCGCCGGGACGTCGCCGGGCTGCATATCGGCGTACTCGATGATCGCCTTCCGCCCGAGCTTCTCCTGGATCAGGTCGACGAAGCGGATCAGCTCCACCGGCTCGTGGTTGCCGATGTTGTAGAGACGGTACGGCGCGGAGCTCGTGGCGGGGTCGGGGCTCGCTCCGCTCCACCCGGGGTCGGGCGCGGCCGGCTGCGCCGCCACGCGGACGACGCCTTCGACGATGTCGTCGATGTAGGTGAAGTCGCGCCGCATCTTTCCGTGGTTGAACAGCGTGATCGGCTTCCCCTCCACGATCGCTTTCGTGAAGAGGAAGAGCGCCATGTCGGGGCGCCCCCACGGACCGTACACCGTGAAGAAGCGCAGCCCCGTCGCCGGCAGCCGGTAGAGATGGCTGTAGGTGTGCGCCATCAGCTCGTTGGCCTTCTTCGTCGCCGCGTAGAGACTCAGCGGGTGATCGACGTTCTGGTGCACCGAGAACGGCATCGTGGTGTTCGCCCCGTACACCGAGCTCGTCGAGGCGAAGACGAGATGCTGGACCCCGTTGTGGCGGCACCCCTCGAGGATGTTCAGGAAGCCGGTGAGGTTCGCGTCGGCGTAGGCATGCGGGTTCTGCAGCGAATAGCGCACCCCCGCCTGCGCGGCGAGATGGATGACGACATCGGGCCGCTCCGTTTCGAAGAGCCGCGCCAGAGCGTCGCGATCGGCGAGATCGAGCCTGTGGAAGTGGAACCGGTCGCGCCCCTCGAGCCGCTCCAGCCGCGCTTCCTTCAGGCCGACATCGTAGTAAGCGTTCATGTTGTCGAGACCGACAACTTCCCGCCCATCGTCCAGCAGCCGCCCCGCCACATGGAATCCGATGAAGCCGGCCGCGCCGGTCACGAGGACCCGCTTCATGCCTTGATGACCCGCGGCTGCGACCGTCCCGCCGGGACGATGTTGCGGGTATCGATCACCAGCTTCGCACCGTCGTAGAGCGCCGGGTCAGCGAACTCATGGTGCGCGGTGGAGACGACGATGGCGTCGTAGCGGCTGAATTCATCCTTCGAACATGGGACCGACGAAAGGTTGAGGTCATATTTGCGGCCGGGGCGTGCCCGCGGGATGTACGGATCGCAGTAGGCGACGTCGGCGCCGCGGTCCTTCAGCAGCTCGATGATCTCGAACGACGGCGATTCACGGTCATCATCGATGTTCGCCTTGTACGAGAGCCCGAGGATCAGGATCTTCGCT
>DATLFC010000238.1:0-6215 GCA_035525015.1 Thermoanaerobaculia bacterium | reverse complement strand
AGATTGCGGATGGTGGCCGTGCCGGCCCCTTCCCCGAGATCGTTCCCCTTCAGCTCCGACCAGGTGTAGCCGCCGCCGAGGTTCCAGCGGCCGGGGCGGAACGTGCCGTAAATCTGGATTCCCTTGTATTCGCGCTCGGTCTCGCTGTCCTCATTGATGGTGTAGGCGAGATCGCCGGAGAAGCCTTCGGGATCGGTCTTCCGTCCGGTGGACATGTCGAGATGGGCGGCGTAGAAGTTGTTCCACTCGCGGCTGATGGCATCGATGCGCACCACGCCGGAGCGGCCGACCTGAACGCCGTAGCCGAGGGTGATCTCGTCGACGGCCGGCGAGGCGATGGAATTGGGGAACTCGGTGACGAAGCCGGCGATGCTCGATCCGAGGTAGCCGTCTGCCGCGCTGCGGTTGGCGGCGCCGCCGATCGAGTCCAACCAGGCGAAGACCATGGCCAGCGCTTCACGGGTTGGAATCAGCTGGTCCGCCGGGGTGCCGGAGGGGTTGATGGCCGGACCGCGATACTGCCAGGTGAAGAGGGAGGGATTGCCGGCCGCCTGACCGCTCCCGCCGACATTGCCGTCCGCGATCTTCGTCACGTAGCTGCCGTAGTAGAGATTGACGCGATGCCGGCCGTTGCCGAAGGGGTCGTACATCAATCCGAGCCTCGGGCTGATGGCTTTGTCATCGGAGACGAGGTTGCCCGAAGCGTCACGCCCGTCGTTGGCGTCGTAGCGGAAACCGATGTTGAAGGAGAAGTTGCTGTTCAGCTCCCAGCGGTCGTTGATGAAGGCCGACTGGGTGGCGAAATCGGTTCCGGGAGAGAGGTCGAAGATGGGCCGGTAGCGAAGCGACGTCCCGGTATCGAAGCGTGGGAAGTACCGATCGCCGACGATGTGACCGCCGCCGATGAAGAGCTCGTACTGGCTGGCCGACTGGAAGTTGTTGGAGACGCGGGTCTCCGCGTAATCCTCGATTCCGGCCGAGACGTTGTGCGTGCCCATCCGGGCGGTGTTGACGAAGTAGGTGGCCTTGGCGACGAACGAATCGTTGTTGCGCTGCTCGTCGTTGTCGCAGACGCCGCAGAAGACCGGCGCGTTGGCAAAGGCGCCCCTGCTGAGGTCGTAGAGCCAGCTTCCGCCGACGCGGCTCGTGTCGTTGCCGCCGCTGCTCTCGAACGTGAACTCCTTCTCCGAGTACTGCGCCTCGAAGAGAAGGTTGTTCGTCCAGACGCCGTTGTACTGCAGCGCCAGAAGCGTGTTCGGAAGCATCCGCTCATCGTCGACCGTATCGAGGTCGAGGATGTTCAGGAAGGCGTTGTTGGTCTCGGTCCGGTCGACGGCCAGGTACGAAAGCACCGCGTTGTGCCGCGACGTGATCTGTCCGGTGAGTTTCCCTTCCATGCGCTGCTCGTCGGCACCGAACACGTAAGGAAGATTCGTCTCACGGGTGAACCGCTGGTCGCTCGTCTCCAGCGCCCGGCCGGCGGCGAAGAACCAGAGGCGGTCGCGCAGCAAGTATCCGCCGAGGGTGGCCTCGTAAGTCTGGTCGATCTTGTCGACGTGGTCGGCCTCGGTCGCCCAGGGAGTCTTGCCACGCCACTCCGAGTTGGTCAGGGAGTCGCGGAGCGACCCGGAGAACTCGTTGCCGCCCGATTTCGTGATCGTGCTGACCACGCCGCCGGTGAAACGTCCGTACTCCGCGGAGACGGCGCCGGTGAGGACCGTCGTCTCCTGAATGGCGTCTTCGATGAAGAGGTTGTGCGGCTGCCCGCGCAGGTTCTCGTTCACCACGACGCCGTTGACGAGGACGAGGTTGTCATGGGAGGGGGCGCCGGAGATCGTGATCTGGTTGTTGACGCCGGAAGAGCTGACGCCCGGCGCCAGCAGGACCGTATCGCGCACGGTCCGGGCCACCGGAAGCTTGTCGACGATCTCGCTGGTGAAGTTCCTGGCGACCTCGTTCGTCTCGAGGATGGCCGGGGCCGTCGCCGTGACCGTGATCGCTTCGGCGACCGCGGCCATCATCAGGTCGGCGTCGACGCGCGTCGTCTGTGCGAGCGAAAGGACCGTCGTCTTCGCCACGCGCTGCATGCCCTGCAGCTCGAACGCCACCGTGTACCGCCCCGGCGGAAGGCCAGGCATGTTATAGGCACCGGCCTCTCCGGTGATTGCCGTCCGTGCTCCCTGAAGCGACGGAGAGGTGGCGGTCACCAGCACGCCCGGCAACGTCCCACCGTCATGCGTGACTGTACCGGTCAGGGTTGCTGTCGTTCCCTGCCCGAATGCGCTCCCGGCAACGAGCGCGAGGAGAACGGATAAGAGGATCGTGGATCTTCGGATTTTCGCCATGAACGCTTTCCTATTCGAAAGGGTTGATCGAAAGCCGCCGGCAACGCTGCCGCCGGAGGGGCCTGCACTCGAGTGGCTTGGGGGTCGTCACAACATCCTGCTTGCGATGCGTTGCAGAGATGCGACTGGTGTGCCGAAGGGGTGTCCGATCCAACTAGCAGAATCGTCTATGCTTAGCGGCGAGTGACTCCCCGCCGCGTCACGACTTGTTCAAATTAATGAACGTAACCGATACGGTTTTCCGTTTTGCGACCGCGCTCGTGGCGGTGACAGCCTTCCACTGCGCCACCGCCCGCCCGGCCGAAACCGGTTTCCTCAATCGGTCGGTCACGCACGACGCCACGCGGCAGCGGTATGTCGTTTATGTTCCCGACGTAGTGGATGGCCACCGGCCTCCCGTGGTCCTCTTTCTTCATGGCTCCGGCGAGCGTGGCGACGACGGCTTGCGGCAGATCGAAGTCGGCCTCGGCCGCGCCATTCGATGGCATCGGGAGCGCTTTCCGATGATCGTCGTCTTTCCGCAGGCACCGCCGGACACGCGGTGGCTCGGCGATGAAGCCCGCTTCGCGATGCAGGCGCTCGATCGGAGCATCGCGGAGTTCGGCGGCGACCCCGATCGCGTCTACCTGACCGGTTTGTCGCTGGGAGGATACGGGACGTGGCATCTGGCGATGCAGCATCCCGATCGATTCGCGGCGCTCGTGCCGGTCTGCGGCGGCATCGTGAAACCGGAGAGCGCGCAGAACGTGCGGCAGTCTCCGCTCACGATCGGAGCCGACGACCCGTACTCGACTGCGGCGGAGAAGGTGAAGCACATCCCGATCTGGATCTTCCATGGAGCGGACGACACGCTGATCCCGCCGTCCGAGTCGCGCCGCATGCACGACGAGCTGCGCCGGCTCGGTGCCGACGTGCGATACACCGAGTATCCCGGCGTCGGACACAACTCGTGGGACCTGGCGTACGGCGATCCCGATCTCTGGAACTGGCTCCTGCGTCAGCGGCGATGAAACTGGTTCCTCGCTTGCGATAGCGATGGCAGGAGTTTCAACGACCCGGGGAGGCTAATGTGATGACTAAGAAGCAGTTGGGTGTGCGATTGGCAGCGATGGTCGCGGTCGCGGCACTGGCCGGAACGTCCGCTTTTGCAGAAACGCGTCCTACAGAAGAGACGCGGGCGCGCGCCAGGGAGCAGCGGTCGATCCGCAGTGAGAGAGCCGCCGAGCAGCGCCGCGGTGACAATTCTCGAAACCGCATCGAGCGCCGCGACCGGAACCAGCAGCGCCGTCCTGCGGCGCGGCAGAACACGACGCGACAGAACAGGGGGCGCCAGAGCGCTCCGCGCAGCACCGCACGGCAGAACAACAGCCGCGCGCCGCGCTCGACCGTGACCGTCCATGGCAACCGGCAGCCGTACTACGCCCACGGGCGGGTCACGAACGTGCGGCGCCACGGAAGCGGCTATCGCGTGTGGGTCCACGGCGCGCGCTATCCCTTCTTCGTGCCGGCCGCGCACTACCGGCGCGATCGTTTCCGCGTCGGCCTGGTGATCAACCTCGGCGGGTTCTACAACCGCGGCGGTTACTACGACTATTACGACGGCCGTTCGCGCGGTGCTCTGCGCGGCTACGTCGAGAGTGTTGATTACCGCCGCGACACCTTCGTCGTACGGAACGAGGCGACGGGAAGCTTCGTGACGGTCGTCGATCGCGACCGGCGCCGCGAGATACGCGCCGGCGATTACGTCGAGGTGTACGGTGACTGGACGCGCGCGGGGTTCCTGCAGGCGTACGACATCGATTTGCTGGATGGGCGGTATTACGGGCGGTAGACACCCGCGCTCCGACCGAAGTCTACTAAACTGAGCGGCCTATGAAACGGGCCGCTCTTTTTCTTGCTCTCCTTCTGACGCTGCCGGCGACGGCGCAGACCACGGTCGACGAGAAGGTCGACGCGCTCCTGGCGAAGATGACGCTGGAGGAGAAGATCGGACAGCTTCTCCAGTTCACGCCGGGGACCGAGCGCGGCAAGCCGTGGATCGCCGCCGGCACGGCCGGCTGCATCTTCAACACCGGCGGGGCAGCAAACCTGAACGAGCTGCAGCGCAACGCGATGGAGAAATCGCGGCTGAAGATCCCCGTTCTCTTCGCGCATGACGTGATCCACGGCTACCGGACGATTTTCCCGATCCCGCTCGGCATCGCCGCGACGTGGGATCCGCCGTCGGCGGAGCTGGCGGCGCGGATCGCGGCGCGGGAGGCGGCGGCGGCCGGCATCCGCTGGACGTTCGCTCCGATGGTCGACATTGCCCGCGATCCCCGCTGGGGGCGCATCGCCGAAGGCGCCGGCGAAGATCCATTCCTCGGCTCCGCGTTCGCGGCGGCCTACGTGCGCGGGTTCCAGGGGGGCGATCTCTCCGCGCCAGACTCGATCCTCGCCTGTGCGAAACATTTCGCCGCGTATGGCGCGGCGGAGGCTGGACGCGACTACAACACGGTCGACATGTCGGAAAAGAATCTCCGAGAGGTCTACCTCCCGCCGTTCAAGGCCGCCGTCGACGCCGGAGTCTGGACGATCATGACCGCGTTCAACACGCTCAACGGCGTCCCGGCATCGGTCAACAGCTATCTCCTCCGGGACATCCTGCGTGAGGAATGGAACTTCCGCGGCTTCATCGACAGCGATTACGAGGCCATCGAGCAGACGATCGACCATGGCACCGCGGCCACGCCGCAGGATGCGGCGCTGCAGGCCATTCGCGCCGGCGTCGACATGGACATGATCGACGCGGCGTACGTCACGCTCGCCGATGCGGTGCGCGAGGGAACGCTTCCGGTCTCGACGATCGATGAGTCGGTCCGCCGCATCCTCCGTGCGAAGTTCGAGCTCGGCCTGTTCGACAGGCCGTATGTCGACGAGAGCCGCGAAAAGCAGGTGACGATGACCGCGGAGCACCTCGAGGCGTCGCGCCGCATCGCGCAGAAGTCGATCGTCCTGCTGAAGAACGAGCGCGGCATTCTTCCGCTCTCGAAGAACGTGAAGACGCTGGCCGTCATCGGTCCGCTGGCCGGCAGCCGCGAGGACATGCTCGGCTCGTGGTTTGCGCACGGAAAAGGGGAGGAAGCCGTCAGCCTCCTGGAGGGCATCCGCGCGAAGGTGAGCCCGCAGACGCAGGTCATCCATGAGAAGGGAACCGGCGTGCTGGAAGGATCGGACGAGGAGATCGCACAGGCCGTCGCCGCCGCCCGCAAAGCCGACGTCGTCCTCCTCGTCCTCGGCGAGGAAGGAAAGATGAGCGGCGAAGCGCGTTCCCGCGTCTCGCTCGATCTGCCGGGACGCCAGCAGGAGCTGCTCGAGGCGGTGGCCTCGACCGGAAAGCCGGTGGCGCTGGTGGCGATGAGCGGCCGCCCGTTGACGATCGGCTGGGCGGCCGAGAACGTTCCGGCGATTCTCTGGCCGTGGTTCCCCGGCACGCAGGGAGGGCATGCCATCGCCGACGTCCTTTTCGGCGACGTCAATCCGAGCGGCAAACTGCCGGTGACGTTCCCGCGGTCGGTGGGGCAGGTGCCGATCTATTACAACCATTTCCCCACCGGACGCCCGGTCGATCCGAAGAACCAGTACACCAGCAAGTACATCGACAGCCCGAACGATCCGCTCTACCCGTTCGGGTACGGCCTCTCGTACACGACGTTCCGCTACACAGATCTCCGCGTCACGAACGAAGGCGCAGGAGTGAAGGTCTCGGCGAACGTGACGAACTCCGGCGCGCGGGCGGGCGACGAAGTGGTGCAGCTTTACGTGAACGATCCGGTCGCGACGACGTCGCGGCCGGTGCGAGAGTTGAAAGGCTTCCGCCGGGTCAGCCTG
>DATLFC010000234.1:0-4992 GCA_035525015.1 Thermoanaerobaculia bacterium | reverse complement strand
ACCACCGAGAGGAGCTTGTTCAGCCCCTCATCGAGGGACGACTTCCGTTTCTCGAACGGCAGCTCGGAGATGTTGGCGATGAGCATGTTCTCGTCGAAGCGCCCGAACTGATCGAAGAAGACGCCGGTCCAGAGCTCGTCGGTCTCGGCGCCCTGCAGCACGGTCATGAAGATGTCGCGCGCCGACTCGTCCCCCACCGATCCCTCCAGCGCGTCGAAGAGCCGCGCGAACATGCCGTTGTAGGTGGAGATGATCTTCAGCAGCTCCGGCGAGTCCTCGACGTCCAGGAAGACCGCGCGCGGCCCCTTGTCCTCCTCGCGCACCTCGATGAGGCGGGCCGAGAGGAGCTGAAAGAGGATCCGTTTGACGTCGAACTCGGTCAGCTCCGACTTTCCGATCAGCTCCGTGATCGTGACATTGCCGTCGATGTCGTTGTAGACGGCGATCTCCGTCGCGCTCATCTCCAGCTGTTCGAAATCGGGCTGCGCGCCCGGGAGGCGGGCCACGATCATGTCGAGGGAGGTGATCTTCTCCTCGATGCGCGCCGATTCGTCGAGGCGGCGGATCCCCTCCATGATGACGCTCGATGTGTTGAGCTGGAGGACGATCCGCTCGCCGAGGGTCTCGTCCTCCGCCTCGAAGAAGGCGAAGGCGCCGTCCTTCCACCGGAACAATGAATAGATGATCTCCAGGACCTGGTTCTTGACGCCCCACCAGAGGTCCTTCGGCGAGATCGCCCCCATCTGCACGAGGATCTTGCCGTGCCGGACGGTCGGCGTGACTTTGCGGCGGGAGACGTCGTACTGCTCGGCGGTGATCTTGCCGTTGCGCAGAAGGAACTTGCCGAGGGTGTGCTCGACGGAGTTCGACTGGGCGAAGACGATGTCGCCTTCCTTCCACAGCAGCGTCCGCTCGAGATCTTTCTGCTCGAGCGTCAGACGCCCCGTCCCGCGGATCATCGACACGAAGCTCAGCACGTCGGGGAGCTCGATGCGGGACAGATCTCCCTGAAGGATCGGTGTTTCCGGCATGGACCGGTGTAAATGGTACCCGGTTCTGCGATAGAACGCCCTCTCCCCGCGCGAGCGGGGAGAGGGTGGCCGAAGGCCGGGTGAGGGGCGGCGATCGCAACCCCTCATCCGCCGCTTCGCGGCACCTTCTCCCCGCAAGCGGGGAGAAGGCACGGAGTTGTGCAGAGTTTCCTTAACGGTTAACGGCTGACGGCTGACCGGCAGCGGGGCACGACCTCGACCAGGACACTCGCGGTTCGCTCGACCTCCTCCCGGGTGGTGAAGCGGCTGAGGGAGATGCGGACCGTGCTCCGGGCCTCGTCGGGGGTGAGGCCCATGGCCAGGAGGATGGGGCTCGGCTCGACGCGGCCCGACGAGCAGGCCGAGCCGGTGGAGACGGCGATGCCCTTGAGGTCGAGGGCGATCACCAGCCCTTCGCCGTCGACGCCATGAAAGGTCATGTTCGAGGTGTTCGGCAGCCGCCGGACCTCTGCGCCGTTGACGGTGACCTCGAAGGCGCGGCGCATCTCATCCTCCAGGTGATCGCGGAAGACGGCCACCGGATCGCGCCACGAGGTGTCGGCGGCGATCGTCGCGGCGACGCCGAAGGCGGCGGCGAGCGGCACGTTCTCGGTCCCGGCGCGGCGGCGGCGCTCCTGGGCGCCTCCGAACAGAAAGGTTCCGAGCTCGAGGTCGCGGCGGACGTAGAGGGCGCCGATGCCCTTCGGCGCATGGAGCTTGTGCGCGGACATGGCCAGGGTGTCGCACGCCAGCCCGGCCACCGAGACGTCGATCTTGCCGGCCGCCTGCACGGCGTCGCAGTGGAAATGGATGCCGCGCTCGCGGCAGACGCGCCCGATCTCTTCAACCGGCTGCACCACGCCGGTCTCGTTGTTTGCCAGCATCACCGTGACCAGCCGAGTTTCGGCGCGGATCGCCTCCAGCACCCGCCCGGCCGGCACTTCGCCGCTTCGATCCGCGGCCACCCGGGTCACCTCGTGCCCGCGCCGCTCGAGCTCGGCGGCGGCCGCGGCAACCGAGGGATGCTCGATGGCCGTTGTCACAATGTGATGACGACCCTGGTGGGGGACGGCCCCGAAAATCGCGGCGTTGTTAGACTCGGTGCCGCCGCTGGTGAAGACGATGTCGCGGGGGGCCGATCCGATCAGACGCCCCACCGCCTCGCGGGCATCCTCGATCACCCGCCGCGCCGTCTGGCCTTCTTTATGAATGCTCGAGGCATTGCCGAACACATCACGCAGCGAGCTCTCCAGCACCCGGAGCACTTCCGGATGAACCGGTGTGGTGGCATTGTTGTCGAGATAGATGCGCATGGTTAGCTCTCAGATATGAAGAACGCACTCGTCGTTGCCGCGCTGCTGCTCTTCGCGCCAAGCATACTCGCGCAGGACGCCTCTGCCGCGCCCCCCGCGCAGCAGGCTGTCGATACGAAATCGGGGCCGCCGGATCCGGGCGTGCGGAAACTCTCGCGGCGGGAACGAAAGGACCGGATCGCGAAGCTGCCCGAGCAGCACCGCCAGTTCCTCGAGGACGTCGAGCCGATTCTGCAGGACACCGAGCGCGACACATTCCTGGTGCTGGAAACCAACGCGCAGCGCGACATCTACATCGATCAGTTCTGGCGGCGGCGCGACGTCGCCGCCGGCACGACGAACCGCGCGTTCAAGGATGCCTATTACGCGCGGCTCGAAGAAGCCCGCGACCGCTTCAAACAGATCGCATCCGACCGCTCGCGCATGTACCTGATCCATGGCGAGCCGGGGGACGTGATCAAGATCGACTGCAGCCGTCTCCTGCAGCCGGTCGAGATCTGGCTGTACGGCTACCTGAAGGGTTACGGGAGCAGGGCCCGCTTCCTCTTCTACATGCCGCGGCACGGATTCGACTACAAGCTGTGGCGGCCGATGGGCGATGCGAGGATGGATCTGGCCGAGCTCGTCTCTCAGGAAGCGATGGGAGGGGCGCTCAGCGCCGAGGATGCCGTGCGCCGGACGTTCTTCGAGAGCGCCAGCCCGAGCCCGGGCCAATTCCTCAGCCGTATCGAATGGGAGTGCCCGAACGGCGACGAGATTCTGCGCGCCATCGCCGTGCAGCAGCAGAACCGGATGGAGCTGCTGACCATCTACGACCCGCCGCAGGTCGACGAGGAGGACGTGACCAGCATCCTCCGCTCCGTCGTCCTGGCCACGCCGGGGGCGGCGCAGCTGCCGGCCGAATTCTCGGCGCGCTATCCGGCCAAGCAGGGATCGCGCACCGACGCCGAGATCACCGTGCTCGTTCCGCGCGAGCAGCTGACGGCGAAGGAAGTGGGCGGCGTGACGATGTACAGCCTCGATGTCACGGGGGAAGTGCTCCGGGACGGCTCGCTCTGGGAAAACTACCGGTATCGCTTCGACTTCCCCGGCGATGTGCAGGATGAGAAGCTGCCGCTGATCGTCGATCGATTTCTCCGTCCGGGCGACTACACCTCGCGGATCAGAGTCACCGACATCCACTCCGGCGCCGAGGCCATCCTGGAGAACGAGCTGGCGGTGCCACAGATCTTCGACACGCCGGACCAGATCGCATCGAGGGCCGCCGGGGCGGCGGCGGTCAGCCAGATCAAGGGACTGATCGACACGGGCGACACGGTGCTGCGCATCGTTCCGCTGCCGGAAGAGCTGCTCAACGGGCTGCAGAAGATCGAGACCATCGCCATCGGCGACGCCATCAAAGCCGTCGAGTTCCATCTCGACGGGAAGAAGATCGCCATCAAGCGCCAGCCTCCCTTCACGATCGACCTCGACTTCGGACAGGTGCCGCGAGTGCGTCGCGTCAAGGCCCTGGCCCTCGACGGAGAGGGGAACGTCCTGACCGGCGACGATATCGTGGCGAACACCGGGAACGACCCCTTCCGCGTGCGCATCGTCGCACCGCGCCACGGTGACGTGAAGGGGCGTACGCGCGTGGAGATGGAAGTGCGCGTCCCGGAGGGGAAGGAAGTGGGGGAGGTGCAGCTCTTCCTCAACGAGACGCGGCTGGCCACTCTCTACACCCCGCCGTACGTGCAGACCATCGAGGTCCCCGAGACGCAGGGGGTCGGATACCTCCGCGCCGTCGCCACGCTCAAGGAAGACCCGGCGCCGCCCATCGAAGACGTGGTGATGATCAACACCCCGGAGTTCATGGAGACGCTCGACGTCCATCTGGTGGAGCTGCCGACCACGGTCTTCGTCCGCGGCAAGCCGGCGGGACACCTGACCGAAGAGAACTTCAAGGTGCTCGACGAAGGGCAGGCGGTCAAGATCGCCAAGTTCGAATACGTGAAGAACCTGCCGCTGTCGATCGGGATGGCGGTCGACACCTCCGGCTCGATGCAGCCGCGGATGAGCGAGGCGCAGAAAGCGGGGGCGCAGTTCTTCCAGAACGTGTTGAAGGCGGGCGACAAGGCCTTCCTGGTCGGGTTCGACACGCAGCCGTCGCTCGTGCAGAAGTGGTCGCCGAAGGTGGCCGACGTGCACGCCAGCCTGGCCAGGCTGCGCGCCGAGGACTACACGGCCCTCTACGACGCGGTGGTCTACTCGCTCTACAACTTCCTCGGCATCAAGGGACAGCGGGCGCTGGTCGTGCTCACCGACGGGCGCGATACGGCGTCGAAGTTCTCGTTCGACCAGACCATCGACTACGCGCGCCGCGCCGCAGTCCCCGTTTACTTCATCGGCCTCGGCATCCGCGCCACGGAGGTCGACGTCCGCTACAGGATCGGCCGTATCGCCAGCGAGACCGGCGGCAGCGTCTTCTACATCGAGCGCGCCGAAGACCTGCACCGGATCTACGACCAGATCCAGACCGAGCTCCGCTCGCAGTACATCCTCGGCTTCTACCCCCCTCCCGACGTGAAGGCCGGCGGCAAGTGGCGCGAGGTCACGGTGCAGGTGAGCGAGGGGAAGGCGAAGACGATCCGCGGGTATTATCCGTAGTT
>DATLFC010000221.1:0-2432 GCA_035525015.1 Thermoanaerobaculia bacterium | reverse complement strand
CCGCCGCTCGCGCGCCGCGCGCGAGGAGGTCGAGCATCGCGAGCGCGTCGAGGAGATCATCGATCTGCTCGATCTCCACGCCGCGCGCGATCGCTACATCTGGCAGCTTCCCTACGGCACGCAAAAGCTCGTCGAGCTGGGTCGCGCTCTCGCCACGCGGCCGGCTCTTCTGCTGCTCGACGAGCCGGCGGCGGGGATGAACTTCGAGGAGCGGCAGGACCTCCTCTTCTGGATCGGCGACATCCGCGACGAGCTCGGCGTGACCATCCTGATGATCGAGCACAACATGCAGATGGTCATGGGCATCTCCGACCGCGTGCTCGCGCTCGACTTCGGCCGCACGATCGCCGAAGGCACGCCGTCCGAAGTGGCGGAGCACCCCGAAGTGGTGAGGGCCTATCTGGGATAAACTCAGCGGCCCCCAAGGAGCAGCGGATCATCGGATGGCCCGGGTGGAAACAGTTCCATTCTCAACAGGAGGTGTCTATGCGTCATCATCGCGGAGCTTTATCTCTCTCGATTCTGGCATTTGCTGTTTCGGTCTCCCTTCCGGTCGGAACCGTGCGGGCGGAGGACATCAGCGGAACGTTCGCGACCACCAAATTTATCTTCGAGAACAGCCGGCTCGTAGGCGACGTCGAATGCGTGATGGTCGATTCGCCATGTATCGAGTTCGGAGCTTCGAACATCCAGCTCCGGCTCAATGGCTACACGATCACAGGGACCGCCGAGCCTCCCGCCAACTGCGCTCCCAACTCGGGACCGCCCTTCGTCGACGCCATCGTTTCCGTCGACAAGGAGAACATCAGGATCCTCGGTCCCGGCATGGTGCAGAAGTTCCGGCGGCACGGCATCTTCCTGTTGCGGAACGACAAAATCACATTGAGGCATGTCATTTCGCACCACAACTGCTTCAGCGGAATCCTTGCGGCCCTGCTGACCAACAGCAGGATCGAGGAGAACGTCTCGACGCGGAATGGCATCGCCTCCGCTTCGATCCCCTGCGGAGGCAACTGCCTGGTAAACAGCCACGACAACTGGATTCGCAGAAACGAGTTCACCGGCAACGGGTCGGCGGTCACGGCGAATGCCGCCGGAAGCGACTTCGGGGTCGGCCTCCTGTTCGGCAGCAGCGGGAATGTGGTCGAGGAAAACGGGATCGGCGGCAACGTGAACGGAATCCTCATCCACCTGAACGCCAGCGGAAATGTCATCCGCGACAATGTGATCTCCGGCAATCCTCCCGCTCAGGTGGCCGCGACCTTCGGGGCCGGCGTGGGTGCGGACATCCATAACCAGGCGCCTGCGGGGGCGAACACGTTCGAGAACAACCTCTGCATGACGTATATCGGTGCCGGACCCGCTCCCTGCCCGAATGTTCCGAAATTTGCAGGACATCGCAACACGAAGAACGGTGGCGGCGACTAGAACTCGTCCGCTGACAGCTCTTTTGCGCATTGAGGCACCGTTGCTCCGCGGGGGGAGAGCGCGGTGAGCCGTCGCACTCCAGATGAGCCTTTTGTCTCTTCATCACGTCGAAACCTGGTACGGCCGCATCCAGGCCCTGCGCGCCATCTCCCTCGACGTCGCCGAGGGGAGCATCACCGCGATTCTCGGAAGCAACGGCGCCGGCAAGACGACGATCCTCAACACGATCGCCGGCGTAATCGACGATCAGCCGGAGAAAGGAACCATCACCTTCGACGGGCGGCGCGTCGACGGCGTGGCGACCGAGAAGATCATCCGCAGAGGCATCGGGTACGTCCCGGAAGGACGGCAGGTCTTTCCCGAGCTGACCGTCGAGGAGAACCTCGGCGTCGGAGCGTGGCTGCGCCGTGACGCGGACGGCGTGGCGGCCGACCTCGCCTGGATTCACGAGATCTTCCCCCCGCTTCGCGAGCGGGCGCGGCAGCTCGCCGGCACGCTCTCGGGCGGCGAGCAGCAGATGCTGGCCATCGGCCGCGCCGTAATGACGCGCCCCCGCCTCCTGATGATGGACGAGCCATCGCTCGGACTCTCGCCGCTCTTCGTCGGCCGGATGTTCGAGGCCATCGTGAAGATCCGCGACCGCGGCGTCACGATCCTGCTCGTCGAACAGAACGCCCGGATGGCCCTGGAGGTTGCCGATTACGGAAACGTCCTGGAGGATGGAAGAATCGTGGCCAGCGGAACGGCGGACGAGCTGCGGCAGAACGACGATGTGCGCGAGTTCTACCTCGGACTCCGCAACGAGCAGTTCGTCACCGGCGCGCAGCGATGGAAACGGAAGAAGCGTTGGCGATGAACGGAGCGGATACGATCCCGCGGCTCTTCCTGGCGGCGACCGCCAGAGAGCCGGAGCGCGTCGCGCTGCGCGAGAAGCGTCTCGGCATCTGGCGCGAGACGACCTGGCGCCAGTACCGCGACCACGTCGAGGCCGTGGCCATGGCCCT
>DATLFC010000220.1:0-4524 GCA_035525015.1 Thermoanaerobaculia bacterium | reverse complement strand
CTCTCCTCGGGTATTGTCGACAATTCTACGCCAACCAGGGATTCCCGAATACCCCCCGCGGGCACTAAAATCAGGAATCGACACGACTTAGGTCGTGTTCGACCACGTCATGATCGAGACGCTCCTGCTGAGCGCAGTCCTCTCCGCTTCCCTTCGGGTCGTGCCCGAGCAAAGCCGCCCTTTCGTCGATTCGAAGCAGTGGAACCAGATCGTGGCGGGGGTGGACGGCTTCGAAGCCTACTGGACCCGCACGAACGAGCTCCATAATCCCATTCGCAACAAACTCCTCCGGACGTCCTTTGCCCTGGACGGTACGCAGAGGGGACCGACGACCATCGTTCGCGATGACGATCCGTACACCCACCCGGCCATGTCCGCCGGACCCGGCTCCCCTCTCGTCTACTGGCGCATTTACCAGGACCGGCGGATGGTGCTGGCCTCCCCACTCGCCGACAACGCATTGAAGTACCCCTCCGGCAAATTCGTCGCGGAGTGGACGGACTACCTGAGAATCACGTGTGGGCCGGCCGTCTGCACCGCTTTGTGGGAAGACTCCGGCGCTTGGCACGCCGCTCACCTCGACCGCGATGCGAATCTCCTCGCCGGTCCCTCGCAGCTGCCCGAGGCTGAGTTTCTCTATGGCGCGGCAACCGATGAGGCAGGCTTCGTCGTGATTCGAGGCTTCGGCGGCGACGTTCGGGCCACTCGGATTGGTTTCGACGGCGCAGTGATGTGGGACGTGCTCCTCCTCGAGCGCAACCCACAGAGCTTCGATCACCCACGGATTGCTTTGTGGAATCACGGCACTCATCTGGCGATGGCCATCGTCGATCGCGGCGCCTACTCGGTCGAACCGACGGGGAGTCTGCGGACCGTCATCATCAATCCGGAGGGAGAGCTCTACGACTCCGGCATCGCCTTCTCACCCGGAGACGGCATCGGCTTCGAGTCCATCGCGCTGGGATGGAACGGCCAACGGTACCTTCTCGCCGGAACGTACCGGGCAGAACGGTCCCTCTACCTGAAGTCCTTTGCCCTGGAGCTCGATGAAGGCCTCCGGCCCGTCAAGACGCTCGAATTGCCCCCCTCTCTGCTTTACCCCGCCGTCATCAGGGCGAGCGGCGACGCGTTCGTCATCGGATGGAGCGGGCCGAAGGTGACGGTTTACAAGGACGGAAAGTTCTCGGCGCCGGTGACGCTCCTCGAGGAAGAGGCGCCGTCGCGGCGGCGATCGGTGGGTCGGCACTAAAATTCGGAATCGACAATGATCGGGACGCTTCTTCTGAGCGCGAGCGTGCTTTTCCCCCTCCGGCCCGCCGCCGAGGTGGTTCCTCCTCCCCGCGATCTGAGGGACTTCAAGAACGTCGTGGCGCGGGGGGATGGGTTCGACGTCTACTGGACGCGCAATAACCAGCTTGTGTCTCCCCTGCTGCACAAAGCCCTTCGAACATCGGTTGCCGTCGACGGAGCTCAGGTCGGCCCGACGGTCGTCCTGCGCGAAGCCGATTGGCAGACGCTGCTGGGCGTCTCGGCCGGCCACGGCCCACCGCTGGTTTCCTGGTACAGATCGTCGGCGAATCCGATCTTGTTCGCCTCACCCGTCGCAGACAACAAGCTGAAATATCCGATGGGTAAACAGGTCGCCGACCGGATGCATGACCCTGACATCGTCTGTGACGCGGCTACCTGCGCCGCGCTGTGGTGGGTCGGCGCCAACCGCCGGTTTGCCGTTTACCTCGATCAGGACGCGAACGTCCTTCAGGAGCCGTTCGAGTTGCCCGAGCCTTCCCTTCTCTATGCCGCCGGCGTGGACGGTCGCGGCCTGATCCTCGTGCACAACGACCAGGGCGAGCACCGCGCCACGCGATTCGGCTTCGATGGCGAAATGGCGTGGGATCATCTTCTGCTCAAGGGTGATCAGCGCCATTCCGCGCGGGTCGCCCTGTTCACCGACTCGCTTCGTGATGTCATTGCGATCGTAGACGTCGAGAGAGAGCCGGAGAAGGTGCGGCTCGTCACCACCGCCGCCGATGGCCGCCTGCACGATCTCGGAACGATCTTCGCGGCTCCCGAAGCCGCCATTGTTCATGCGATCGCCCTCGGATGGAACGGTGAGCGCTACCTCCTCGCCGGGGCGTATCACACGCCGCCGTCCTCGGTCACGTCGTTCGCCCTCGAGCTCGACGGCAGCTTCCGACCCCTTCGAATGACCGAGATACCGGGGCCGCTTTTGACCGCGGTCTCGGTCATCGCCGCAAACGGCGACGCGTTTGCCGTCGGCGGACGGCATCCCTATGTGACGATCTACCGCAACGGCCACCTCACGGAGCCGCTGATCCTCGAGGAAGAGGCCCCGCCGCCGCGGCGGCGATCGGTGGGGCGCTAGCGTTGCTTCTGACCGACCTCCCCCTTGCTTACGCTCTGCGGACGCCGAGCCGGCGGCCGGACACGGCGGAAATGCCGCTCGTCATGGTCATGCACGGGCGGGGGGCGGACGCGAACGACCTGGCCGACATCGCCCAGGCGCTCGACGGGCCGGTGGGCTACCGTTTCGTTTTTCCGAACGCACCGAAGCCGTTCGAGGCGTACCCGGGGATGACCTTCGGCTACACCTGGTTCGACGGATGGCCGCCGAGCGCGGAATCGATCGCCGCCTCGCGACGCCTGCTGTTCGACTTCCTCGCCCAGGTCACCAGGCGCTACCCGACGCCGCCCGGGAAGATCATCCTCTCCGGGTTCTCCCAGGGTGCGCTCATGGCGCTGGACGTCGGGCTTCGGACGGAGATGAAGATCGCCGGGATCGTGGCGATGAGCGGCGGGCTGTACGAGGAGGGCCTGCCCGACCTCACGGGCAAACGTAACCTCCCGATCCTCATCGTCCATGGAACGGCCGACGACATGATCCCGCTGCCGGCCGCCCGTCGCGCCCGCCAGGTCCTGGAGCGATACGGCCTGCAACCGGAATACGCAGAGTTTCCGATGGGGCATCACGTGACGCCGGAATCGATGGCCGTTGTGGCGGACTTTCTCCGGAGACAACTCGGCTGACTGAATGGCCTGTCGCTTGCTTCCGATCCCTTTCAGGATGACTCCAAATAAGCTCTCGTTCCCCCTCGCGGCGATCCTCCTGGCAGGCTCTGCATTGGTCGGTGCGCCGCGCGCGGAAGCGACCGTCTCGCTGGCCGCGACGTTCGACGAGAAGGTCGAGAACGCGCAGGCGATCGTGCTGGGGCGCGTCGTGCGCAGCGAATCGCGCTTCGACGACGAGCAACGCTTCATCCTCACCTACACCACGTTCGAGGTGGAGAAGTCGATCAAGGGCGGAACGCCACCACAGGTCACGGTCGTCACGCCGGGAGGTCGCGTTGGAGAGATTCAGCAGACGACCATCGGTGTCCCGCACCTCGCGCCGGGGGAGGAAAACGTCCTCTTCCTGAAGGACACGCGGCACGGCCCGACGGTGCTCTACTTCGACCAGGGAGCGTATGAAGTCGTCAGCCAGCGCGGCGAGCGGATCGTCCGGCCGGTGGTGACCGGCGCCGTACACATCGACGAGCAGCGCGGCGTGGCCGTCGCCCCCGAGCCGGCGCGGACGCTGCGGGAGTTCGAGGGCGCGGTCCAGGCCTCCGAGCGCCGCACCCGATTCAACCGGATGGAGATGCTCCGCGAGGAGCAGCGGCGAGCGAAAGAAGCAGCCTCCATCTGGCCGGTTCTCGCCGACTACAAGTGGCTGTTCCTCGCCGCCGCGCTCGGCCTGGCGCTGGCCACGGTGCTCTTCCTGCGGCGCGGCTGATGACGGACGATCGCGTCGGCCAGCAGGCCCTCGATCGCGCGCTCGACGAGCAGGAAGATCTTCTCCTCGTCGACCAGCCGATCCACGAGGCGCGCAGCCGCCGGATCGTCGCCGTCGAGGCCCTGCTGCGCCAGCGGCGCCAGAGCGGCGAGATTCGTGAGACGTCAGCCATCACCGAGGCCGCCGAACAGGGGCCGGAGCTGTTCGTCCTCGACTCGTTCACGATGCTAACGGCCTGGAGCGACGCGGCACGCTGGATGAAGAGCGCGCCCGGCGTCCGCCTGAATCTCAATCTCTCGCCGCGGGAGTTCGAGGAAAACGACATCGTGCGCCGATTCAAGAATCTCGCCGACCGGCACAGCATCGACCCGACGCGCATCAGTCTGGAGATCACCGAAACGAGATACATCGAACGGCCGGAAGAGACGGTGCGTGTTCTCGAGGAGCTGCGCGCCCTCGGCCTGCATCTCTGGCTGGATGATTTCGGGACCCGCCATTCATCGCTGACTCACCTGCTCCACTTCAACGTCGACGGGATCAAGCTCGCGGGCGAGTTCGTCACGCGCATCACGAAGGACGAACGACATGCCGCCATCGTCCGGACGCTCCTCGTTCTGGCGCACGAGCTCGGCCTGAAGGTGATCGCCGAAGAGGTCGAACAGCAGGAGCAGCTCGACTTCCTGCTCGAGCACGATTGCGACTACATCCAGGGATTCCTGTTCAGCCGGCCG
>DATLFC010000211.1:0-14481 GCA_035525015.1 Thermoanaerobaculia bacterium | reverse complement strand
CGATGCCGCGACGGGAGAGCACGAGGTTGACGATGGACTGCTGCAGGTCGAAGTCGCGCGAGTAGACGGCCCGGGTCACGTTGACCTCACCCTGCGCCAGCATCCGCTCGATCTCGCCGGTCACCTGCAGGCTGAAGTTGCTCTCCACGGTCAGACCTTCGTAGTAGCGGAGGGCGACCTCGCGCCCCTGCAACGTGATCTGAATGCGCTCGGGCGTCAGCCCCGAATGCGTGATGTGACCGCCGGCCAGAACTTCTCCTCCGCCCACCGTGGCGCGGACCGACTCGATGTCGATGCGATCGCCGCGGAAGCGCAGCGTGCCGTGAATGTCATCGATCAGCTGCGGGAAGCCGGCGAACTTCATCTGTGCGTCCTGCATCTCCGCGGTCCCGGTGATCACCGGTGCGCTCAAGGTGCCGCGCACGGACGCGGCCAGATTCAGCATGCCTTCCGCGCGCATGTCGATAACGAAGATCTGCAGGAGCGACGCGTCGATCGTTCCCTCCGCGCTCAGGTCCAGCCGCCGGTCGCCGGTGATCTCCGCAAATCCGGTCACGGCGAATACGGATCCTGCGTAGAGGAGATCGAACTCTTCGAAGGTCAGCCGGCCGTCGCGAAGCACGATGCGGATCGGATCCCGCGGGACGAACTGCTGGTCGGAGATGCGCACATCGAGCGTGGGGATCGTCGCTTCGACGAGCAGCGCCGCCAGCGACGACATCTGCCCCCCCAGGGCGAGATCGATCACCGCGTTCCCGGTGACGGGAAGCCCGGCGGTCTGCGGCGACAGCGCGAGAAGCCGCGCGAGGTCGCTGATCGTGACGCGCACGTCACCGTCAACGGCGAGGTTCTCCCCCACCAGTCCGTCGCCCTCGATGGTCACGATGTCGCCGAGCGACCCGCGGATGATCAGCCGTCCCCCGCGAATGGCCAGATAGAAGGATGGGGGCGGCGTCCCCTCCGGCAGGTCCACCCCCTGGATCGACGTGTCAATGAGGCGTGCCTCGAAGACGAGCTCGGGCTGGTCGGGCGTTCCGGCTCCCATGGAGGTGATGGCGAGCCGGCCGCCGAAGAGATCGCGCAGGTCTTCCAGCACCTGCAGGCGCGCCAGGTCGAGCGACGACGTCTGGATCGTGTAGCTGAATTGCTCGGTCGCAAAGTCGTACTCGGCCTCGCCGGTGATCTCTCCCGCCGGTGCTGCAATGGTCACCGCGGTGGCGCGAAGCCGCCCCTGATCGAAGACGATGTCCGCCGTCGCCATGTCGACCGGCTCATCGAAGATGGTTCCTCGCCGTATGGTGATCGCTCCCGCTCCTTCGAGCTGGTCGCGCGGTCCTTCGATGTGCAGCGTTCCAGTCAGCTCGCCCGTGACCGGCACCTCGCCGAGATCGAGGAAGGCGATGAGGTCGGAGACGGGGAACGAACGGGCGGCGATGTCGAGATCGAATCGGACGTTGCCCTCGCCGGGCATCCAGGCCACGAGTCCGTTGAGCCGGAGCTCGGAATCGTCGCGGCGGATGATCATCTCCGCGAAGCGGACGCCCCCCTCGTCCGGTGTGCCGGTGATGGTCATGGTGCCGGTGCCGCGCCCCCCGCCGACTTCGAAATCGAGACCGGCGGCATCGACGGCGCGCTCGACCGGGTAATTGTTCGCCTCCACGACGAGATCGAAGCGGGGCGACGGCCCGCGATCGGGGAAGGCCACGGTTCCGGTGAGGACGAGCCGCCCCACACCGTCCGAGAAAACGGCGCGATCGAACGTGAGAACGCTGCGTGGACCGTCATAGCGGAGAGCGATGTCCGCCGAGCCGAGGAGGACATCGTTGTAGCGGACGTCGCGGCCGCTGATGCGCGCGACGACGCGCGGCTCCTGGATGGGGCCGGCCACGGTCCCGGTGATCACTCCCGCGCCGCCGAAGCCGAGGAGCCCGTAGTCGGTCTTGCCGGCGGCGTGAGCGAAGTTGTAGCCGATGCGATCGAGCTCGCTGAAGTCGTCGCTGTCGATGTGCAGGCGCAGGTCGGTGACGATGTTCTCGATGCGCAGGCTGCCGCTGAAGTCGACGCGCGAACGATCGGTCCGGAGCTGCGCATCCCGGAACGTGACCACGCCGTTGTTCAGCGAGAAGCCGGTCGAGCCGGCGAGGGGAATCGGATAGCGGGCCTTCGAGAAGGCGACCGCGTTCCGCGCCAGGCGCGCCGTTCCACTTCCCGATCCTTCCAGCAGTGCATCCTTGTTCCAGCCGTAGGCGAGTTGTCCCGTGGCGGCGCCGCGAAGCCCGGTGTTCTCCACGCCCCAGTCGGCGAAGAGCTGCTCGATCGAGATGCCGTCGTAGCGGAGGTCGACGGTCATCGGATACGGCTCGCGGTATTGCGCGAGGCGATAGTCCGCGGAGATCGTGCCGCCGCCGTAGTCCGCCGATTCCACGTGCACGAGCGTGCGCGCTCCGGTGACGTCGAGCGTCCCTTTCGCGTCGGCGAGGTCGTAGGTGTCCGCCGTGATCGACGGCGAAACCCAGCCGCCGGTGAGGTGAAACTCACCCGCTTTGCCGCGCAGGCTCGCGTCGAGCACGAACGATCCGTCGAGCTGAGGCTGGAGGCGGAAGACTTCGCGCACCCGCTGCAGGTCGATGTTCGACCGGACCTGGAGATCGTAGACGGCGTCGGTGAGCGGGTCGATACGGCCGGAGACGAACGCTTCGATGCCGCGTCCGCGCAATGCGATCGACTGCAGCTCCAGCACGCCGGGCGTGTAACGGAAGCCGCCGCGCATGTTCATCTCCACCGGCTCGTAGTCCTGCAGCCGGAAGACGAAGCGGGGGCTCGCCACCACTCCCGCGTAGAGGTTCTCGGCGCTCGTGATGGTGAGGTCGGAGTCGATGGCGGTCGATTCGGCCACCATGTCGTGCCGGCGGTTGTCGAAGACGAAGTGACCGCCGCGGATGTGCATCCGATCGAACTCGAGGCGGTAGATCGTGTACGGCCGTCGCGGCGCCCGCTGCCATCGCGGGAAGTTGTGCATCAGCGGGCCGCCCTCGGGATAGACCTCGAAGTTCACGCGCGGGTTGACGATGTCGATCCGCGTGACGTCCAGGGTCCTGGTCCAGATCGATCCCACGCCACCCGTGAGCTCGAGCCGCTCCACGCGGGCGAAGTACGGATGAATTCCGTCCGGCGCGTTGGCGATGCGGACGTCGTGAAGAATGACCTTCGTCGGCCGGAGGTACCCGGTGCGGACGACCTCGACGCGGCCGATGGTCACCTCGCGCTCGAGACGCGCCTCGAGCGTCATCTCGATCCGCCGGGCGATGAAGTTGCCGGTCACCGCGGTCTGCACGACCCACGGAGCGACGATCGCCAGCAACACCACGAGCACCAGGACACCGAGGAAACATCCGCTCATCCCGCGGAGGCATCCCCACATCGGTCCTTTTCTCTGTCGCTCGCGAGCCGGCCTGTGATGGCCGGTCTCATGAGGAAAGAGCGTCTGGCTGTTGGTCTGGTTCTCGTCCATCGTTCGGAAGCAACCGGCAGCGCTTGCTAACCGCGAGCCACTAAGTACAAGTCCCGCAGGTTGTTGCCCGTCGGAGGCATGATAATCGGTCGCCCGATCCGGGACGCTGCCGGCGCCGAGTCCGAGCGCTCCAGCGCCTCCCGGTCCCGCTCCTCGATGGCCGCCGGAACCTCGACCTCGAAACCGGCCGCGCCGCTGGTGCCGTCGACGCCGTCCGAGCTTCCGAACAGCGCGCACGCCTCGATGCCTGCCTCCATCGCAAATCGCACCGCCAGCTCCGAGCAGCGTCCACCGCGTCCGCCTCCCTGGACCACCACCGTCGGCTCGCCGCCGGCGACGATCACTTCGTTCGGCTGCATCGTCCGGAGCCGGACGGCGAGCTCGTGCGCCGCCGTGGCGACGTCCGTTTCGATCTGTCCGGGCCAGCGCACCGGCTGCCGGCCGGCCTCCGCAATGAGCGCCGCGGCCGTTTCGACCAGCGTCCCGTTGTCCGCGATCAGCATGGCCTCGGCGTTGCCGATCTCACGAACGGTCTCGGGAACGTCGTCATTGCCGAGCACGGCGACAATCCGGTCACAACCGCCCACGTCACGCAGGATCGCCGCCGCTTCGGCGCGCGTGCTCCGGTCGGGAAGCGTGGGGCCCGAGGCCACGGAGGCGAGATCGCCGGAGGCGACGTCGGAGTAGATCAGAGACACGCTCCGCTCGCGCACGCGCGCGGCCAGCCGGCCTCCTTTGATCGCCGACAGATGTTTGCGCACGATGTTGATCGCGCGGATTGGAATCCCGGCGGCGACGAGACGGCGATTGACGAGCTGCAGATCGTCTTCGGAGAAGAACGGCTCGAGTGGCACGTCGGCGCATGCCGATCCCCCGCCGGATATCAGAAACGTGATCTCCGGATGGGAATCGACCCAGCGGAGCAGCTCCCGTCCGGCCCGAACACTGCCGGCGTCGATCTCCGGATGCCCTCCTTCCATGACTTCGACCTTCGACATTCCGGGCAGTGGATATCCCCTCGGCACCACGGCAAATCCGCTCTCGATCTCCCCGAACCCATCCACCATGGCCGCCGCGCACTTGCCGATGGCCACGACGTGCCGCGGCAGCCCGGGGCGGACAGCCCTCCGCACCAGCACGTCCGGCGCGCAGCGGCGGAGTGTTTCCCGATAGATCCGTTCCAGATCGAGCACGACCGGATTATCCTAGTTCCATCGTGTCCTCTCCCATACGGCTGCGTACACGGGTCCTGCTGATGACAGGGGGCTTCGCCGTGGCGCTGCTGCTGATCACGTTCGGCTTGAGTTTCCGCGCGCAACAGTCGCAGGAGCGCTGGACGCGGATCGTCGAAGTGGAGACGGAATCGGTGGCGGCGCTCGAGGAGCTGATCCGGGCCCAAAACGCGTTTCGCAAGCAGGTGGCGTTTGGCGATGCGCGGGCCGTGGAGAAATACGCGGCGGTCGAGCAGCTGCTCGATCTCCCGCCGCTCCGCTCCGCGGAGAGCGCCGTGCTTCGGGAGCGCGTGCAGGCATTCAGCCGGCGGCTGCAGGCGACGGATGTCCGGCTGCGGCGTGTCTCGCGGACGGCGGCGACGCGTGAGCTCGACGCCGCGTCGACGCGCGTCATCAACGAAGCGCGCCGGCTGGTCGAATGGCGGAAGCAGGAGATCGCGCGACAGCTTCCGCAGCTGGAGCGCGACACGCGATCGATGATGACGGCCGGACTGGCCATCGCCTGGATCGTGGTGCTGGTGAGCTTCGCGTCGGTGAAGATCGCGCTCAGCCGCGTGGTGCGTCCGCTCGAGCAGCTGTCGGCCGCGGCGCAGGGGAAGATCAGGATCGAGGATGTGCAGGTAACCGGCGACGCCGAGGTGGTGGCGCTGGGGCGCGCGTTCAAGAAGATGGCGATGGACCTCAGCGACCGCGCGCGCATCGACGACCTGACGGGTCTTCCGAACTTCCGGGCATTCCGCGAACGGATCGACGAGGAGATCCAGCGCTCGAACCGATTCGGCTACGAGTTCGGGATTCTCGTTCTGGACCTCGACTGCTTCAAGCAGTACAACGATCGCTTCGGTCACCTCGGCGGCAACGACGCATTGCAGCGCGTGGCCCGCGTGATCCATGGAAGCGTGCGACAGGTCGACTTTCCGGCGCGTTACGGCGGCGAAGAGTTTGCGGTCGTGGCGCCGCAGATCGATGTCGGCGCGCTCGCGGTCGTGGCCGGGCGGATCCGCGCCAACGTCGAAGCGCTTCCCGCGCCGGCCGAGCAGGCGCAATTGACGATCAGCATCGGAGCCGCCATCTATCCGACCGACGGCGCGACCGCCGACGCCCTGTTCCAGGTGGCCGACGAGCGGCTCTACCGCGCGAAGCGGGAGGGGCGCAACCGCGTCGTGGTCAGCGCTCCTCGAGCCGCGCAATCAGCCGGTTGATGGCGCGCGCGAGCGGATCGCTGCCGAGAGAGCGCAGCCATCCCTGATACGCCGGCCCTGCCTTCTCGAGCGTGCCCCGCCCGCGCCGCGTGAGCTGAACGCGCGAGGAGCGGAGATCGTTCGGATCTTCGATCCGCTCGACGAGGCCGAGCTGCTCGAGCCGGTTGATC
This sequence comes from Thermoanaerobaculia bacterium, assembly GCA_035525015.1. Classification (GTDB taxonomy): domain Bacteria; phylum Acidobacteriota; class Thermoanaerobaculia; order Gp7-AA8; family Gp7-AA8; genus DATLEX01. The sequence goes on along the minus strand of DATLFC010000211.1, from coordinate 8,366 downwards.
ATCCCGGTCATGTTCTGCTTCGTCACCGCCAGACGCCGGGCCACGGCGGCGAGTGTCAGCGGCTCTTCGGACGCGGCGATCGACGAGAGCACGCCCCACTGCTGCGGCGTCACGCCCGATCTCTCCAGAACCGGGGCCAGGCGCCGGTTCAGCAGGTTCGCCAGATACGCCACTCCGGCGACGAGATCGCGCTCGTCGGGCATGGTCAATATCTTGACATGTGATTCCGAGCGGAGCGAGGAATCCGGGCGGGCGGTGGCTAGAGGGCCCGGTAAATCGCCTTTCCGGCGTACACCGCCGCATCCCCCAGCTCTTCCTCGATCCGGAGGAGCTGGTTGTACTTCGCCATCCGGTCGCTGCGCGAAGCGGAGCCGGTCTTGATCTGCCCCACATTCGTGGCCACCGCCAGATCGGCGATTGTGGAGTCCTCCGTCTCGCCGGAGCGGTGCGACACGACGGAGCGGTAGCCGGCGCCCCTGGCCATCTCGATGGCCTCGAACGTTTCGGTGAGCGTTCCGATCTGATTCACCTTCACGAGGATCGCGTTGGCGATGCCGCGCTCGATCCCCTTGGCGAAGATCTTCGGGTTCGTGACGAAGAGATCGTCGCCGACCAGCTGCGTGTTCGCGCCGAGCACCGCGGTGAGTGTCTCCCACCCGTCCCAGTCGCCTTCGGCGAGGCCGTCCTCGATGGAGAGAATCGGGTACTTCGCCCTGAGCTGGCGGTAGTACTCGACCAGCTCTTCGCTCGTCCGCTTCGTCCCCTCGAACGCGTATTTCTTCCCCTCGTAAAACTCGGAGGCGGCCACGTCAAGCGCGAGGTACATCTGCTCGCCCGGCCGGTAGCCGGCCTTCTCGATTGCGGTGAGGATCAGATCGAGAGCCTCGGAGTTCGACTTCAGGTCGGGCGCGAACCCCCCTTCGTCGCCGACGGCCGTCGTCAGCTTCCTGTCCGACAGCGTCTTCCTGAGGTGATGGAACGTCTCCACTCCCGCGCGCAGCGCTTCGGAGAATGAATCGAAGCCTGCCGGCACGATCATGAACTCCTGCACGTCGAGGTTGTTATCGGCGTGCGCGCCCCCGTTGATGACGTTCATCATCGGGACCGGCAGCGTCCGTGCGCCGGCGCCGCCGAGATAGAGAAACAGCGGCAGGCCGGACGCTTCGGCCGCCGCGCGCGCCACCGCCATCGAGACGCCGAGAATGGCGTTGGCGCCGAGCTGCCCCTTGTTCTCGGTGCCGTCGAGCTGGTTCATGACCAGGTCGATCATCACCTGCTCCCGCGCATCCATCCCTTCGACCTCGGCCGCGATGCGGGAGTTCACGTTCATGACGGCCTGCGTCACGCCTTTGCCGAGAAAACGCTTCTTGTCGCCGTCGCGAAGCTCGAGCGCCTCGCGGGAACCGGTGGACGCGCCCGACGGAACGGCCGCCCTTCCGAGCGCACCCGATTCGAGCAGGCAATCGACCTCGATGGTGGGATTCCCGCGCGAGTCGAGGATCTCACGCGCGAACAACTCGACGATCTTGAACATCGCCGTACGCCTACCTGGTCTTCTCGATGGGCAGGCCGAGCGCTTTCCACTCGTCCCACCCGCCCACCAGCGCCGCCACATCGCGGCGGCCGGCGTTGTTCAGGGTCACCACCGCCACCGCCGCCGTATGCTCCTTCTGGCAGGCGCAGTAGGTGATGATCGTCTTTCCCACGGGGAGCTCGCGCATCCGCCCTACGATCTGGCTGTTCGGCATGCTGAGCGCACCTGTGATGTGGCCCTGGTCGTAGGAAGCCTTCGACCGGACGTCGAGGTAGACGGCCTTGCCCGCGCGCACGAGTTTGATCGCTTCCTCGCGCGTGATCCGCCGCGCCGCCGCGATGGCCGGCTCGGCCGTGCCGCCGGTGGTGATCTGGACCGGGCTCTGCTTCGGCGGAAGGTACTGAGCGGTCGCGAAGCTGGTGCTGACGAGTATCGAAGCGAGAACGAAGGCGAACTGACGCATGCTTTGAGTGGTCTCCTTGTTTGTCATGCCTCGCGCCACCTACCGCTCGGATTCCTCGCTACGCTCGGAATGACATTAATCCAGTCTCTTGAAGAAGCGGTCGAGCCGCGGGATCCAATTGTTCTGCCGATCGAGCGAGAAGGCAACCGCGGTTGCCTCGCCGACGATCTGCCTCCGGCCGATGAAGCCGATGAACCGGCTGTCGTTGCTGTTGTCGCGGTTGTCGCCGAGGACGAAGTAGTGATACGGCGGGACGCTGATGGGGGCGAAGGACCGTACCGCGGGTACCTGAGGGGTCAGCATGACCATGTGCTGCCGTCCGCCGAGCATCTCGCTGGCCAGGAACGTGAGGCCCTGGTCGGGATCGTCGGTGGTCTGCAGCTCCGTCCACTCGATCTGCTTCCCGTTGATGTAGAGGTGGTTCTCGACCATGGCCACCGTGTCGCCCGGAATGGCCACCACCCGCTTGACCAGCCGGGTGCCGTCGATGGGTGAGAAGAGCACGACGATGTCGCCGCGCTCGGGGTCGTCCCACTTGAACAAACGGATCGTGGTGAAGGGGATCTTGAGATCGTAGGCCAGCTTGTTGACCACGACGCGGTCGCCGATCTCGATCGTCGGCTTCATGGAGCCGGTCGGTACGTCGTTCCAGTCCGCCAGCGCCGAGCGGAGGGAGGTGACGACCAGGAGCATCAGGAGAAAGATCCTGATCTCGTTGATGATCTTCTTCTTGTTCATGGGTGCGGCCGTGACATGTACGTGCTGTCCCGGATGAACGTTTCAGGCAGGCGCGCTTACTCCCGTAGACTTGAGGGGTATGTCCCGCCAGACGTCGGTCCACGATCTCGAGCGGCTCGTCCAGTCCTTCCACTCCCTCATCGCGGTGGAAACCGTCGAGGAGGAGCGCATCCGGTCCATCCTGATGGAGGTGGCCACGAGGCTGCGGGTACCGTTCTATGAGTGGTCGATCAACGCCGGGCTCAGCCGCCGGTCGGTTCCGGAGGTGGAGGGGACGCGGGACGCCTTTCCGATGCTGCAGCGGATCGAGGAGACCCACACCGGCGACGCCATTTATCTGCTCAAGGACCTCGCCCCCCACCTCGGCAACGCCAACACGGCACGGCTCTTACGGGAGATCGTGACCCGTATCCACTCCTCGAGGTCGGCGGTCGTCATCACCGGCGAGCCGCTCGAGCTGCCGCGCGACATCGACAGCCTCGCCATCCGCTTCGAGCTGCTCCTCCCTGACCTCAACGAGATCCGGGACGTCATCCGGCAGGTCGTCGACTCGATGAGCGTGCGCCGCCGCGTCAGGATCGATCTCGGCCGGGAGGATGCGGTGCGCCTGGTGCGCTCGCTCTCCGGCCTGACGCTCGGCCAGGTCCGGCGGGTCATCGCACAGGCCATCCTCGGGGACGACGCGCTGACGGTTGAGGACATCGAGCGCGTCGTTCAATGGAAAGGAGAGCTCATCGAGCGTGGCGGGCTCCTCGAGTTCTTCCCGCTGGAGGGCAATCACTTCGAGCTGGGAGGCTTCCCGCGCCTCAAACAGTGGCTCGAGCATGCCCGCGTCGGATTCTCGGCGCAGGCCCGGGCGCTCAATCTCGCCCCGCCGAAAGGGGTGCTGTTCGTCGGCGTGCAGGGATGCGGGAAATCGCTGGCCGCGAAGTACATCGCGAAGGAGTGGAAGCTCCCGCTGCTGAAGCTCGATGCCGGGCGGCTGTACGACAAGTACGTCGGTGAGTCGGAGAAGAACTTCCGCCGCGCCACCGGTGTGGCCGAGGCCATGGCACCGGTCGTTCTCTGGATCGACGAACTGGAGAAGGCGTTCGGACAGGGAGGATCGAATGAGGCCGACGGCGGTCTATCGCAGCGTCTGTTCGGCGCGCTCCTGACCTGGCTGCAGGAGAAGAAGGAGGAGGTGTTCGTCGTCGGGTCGGCCAACGACCTGTCGCGGCTGCCGCCCGAGTTTCTCCGCAAAGGGCGGTTCGACGAGATCTTCTTCGTCGATCTGCCGGTCGACGAGGAGCGGCGCAACATCGCCTCCATCCACCTCCGCCTGCGGAAACAGGATCCGGCCGCCTTCGATCTCGAGCGTCTGGCAGCGGAAACCGAGGGATTCAGCGGCGCTGAGATCGAGCAGGCGGTGATCTCGGCGCTCTACCGCTCGCTGCACGCGAAGATGCGGTTGACGACGGAGCGGATTCTGGAGGCCGTCGGCTCGACCGTGCCGCTGTCGGTGACGAGGCGCGAGCAGATCTCGGAGTTGCGTGCGGCGGCGGCCGGGCGGTTCACGCCTGTGCGATGAGGAGCGTCAATGCACTTCCATCGCGACCAGCGTCGGCGCGATGTTACTAGGATCGCTGCCCGCGGCGGTTCACGATCGACATGAATTCCTCGCGCGTCCGCTCGTCGGAGAGGAAGTTGCCGCGCAGGACGTTCGTTTCCATGAACGACGATTCCTGCTCCACGCCGCGCATCACCATGCAGAGATGGACGCCGCCCATCCAGACGGCGATGCCGCGCGGCTCCAGGATCTTCTCGATCGTCTCCGCCACGTCGTGCGCCAGGTGTTCCTGCGACTGCAGACGCCGCATGTGCACCTCGACGATGCGCGGGATCTTGGAAGCGCCGATGATCGTCCGCTCCGGGATGTAGCCGATGATGAAGTGGCCGAAGAAGGGGAGGATGTGATGGGCGCAGAGCGTCTTGTACGTTCCGCCGATCACCACCAGGTTCTGGCAACTCATATCGGCGGCCGAACACGCCTTGCGGAACAGCGTGGTCAGCTTCTTGACGTCGGTGTAGTCGTAGCCGCTGGTCATCGTGACGAGCGACTCCGCCCAGCGGCGCGGCGTGTCGAGAAGCGCCTCGTTCTCGAGATCGACGTGGAGCAGCCGGAGCGCCTCGCCGAGGTGGTACTGCAGTTTCTTCCGGTCGACGCTCGGCCGCGGGCCGGCCAGGAGGCCGCGATCTTCGATCACCGCTTCCACTTCCGTGGCCAGGACGATGTTAGCGGAGGGGGTTTCCTTCATGACCGGGAGTGTACTCCGGCGATGTTCTTCGGAGTGCGGCGGCACGGCCCGATATCTTGCAGGGATTGACTGCTGAATGAACACTCATTCATACTGGTTCTCCCCTACGGAATGAATCGTGTAACGCCCTCTCGATAAGGAGCTTTCACATGGCGGACGTCAAAACTCAGGGCGCGGTCGAGGCCATGGAGGTCGCCGAAGCCTCCCGCGAAACGGAATGGGAAAAGCCCTCCTTCGTCGGACAGCTCTTCCTGGGCAATCTCGACCTCGACCTCATCCATCCTTTTCCCGCGCAGCCGGCCGCCGACCAGGTCGAAGCCGACGAATTCCTGAAGCGTCTCGAGCGCTTCCTCGCCGAGAACGTCGACCCCGAGGCGATGGACGCCAACGGCGAGTACGACTACTCGCTCTTCGACGGCTTCGCGAAGCTTGGCGCCTGGGGCATGAAGATCCCGAAGGAGTATGGCGGTCTTGGATTCAGCGCCACGAACTACAACCGCGCCATCGGCCTGGTCGCCACCTGGTGCGGATCGACCGTGGCCTGGCTCTCAGCACATCAGTCGATCGGGGTCCCGCAGCCGCTCAAGCTCTTCGGGAACGAAGAGCAGAAGAAGAAGTATCTGCCGCGGCTCGCCAAAGGCGCCATCTCGGCATTCGCGTTGACGGAACCGGGCGTCGGATCGGATCCGGCCAGGATGGAGACGACCGCGAGGCCGACGCCCGACGGCAAGGGATGGATTCTCAACGGCGAGAAACTGTGGTGCACGAACGGCCTGAAGGCGGAAGTCATCGTGGTGATGGCGCAGACGCCGCCGAAGGTCGTCAAGGGGAAAGAGAAGAAGCAGATCTCGGCCTTCATCCTCGACATGGATACGCCGGGCGTCGAGATCGCCCACCGCTGCCAGTTCATGGGGTTGCGGGCCATCGGCAACGTGCTGATCCGCTTCAAGGACGTCTTCGTTCCGAAGGAGAACCTGCTGTGGGGTGAAGGGCTCGGTCTCAAGCTCGCACTGATCACGCTGAACACCGGCCGTCTCACGATCCCGGCCGGTTGTGCCGCCGGCAGCAGACGGATGATCCAGATCGCCCAGGACTGGGTGAATGAGCGCGTGCAGTGGGGGGCGCCGATCGGCAAGCACGAAGCGGTCGCGGCGAAGCTGGCCTGGATGGCCTCGCACACGCTGGCCATGGAGGCCATCGTCTGGCTGACGTCCGGCCTGTCCGATCGCGGCGACGTCGATCTCCGTCTCGAGGCGGCGATGGCGAAACTGTTCAACACCGAGGTGGCGTGGCAATGCGCCGATCACCTGGTGCAGATCCGCGGCGGCCGTGGATACGAGACCGCTCACTCCCTCGGTGCCCGCGGCGAGAAGCCGTATCCGGTCGAGCGGATCCTCCGCGACATGCGTATCAACCGCATCTTCGAAGGCACGAGCGAGATCCAGCATCTCTTCATCGCCCGCGAGGCGGTCGACCCGCACATGAAGCGCGGCTACAAGATCCTCCTGCCCGAAACGCCCGTGGGGGAGAAGATCGGCGCCGCGGCGAAGGCGGGGGCGTATTACGCCGCGTGGTATCCCTCCCGGTATGTCGGCTGGAGCCGCGGCAAGTACGGGCAGTTCGGCAAGCTCGGGAAGCACATGGGCTTCGTCGAGCGCGAAGCGCGTCATCTTTCGCGGTCGATCTTCCACGCCATGATGCGGTATCAGGCCAAACTCGAGCGGAAGCAGATGGTGCTGTTCCGCATTGTCGACATCGGCACCGACCTCTTCGCCATGGCCGCCACGATCTCGTACGCCAGCCAACTGGCGAAGAAAGGACAGAAGAACGCGCTCGATCTGGCCGACGTCTTCTGTGCCGAGGCGCGCAAACGGATCGAGTACAACTTCACCAATCTCTTCGCCGACAGCGACGACAAGGCCTACCGCGTCGTGCAGAATCTGATGAAGGGCGAGTACGACTGGCTGCAGGGACAGCTCGTCGAAGGAAACTTCGCCGTCCCGACCCCGGAAGCCGTCGAAGAAGCGATCTCGAAATTGCGGTGACCTCGACCAACCTTCGAAACCTCTGGAGCGCCGGTGTCCTCACCGGCGTTCTTTTTTTGATACTGAGCGGCTGCGCCACTGCGCCGGTGAGGACACCGGCGCCCCGGGATGGTCCCGTAGTCGTCATCGTGCCGGGGATCACGGGGAGCAAACTCTGCTCGGCGTCGACTGGGAGGCTGTTGTGGGGCGACTTCCGGCGGCTCATCTTTCCGTGGGACGGCGGACGGGGTCTCACCGGTGACGATGTCGTGCCGTGTGGCGCCATCCACGAGATCCGCATCGGCTCGTACGCGAAGGACATCTACGGCGGGCTGGTCGACTTTCTCCACCGCGAGGGATATCGGACTCACTTTTTCGACTACGACTGGCGCGCTGACAATGCCGACAGCGCGCGCGAGCTGGCTGAAGAGCTGCGCGAATTCGACGCGGTCACTCTCATCTGCCAGAGCAACGGCACGTACATCTGCCGTTTTCTCGTCCGCTACCTCGAGCCGGTTGCCGCGATCGACAAGGTGATCATGGTCGGCACGGCCAACGGCGGAGCCGTACGCATTCTCCGCGAGATGAACCGGGGACGGCAGTACATCCGGCCGTTCGGGCGGCGGATGCGGCCGGAGACCCTTTTCACGTTCCGCTCGCTGTTTCAGGATCTCCCTGCCGTCCCGCACGGCGACGCCGACGTCTTCGATGCCGGGAACTGGAAGCGCTACGGCTGGTCGGTGTTCGCCGGGAAGGTCACCCCGGACATGGAGGATTGGCTGCGCGAGTCGCTGGCGAACGCCCGATCATTCCACGACCTGCTCAAATCCGACAGCGGCCGCGATCTGCCGCCTTACTACTCGATCCAGAGCCGTGGCTTCGACACGTTGTCGCGAGTCGTTCCTCCGGACGAATTTGCCGCCGAGGAAAAAGGGGATCGTCACGCCACGATCACCAGCCAGTATTGGCTCGCCGCCGAGGAGCAGGACGCGCTCGTGGAAGCGATCTACGTCACCGGGCTCCACTTCGAGATGATCACGACCGACGAGACCCGCGCCCACATCCTGCGCATCGTTTCCGGCGTCAGCGCTTCTTCGCGCGCAGCTTTTCCTGGTCGTCGACCGTCTCGTGGCCCGCGTACTTCTGCTGCAGGCACGGACCGCAGATGAGGGCCAGCCCGACGCCGGGGCGGGGAACGAAGCCGTCCTCGCGAACGATCCGGGCGAAGCAGTCGGTGTACTCCTCGGGCATCTCGCCCGACAGCTCGCGCGTCCGGCCACACTCGGCGCATCGAAGGATCACCCGCCCCT
>DATLFC010000206.1:0-9491 GCA_035525015.1 Thermoanaerobaculia bacterium | reverse complement strand
ACGCTGCGTCAGGGGATCCAGGCGGTCGACAACGCCATGAACATCTGGCACGTCGAGGCCGTCGAGCACGGGCTCAGCCTCGGCATCAATCCCAATCTCTACTTCCACGGTCTCCTGCAGCGGGTGCTGCGCGCGAACCGCAACGGCGAGCCGATGGTCGCCGGCACGCGCGCCTACGCGGAGCTGATGGACATGGACTGGAGTGGGCGGGAGGGGATCCGCGACAAACTTTTGCACGGCGAGCACTTGACCGACGCGGAGACGACGAGCGCGACGAAGACGAAGTTCCATCACGCCAGCGAGGTCGAGCACTACCAGCACGACGTGCTGAACCGGATGATCGACAAGCGCCTGACGCTGGTCTCGCTCCCGTCGTCGAACAAGAAGCTGACCGGAGCGCTGAACGATTACAGCGACCACCCCTTTTCCTGGTGGGAAAAGAAGGGCCTCCGCCTCGGCGTCGGCACCGACAACGACATCACGCTCAGCACCAGCTTCGTCCGGGAGATGCTCATCCTGCTCTACACCGATCCGCTCGAGCTGAAGATCACCAAGCTTCTGATCGTCACGACAGGGGAATCGCGGCGGTCGTACATCTCGCACCTGCTGTGGCAGATGCGGAAAGAGAGCGAGCTGTGACGATCGACACGCGGGGCTGTTCGCGGCGAACGTGATTCGCGGCTCCGGGTCGGCTACAACATTGCCATGAAGAAGAACGGACTGATGTATCTCGCCGGTGGGACCGCTGGTGCGCTCGTCGGGGTGCTCATCCTCTGGATCGTGCTGCCGGCCGGCGCGGTGCCCACATCCCACGTCCACACGTTCGAGACGGTCTCGATCGAGGAACTGCAGTCGATGCTCGACCGCGGCGCCGTCACCGTCATCGACGTCCGCAACGTCGAGCCGTACATGGCCTCGCACATCCCGGGCGCGCTCCAGATTCCGGTGACCATGATCGAGGGGGAGATTCCCTATCTGCCGAAGGACAAGCCGATCGTCACCTACTGCAGCTGTCCGGCCGAGGAGACGAGCGGTCATGCGGCGATGGTGCTGGCGAACGGCGGAGTGACGAGAGTGGCGGCGCTGAAGGGCGGCTTCGACGAGTGGGTGGCCAAAGGTCTGCCGACACGCAGCGGCCGCGAATCAACGTTTCATCCGTAAGAATCGGTAATTCAAAAATTTGAATGGGGGCCGGCCGACGGAAAGCCGCCGTCGTCCGGCCTTTTCGTGTTTGTTGCGTCAGGTGAAGTAATTACGCACGCTTTTCCGGCTGACGGTCTCCGGTTTCCTTCTGGCCTGCCGCCCGCACACGCATCCGCAGTGCCCGTCCCGACAATCGAATAAGGAGGAAACGAATGTCCAGAAACTTCCACGGACGTATCGCTGTAGCCATTGCGCTGCTGCTTGCCCTGACCCCGGCAGCAGTCTTCGCCCAGGCGACCGGCGCCGTACTCACCGGCAAGGTGACCGACGGTACCGGCGCCGCGCTCCCCGGGGTCACCGTCACGCTGACCAACACCGCCACGGGGGTCACGCAGAGCGTGGTCACCGGCGTTGACGGCAATTACCGGACGACCACGGTCTCCGCCGGCCGTTACACGATGGTGGCGGAGCTGTCCGGCTTCTCCACGGTCATGGTCCGCGATCTCCAACTGAACGTCGCCACGACGAGGCAATACGACATCAGCCTCCGGCCGGCGAGCGTGCAGGAGTCGATCACGGTGACCGCGGACGCTCCGCTGGTGGCGAACTCGCCGAGCCTCGGCACGGTGGTGAGCCAGCAGGAGCTGGAGAACCTGCCGCTGAACGGGCGGCAGTTCGCGAATCTCGCGTCGCTCGCGCCGGGGACGTCGCTCGGCGTCAATCCCGATCCGACGAAGCCCGGCCAGCTGGTCGTGGCGCTCAACGGCGGGATCGGCCGGAACGTCAACTACGTGATCGACGGCGGCGACAACACCGACGACACGATCGGCGGCGCGCTGCAGAACTTCAACCTCGAAGCGGTGCAGGAGTTCCGGATTCAGACGCAGCAGTACAAGGCGGAGTTCGGCCGCTCGACGGGCGGCGTCCTGACCGTCGTGACGAAGACCGGGACGAACGACCTGGGGGGCGCCGTCTACGGCTTCTTCCGCGATGACAGCCTCAACTCGAAGACGGAGTCCGAGACGCGCGCCAATCGCGACAAGACGCCGTACGAGCGGAAGCAGTACGGGGCTTCGATCGGCGGTCCGATCGTGCGCGATGTCGCGCACTTCTTCGCAACATACGACACGACCGATCGCCAGACCCTTTTCACGCTCTCGCCGGCCACGCGCAGCATCTTCCCCAGCCTCCCCACCGCGGTGGCCAACCCCTATGACGATCAGCTCGTGACCGCGAAGGCGACCTGGGCACTCTCGCCGACGCAGCAGGTGCAGTTCCGCTACGGCCATCAGGATTACAAGGACGTCTACTCGGCGAGCCCGCTCTCCACGCCGGACAACATCGGACTCCTCAACAGCGAGTACCGCTCGTTCCTGGCCGGGCACACGGCGCAGATCGGCGGTTCGATGGTGAACGACTTCCTGTATCAGTACAGCACCTTCGAAAACGCCATCAGGCCTGTGACGGATGCGCCGACGATGGTGTTCGCGAACGGCGTCAACGCCGGGCAGAACTTCAATGTCCCGCAGACGACCGAGCAGATCAAGCATCAGTTCAAGAACGACCTTGCGTTCCCGGTCACGCTCGGCGGGTCGCGGCACGATCTCAAAGCGGGTGTGAACTACATCCACGAGCCGACGCTGGGCGGCAGCTTCTCGTCGGGCCTCTCCGGCCGCTACTTCTTCCTGGGGAACTCCCTCGACTCGCCGATCACTCGGATCGAGGTTTACTCGGGCTTCAACCAGTTCTCGACTCCCATCGACCAGTACAGCGTCTATCTGCAGGACGACTGGCAGATCACGAGCCGCCTGCAGCTCAACCTCGGGATCCGTTACGACCTCTGGGATGGATTCGATCTCGACCAGACCACCAATCCGATCTGGCAGACGCTGACCACGCAGAGCGCCTACAACGAGTCCTACCTGCAGGCCTTTCGCGGCAGCTCCGGCCTCGACAACGACGGCGACAACTGGGGCCCGCGCCTCGGTTTCACCTATGACCTGACCGGTCAGGGACGGCACGTGCTCCGCGGCGGGTGGGGGTTGTACTACGACTTCCCCTACACGAACGCCACGATCCTCTTCCCCTCGGCCGCCGTGCAGTCGAACTTCGGGCAGACCTATCAGCACGTGACCTCGACCGGCATTCTCAATCCCGACGGCTCGTTCTACCGCATCGGGCAACCGCTTCCGGCCAACCAGCTCCCGCAGGCCGCGCGTCCCGCGCCGAACGAAGTCGCCTCTCCCCTGATCGAAGCACCACAGTCGACGCAGACGTCGCTCGGCTGGTCGGGCCAGTTGTCTTCGAATGTCGGGGCAACGGTCGACCTGGTGAGCATCCGCTACCGCAACATGCCTTACCGCTTCCGGGCGAACCCGATCGATCCGGCCACGGGGCAGCGGCGATTCAGCCAGTTCGGCAACTTCCGGATCTGGATGGGTGACGGCGAGGCAGACTACGAGGGCGTCAATCTCGGCCTCCGGGCCCGGGTCACGAACACGCTCGAGCTTCAGGGCTTCTATACCTGGTCGGAAGCGACCGGCAACATCCTGGCCGGTGCCGACGAGTTCCGCATCACCGCGGCCGGCCACCAGCCCGATCTGAGCGCCGTGGCCGATCAGTCGGTGAATCCGCTGAATCCGCTCTGCGACGCCTGCTTCGGGCCGCTGAACACCGATGCCCGTCATCGCGTGACCTTGAGCGCGATCTATCGCGCACCGCTGGCGATCAACCTCTCCGGCGTGCTCCGTTACCGCTCTGGTTTCCCTTACACCGAGTGGGCAGGCATCGACCTGAATGGTGACGGGTTCGCATTCGACCTGCCGTCGGACGTCCCGCACGTCAACACCCGTCGCGGCGACGACATGACGCAGGTCGACCTGCGCGTGTCGCGCGAGTTCGGAGTCGGCGGCGGCTTCGCGATCGAACCGATGGTCGAGGTCTTCAACCTCTTCAACGCTGACAACCCGGCACGCTTCATCGGAAACCGTCGGGCCAGCAACTTCGGCCAGCCGACGATCTTCTCCGGCGATCCGCTGCAGGGTGAGCAGCGCCTCATCCAGCTCGGCCTCCGCGTCCGCTACTGATTCGTCCCGCGCAGTCTCTGGAGCGCCGGTGTCCTCACCGGCGCTCCTTTTTTTGTGCGAACATCCCCCCTCATGTGGACCGCGCGTCGCATCCTGAAAGAGCTCACCGACTCCGGCGTTCGCAAGCGGATTCTCACGGCCTTCTGGCTCCATGCCGAGCCGTCGTCGAGGCTTCTTGCGGCGCATCATCTCGCGCAGGCTCTCCGGTTTCGGGACGAGACCATCCGGAAGATGACGCCGGGGAGAAAGGCCGAGCTGCTCGCCTCGCGGATCGGTGCACCCGAATTCGACGAGTTCCTCGAGGTGGCGCTGATGCAGTACCACACGCACGAGAAGAAGGAGCTGATGGCGGCGCTGCTCGATCGCTGGAACATCCCGCACGAGAACGGATCGATCGAAGCGGATGACTACGCCAGACCCGACGCGGACCAGGTGAGGGACGCCTTGCGCGAGGTCGAGGCGCGGTTCGACCGCGGCGAGATCGTGCTCTACCTCGCCGCGGCCGGCCTGCTCATGGACGACGCCTGGAGGGCGGCGGCGTGGCCGGTGGTCGACGAGATGACAGCCGCCGCACCTCGTCAGGGGTGAGCTCCCGTTTCACGAGCGGTCCGACGTCGCCCGTGATCAGCCGCGCGCTCCGCTGGTACGTCAGGTAGGCCCAGGCCCATTGCAGGATGACGGAGAAGCGGTTGCGGAATCCGATCAGGAAGAAGACGTGGATAACCAGCCAGGCGAACCAGGCCAGGAAGCCGCTGAGCCTGATCTTCCCGAAATCGGCGACGCCGGCGGCGCGGCCGATCGTCGCCAGCGATCCCTTGTCGCGATAGACGAAGCGGCGGAGCGGCTGTCCCTCCACGGCACGTTCGAGATTGCGCGCGGTGTGCTGCCCTTCCTGAATCGCCGCGGGGGCGACGCCGGGAACGACGCTGCCGTCCCGCTGCTTCACCGCAGCGAGATCGCCGATCACGAAGACATCCTTGTGGCCGGGGATCGTCAGATCGGGCTCAACGAGCACTTTCCCGGCGCGGTCGAGCGGCACGTGCAGCGATTTCGCGAGCGAAGAGCCCGCGACGCCGGCGCCCCAGAGGACGGTACGCGTGGGGATGCTCCGATCGCCGATCCGGATGCATCGCGCGTCGACATCCGAGACCATGGCCTCCGTGATCACCTCCACATGAAGGCGGGCCAGCTGCTGCCGCGCTTTTTCCGAAAGGCTCGGAGGATACATCGGCAGGACGCGATCCTTTCCTTCAACGAGCAGCACCCGCGCGCTCTCGGGACGGATCCGGCGGAAGTCGCGCACCATCGTCTTGCGCGCGATCTCGGAGAGCGCACCGGCCAGCTCCACTCCCGTCGGCCCCGCGCCGACGACCACGAACGTGAGCCATTCGGCCTGGATGTCGGGATCGCTCTCCCGTTCCGCTGCCTCGAACGCCAGCAGCACGCGGCGCCGGATCTTCAGCGCGTCGTCGATGGTCTTGAGGCCGGGCGCCGTTTCCGCCCACTCCGGATTTCCGAAGTAGGAGTGGGTGGCCCCGGTGGCGACGACGAGATAGTCGTAGGCCAGCTCATCATCCTCGAGCTGGACGACTTTGCGCCGCGTGTCGATGGAGGTGGCGTGACCGAGGAGCACCTCGACGTTCTTCTGTCGCCGGAGGATGCCGCGAATCGGCGCCGCGATGTCGCTCGGATTCAGCGCCGCGGTGGCGACCTGGTAGAGGAGCGGCTGAAAGAGGTGGTAGTTGTGGCGGTCGACGAGCGTGATCCGCACCGGCGCGCGGCGCAGGGCGCGCGCGCAGTAGAGGCCGCCGAAGCCGCCGCCGAGGATGACTACGTGGGGGGGCATGCCTCCATGCAAGCCGTTCGCCGCCAGGTCGTCAGCCCGCTTTCTTCTTCCTCGTTCCAGAGGTCGGAGCCGAGCCGATCTTTGCCGCGGCGGGGTGCCCGCTCCAGGACCCGAAGGAGAAGCAGCGGACGCAGGTGAACGTGTAATCGGTGAAGCCCGACTCCGGGTTCTCGTTCGCCGCGACCTCGATTTTCGACTGGCAGCGGTAGCAGAGGATCCCGTCGCTGCGCTGCAGATTCTCGACCAGACCCTCGACCTGCTGCGGCTGGAACTCGACCTGCCGGGGGCGCTGCGGAATGATGATCGTCTCCCTGCCGCGGGGGCAGGAGAGGTGGATGTGATCGGTGAAGGTCGTCCGCACGAAACTGCCGCGCATCGTCACGCCGCGATGCTTCGGGCACTCGACGCTCTCTTCCGACCAGTACTTCTTTGCGAGGTCACGCAGCTGTTCGACTTCGGACGCCATGGGCTTCGCGATTTTAGCTCAGGAAGCGCCAGCCTCCACCGCTTCGAAGACGCGCATGAAATTGCCGCCGAGGACTTTTTCGACCTCCTGCTCGGACATGCCGCGTTCGAGGAGCCGCGCGGTGAGGGCCGGGAGCGCGGCCGCGGTCTCGAGTCCTTCCGGCAGGGCGGGGACGCCGTCGAAATCGCTCCCGATGCCGACGTGTTCGGCGCCGGCCACCATCGCCGCGTGGATGATGTGGTCGACGACGTCGTCGAGCTTCGCCTGCGGGCAGCCGATCGAGCGGAACCACTCCAGATACGAAGCCCAGTCCGTCCGATCGTCCGGAAGCTCCTCGCTCTCGCCGCGGCCGCTCCCGCCGCCCGGCCGCCGCTGTGCCTTCATGATCACCTGCGCCACCTCGTCATTCACGAAGGCGGAAAAGAAGTTGATCATGCAGACACCGCCGTTCCTGGCCAGGGTGCGGAGCATGTCGTCGGTCATGTTCCGCGGATGGCGACAGAGCGCGCGGCACGAGGAGTGCGTCGCCACCACGGGCAGCCGCGTCGTCTCCACGACCTGGTAGAAGGCGTTGTCCGAGACGTGGGAGATGTCGACGATCATCCCCAGATCGTTCATGGTCCGCACGACCTTGCGGCCGAAGTCCGTCAAGCCTCCGTGCCTTCCGGCATCGCCGGAGGAGTCGCACCAGTTGTTCGTGTTGACGTGCGTCAACGTCATGTAGCGGACGCCGCGGGCGTAGAAATCGCGGAGGATGTCGAGGGAATCCTCGATGGCGTGGCCTCCCTCGACGCCGATCATGATCGCGTGCATCCCCTCTTTCTTGGCGCGGCGGATTCCCGCGCTGTCGGTGCAGAAGCGGAGAACGTCCGTGCGACGCGAGGTCTCGCCGCGGATCAGGTCGATCAGGTGGTAAGCGAACGCCGCGGCACCGCGGCCGGCGTAGAACGGGGGAACGTACGCGGCGAAGAAGCTGGCCGTGATGCCGCTCTGCTGCAGCGTGGCCAGATCGACCTGCGCCTCCGGGTCGGCCTCATCGATGTGCAGCCCGTGACGGTGCAGGCGATACGGCGTGTCGCAGTGCCCGTCGACGATGATGGCCCGGCGGTGGACCGCCGTTGCGGCCGTGGTGGCCGCGTCAATCTGTGAAGTACTCATCGATCCGGTCGATCTCCCGCACCAGCTCTCGAACGTCCGCGAGCAGGAACTCCGCTTTTTCGAGGAGCTCGCGCTCGAAACCGCCGCAAAGCACCGCCGCGATCGGCAGCGCCGCGCGGTGTGCCGCCAGAATGTCGTAGGGTGTATCGCCGGCGACGAGCGTGCGGGCCGGATCGGTTCCGAGGCGGTCCAGCCCCGCCTCGAAGATCTCCGGCGACGGCTTCGAGAATTCCACGTCCCCCTTCGACGTCGCTCCTTCGATGAGGTCACCGGCGCCGAGGAGGTCGGTATAGTACTGCACCTCGTCGCGGTTGGCGGAGGAGGCCAGCGCCAGCCGGAGGCCGCGCCCATGCAGCTCCCGCAGCGCCTCGGTGATGCCGGGAAACGGACGCACCCTCTCCATGTACCTCTCCTTGAAGAGATCGGAACGGTACTCCTTCAGCTTCTCGCCGAACTCCCGCATCTCCCGGGCGTTGAGGAGGTCGGGGACGAGCAGGTCGCCTCCCTTCCCGATCTGGTGCCGCACGGTGTCAAGGTCGAGCTTCTTCCCGAAATGGTCGAAGGCCTCGAGCCAGCAGCGGGCGTGGATGTCGTTGGAGTCGACGAGGGTCCCGTCGACGTCGAAGAGGATTCCCTGGAGTTGCACGGACAGGTACCAAAGCAACATCACTGCCGGACCCGTCACCCGTCACTCGTCACCTATAATGCGCCGCCGATGCGTACGGATCGAGATCTGGCCCCCGATCCCCGGGACTCGCGGCGGCGGTTCATGATCGCCGGCGAGCACGTGATCCTGCGGGCCTTCGAGCGGGAGGATGCCGAGCGCTGCTACCGCTGGATGAACGACCCGAACATCGTCCGGACGCTGAAGACCCGTTATCCGATCGCCTTCTCCACCGAGGAGGAGTGGCTGGAGAAGGCCATGCATCCGAGCACCACCGACCGGCATTTCGCCATCGAGCGGAAGGACGACCGGACGCACATCGGCAACGCCTCGCTGCACGACATCGACTGGGTATCGCGCACGGCATGGTTCGGGCTGTTCATCGGAGAGCCGACGGCCTGGAACCGAGGATTCGGCAGCGACGCCGTGGCGGCCGTGGTGCGATTCGCGTTCGACGACATGAACCTGCAGAAGCTGCGCATCAACGTCTTCGACTACAACGAGCGCGCGAAGCACGTGCTGCAGTCGCGCGGCTTCGTGGAGGAGGGAAAGCTGGCCCGCGATTTCTACCGCGAGGGGACGTGGCACGACATCGTCATCCTCTCGATCTTCCGGGATACCACATCATGAAGTCAGTTCATCCCGAGCGCAGCGAGGGATCTCCAGTACGACCTGCGATGGATGAACTTCATGCGGCGCGGTGCCACCAGAGATCCCTCGCTCTGCTCGGGATAGACTGAACGCAATGAGCGAAAAGAAAATCCGCGTCCTCATCGCCAAACCAGGCCTGGACGGTCACGATCGCGGCGCCAAGATCATCGCTCGCGCCCTGCGGGATGCGGGGATGGAGGTGATCTACACCGGCCTGCGGCAGACGCCCGAGCAGATCGTCTCCGCGGCGGTGCAGGAAGACGTCGACGCCATCGGCCTGTCGATCCTCTCCGGCGCGCACAACGTCCTGTTCCCCGAGGTGATGCGGCTGCTGAAGGAGGAGGGGGCGGACGACATCGCCGTCTTCGCCGGAGGGATCATTCCGGAGCAGGACATCGCGAAGCTGAAAGCCATGGGCATCCGCGAGATCTTCCTCCCCGGCACGCCCACCACGGTCGCCGTCGACGCGATCCGCCG
>DATLFC010000180.1:0-10966 GCA_035525015.1 Thermoanaerobaculia bacterium | reverse complement strand
TGATTCTGGGCGTGATCATTTTCGGCGCCTACTTCGTCGGCGTGCGCAACAACCTGGTCGGGCTCGAAGAACAGGTCAATCGGCAGTGGGCGCAGGTCGAGAGTCAGTACCAGCGCCGCTTCGATCTGATCCCGAACCTCGTGCGCACCGTGCAAGGTGCGGCGGACTTCGAGAAGTCGACCCTCGAGGCGGTCATCAATGCCCGCTCGCGCGTCGGGCAGGTCCAGAGTGGCGGCGCCCCGGCGGCAGGCAACGTCACCGACAGCCAGGCATCGATGGACCAGTTCGCCGCCGCGCAGGCAGGGCTGAGTAGCGCGCTCTCGCGCCTGCTCGTCGTCGTGGAGCGGTATCCGGAGCTCAAAGCAAACCGCAACTTCGTCGAGCTGCAGTCGCAGCTGGAAGGGACCGAGAACCGCATCGCCGTCGAGCGGATGCGCTACAACGAGACGGCCCAGCAGTTCAATACGGCCATCCGCCGTTTTCCCGCGAACCTCGTGGCCAACATGAGCGGATTCGAGAGGAAGGCGTATTTCGAGGCGGCCGAAGGCGCGCAGCAGGCCCCCGGCGTTGACTTCAATTTCGGAGGAACTGCTGCTACGGCCACTCCGTAGGAAGGATGAAGGATGAAGGATGAAGGATGAAGTGACTTCCCGGCATCGTAACTTCATCCTTCATCCTTCATCCTTCATCCTTCTCCTCTGCCTCGCATTCGCCACTGCCGCTCCAGCTCTCGAGGTTCCACCCGCACCCACCCAGTGGGTCACCGATCGAGCCGGTCTGCTCACCCCTTCGGATGCCGCGGCGCTGAATCAGAAGCTCAAGGCCTTCGAGCAGGCGAGCGGCGCGCAGCTCATCATCTACACGCTGCCGTCGCTGGAAGGCGACGCGGTGGAGAGCTTCACGATCCGCGCCGTCGACCGGTGGAAGGTCGGGCAGGACAAGTACGACAACGGCCTCGTCCTCTTCGTGTTCCGGGACGAGCGGACGATGCGGATCGAGACGGGATACGGGCTGGAAGGGACGATCACCGACGCGTTCGCCTCGCGAGTCATCCGGGAAGTGATCGCTCCTCATTTTGCGCAGGGTCAGTGGGCCGCGGGGCTGAACGCCGGCGCGGACGCGCTGATGGCTCAGATCCGCACGGGGGAAGCACCGGTCGAGCCGATGCGGCGAACAGAGGCGGGCGAAGAGCAGCCGGCCACGTTCGGGTCCATCCTCTTCATGCTCGTCGTCTTCGCGCTGATCTTCTTCGTGCTGCCGATGCTGGGACGAAGGAGAAGGGCTCCCGGCTGCGGAGGATGTTTTCTGCCCCTGCTGTTCCTTCCCGGCGGAGGCGGCATGACGTTCGGAGGTCATCGCGGCGGATTCGGAGGAGGGAGAGGTGGATTCGGCGGGTTCCGCGGCGGCGGTGGCGGATTCGGTGGCGGCGGCGCTACGGGAGGCTGGTGATGCACCAGAAGGACTTTCTGAAGACTCTCGATCAGGATCGCATCCGCGCCGCGATCGAGACGGCCGAACAGCAGACCTCGGGCGAGATTCGCGTCCACATCCAGCCCACCACACGCTCGGCCGACATCCGCGGCGCCGCCGAGCACACGTTCGAGCGCCTCGGCATGACCGGGACCGACCTCCGCAACGGCGTTCTTCTCTTCGTCGCCTGCGAGGAGCAGCGCTTCGTCATCCTCGGCGACAGCGGCATCAACGAGCGCGTCCCGGCCGGTTTCTGGGACGACATCGCCGCACGGCTGACCGTCCGCTTCAAGGCCGGCGAGTTCACCGACGGCATCGTCGATGCGATCCACAGCGCGGGAGAAGAGCTGAAGCACTTCTTCCCGCGGCAGAAAGACGATGTCAACGAGCTCTCCAACGAGATCAGCGTCGAGCACCACTGAGCCGGTCTGCATCGCCCTCGGATCGAATCTGGGCGATCGGGCATGGCATCTGCGCCGGGCCCTGCACGAGCTCGGCCGCGTCGTCCGCCTGGTGAGGATCAGCAGCGTTCACGAAACGGCGCCGGTCGACGGTCCAGCGGGATCTCCCGACTTCCTGAACATGGTCGTGACAGGGCTGACCCGGTTGCCGCCGCACGACCTGCTGCGCGAGCTGCTGGCGATCGAAGCGCGTCTTGGACGGGTGAGAACCATCCGCAACGCGCCGCGGGTGATCGATCTCGATCTGATTTTCTACGGCGCGCGGCGAATTCGGACGCCCGAGCTGACGGTGCCGCATCCGCGATATCACGAGCGGGAGTTCGTCCTCGCGCCGCTGCGGGAGATCAGCGCGTTCCGTAGCCGCCGTTGAGGTTGGGGCGGCGCTGCGCCTGCTGCACGACGGTCGCACGCGTCAGGACGGGGTAGGGATTCACCATCTCGTCGTTCTGGCTGATGCCGAAGTGCAGGTGCGGCGGGGTGCTGACGGCGTTGCCGGTGTTACCGACGAATCCGAGGAGATCGCCGGTCTCGACTTCCATTCCTTCGTAGAGGCCGGGAGCCCAGCGGTCGAGATGAGCGTAGTAGAACGAGGTGCCGGTCTCGGTCGTCAGCCAGAGACAGAAGCCGCCTTTCGGCTGCACCCCGATGTAGCTGACAAAGCCGCCGGCGACGGCGACGACGGGCGTGCCGCGGCTGGCGAAGATGTCGATGCCGCGGTGTGGACGGCGGCCGCCATCGCGCGGAGCGCCCCAGCTGTCATTGAGGTCCGTGGGGCGGATGCCGACGACAGGCATGTGGATCGCGGAGAGGGGAGCAAAAAGCGCTCGCGCCTTCTCGGCGAATTCGTTGTCGCGGGCCCGCGCCGAGCGGGGAGCGGGAACGGCCGGCTGGCTCTCGGCGAGTCTCTTGTTGTGGCGGCTCAGGTCGGAGCGGAGCTGCGCGACGAGTTGCGAGAAGTCGTCGTCTTCACTGACCGCTCCGGCGCTGGCCGGCGGGGGCGCGGTCGCGGTCGCGCAGCCTGCGAGGAGCAGACACAGCACGGCTCCCAGCAGACTGACTCTGCCGACCCACCCACTGCGACCAGGAGAATTGCTCATGGGCTTGCCAGGACCCGGACCAGGACGAGTTTAGGGGTCAAGGTTGAGCTTGTAAAGACCTCAGCTGAACAACCGCGAGACGAACTCATCCACGCGCCGGATCGGGATGACCTCGACGTCGGCCCGGATCTCGGCCGCATTGGCCTGCGGGACCGCCAGACGGGTGAAGCCGAGGGTGGCGGCCTCGCGGGCGCGGAGATCGGCCTGGGAGACGCTTCGGATCTCGCCGAGGAGCCCCACCTCGCCAAAGAGGGCCAGATCATGCGGGAGCGCCCTGTTCCTATGGGAAGAGAGGAGGGCGGCGATGATGCCGAGGTCGAGCGCCGGCTCGTCGATCTGGAGGCCCCCGGCCACGTTCACGTAGACGTCCTGCGTGGTGAAGCCCGTGCCGCCCCCTTTACGCTCCAGGACGGCCAGGAGGAGCGCGACGCGATTGGAGTCGATCCCCATCGACATCCGGCGAGGGGAGGGAAAGTGGGTCGGGGAGACGAGCGCCTGCACCTCGACCATCAGCGGCCGTGTCCCTTCAACCGCGGCGAGCACGGCCGAGCCTGCCGCGCCGCTCCGCTGGGAGAGGAGCGCCGCGGAGGGATTCGCGACCTCGTCGAGCCCGCTGTCGTGCATCTCGTAGATCGCCACTTCGTTGACCGGGCCAAAGCGGTTCTTGCAGGCGCGGATCACGCGATAGTTCTGAAACTTGTCGCCTTCGAAGTAGAGAACGGTGTCGACGATGTGCTCGAGCGTTTTCGGACCGGCGATCGTTCCTTCCTTCGTGATGTGGCCGATGAGAAAGATCGGCACGCCGAGCCGCTTCGCGGCGGACATCAGCACGCCAGCGGAGTCGCGGACCTGCCCGACCGAGCCGGGGGTGGAGGAGTTGATCGAGCTGTGGACGGTCTGGATCGAGTCGATGATGACCGCGACCGGTTTCATGGCCTCCACGGCGGCGATGATTCGCTCGACGGACGTCTCGCTGAAAAGGCGGATGTCGCTGTTCGTGGTGCCGAGCCTCCGCGCCCGAAGCGCGATCTGGCGCGGCGATTCCTCGCCCGACACGTAGAGCACCGGCCCCTCCGCGGCGAGGTTCTCGGCGGCCTGCAGCAGCAGCGTCGACTTGCCGATTCCCGGCTCCCCGCCGACGAGCACCACGGAGCCGGCGACGAGTCCGCCGCCGAGCACTCGATCGAAGTGCGGAAGGAGCGTGGAGATGCGGGGGGCAAGATCCGCTTCGATCTCGTCGATGGGAACCGGCGCCGCCGACGCGCTGAGCGCCGTGGCCTGGCTCTTCGCGGTCTCTTCCTCCGCATAGGAGTTCCAGGCATTGCAGTCAGGACAGCGCCCGAGCCACTTCGTGGCCTGGCTGCCGCACTCGAGACAGGAATAGATGACCGCCGGTTTTTTTGCCAATCGGGAGGATTGTAACGTTGGCTACAGGGAGTAGATTCACCTCTCACTGCAGAAGAGTCACCTCACCCCGTAGATCGCGCTGCATCTCCATCGAAACGCGCCTGGGCGAGAAACCCTGGCTGAAGAGGTAGAAGAGCTTGGCCAGGGCCGCTTCGGCGGTCATGTCGAAGCCGCTGATCACGCCCGCCCGCGCCAGCGCCGAGCCGGTCGCGTATTCGTGCAGGTTGACCGTTCCTTCGAGACACTGCGTGCAGTCGACGATGACCACGCCGCGCGCGGTCGCTTCCTCGAGGGCGGCGATGAAGCGGCGATCCTGATCGGGACCGTTGCCGACGCCGTATGCCTCGAGCACGAGGCCTCTCAGCGGCGGGCGCAGCATGTTGCTCACGAGCTCGGAGGAAATACCAGGAAAAAGCCGCAGCGCCGCGACGACCGGCGCGGCCAGTTCGTGCACCTGCAGCTTCCGTCGCCTCTTGTCGCGGCGGATGAGATCCCAGTGAATCTCGATCTCAATGCCGACCGTGCCGAGTGGCGGATGATTCGGCGAATCGAACGCCGCGAAGCCATCCGCGCTGACCTTCGTCGACCGGCAGCCGCGCAGAAGCTTCCCGCCGAAGTAGAGGCAGACCTCGGGAATGTCGTAGCTGGCGGCCAGCATGAGCGACGTGATCAGGTTCTCCCGCGCGTCGTTCCGGATCTCGCAGAGCGGAATCTGCGATCCGGTGAGGATCACCGGCTTCCCCAGCCCCTGCAGCATGAACGGCAGCGCCGAGGCCGTGTAGGCCATCGTGTCGGTGCCGTGCAGGACGACGAAGCCGTCGTACTGGCGGTAGTGGTCGGCGATGTCGTTGGCGATCTTCACCCACTCGACCGGCGTCATGTTCGACGAGTCGAGCAGCGGCTCGTAATCGTGAATCGTGTACGACGGCATCGACGGATGCGACAGCTCGGGCATCGCATCCATCTGCTTCTGGAGGGAACCGCGGGCCGGGCGGTAGCCGGCGCGGCCGGGAACCATCCCGATCGTGCCGCCGGTGTGGGCGATGTAGACGCGCTTGCGCAACTTCTCGAGTTTATCCTGAGGAGCGAAGCGACGAAGGATCTCCAGTAGGACATGCGACGCACGAAGTTCGTGCGCCGCCGGTGCTACGAGAGATCCTTCGCTTCGCTCAGGATAAACTTCTCAGCTTTTCCGTTCGGGGGCGGGCGCCGGCTGCGGGATCGGAACGTCGGTGGACGGGCCGGACCCCGGCGCGATGGTCATCTGCTCACCGGGGCTCTGCTCGGGGTAGTACTCCTTCGGCTTCATGTAGTCGACGCCGGTCTCCTCGCGGAGGATCTCGTTGACTTCCCACCCTTCCAGAGTCTCGCGCTCGAGGAGCTTGCGGGCGATGCGGTCGAGCGCGTTCTTGTTGCCGCTGATGATCTCCTGCGCGGCCTTGTAGGCCTTGTCGAGGATCCCGCGGACTTCCTTGTCGATCTCGATGGCCGTCGCCTCGGAGTAGTCCTGGTGCTGCGCGAACTCGCGCCCGAGGAAGATGGCCTCTTCCTTCTTGCCGAACGTGGCCGGACCGAGGTCGGACATGCCCCACTCGCAGACCATCCGGCGGGCCATGGCCGTGGCGCGCTCGATGTCGTTGCCGGCGCCGGTCGTGATCTCGCCGATGAACACTTCCTCGGCGATCCGTCCGCCCATGAGCACGGCCAGCATGGCCTCGAGGTACTTCTTCGAATACGAGTACTTGTCCTCGGTCGGGAGCTGCTGCGTCAGGCCGAGGGCGCGACCGCGGGGGATGATCGTCACCTTGTGCAGCGGATCGGCGGCCGGCAGCATCGCCGCGACGATCGTGTGTCCCGACTCGTGATAGGCGGTGTTCCGCTTCTCGCGATCGGACATCATCATCGACTTCCGCTCGACGCCCATGATGACCTTGTCCTTCGCGAACTCGAAGTCGACCATCTGGACTTTCTTCTTGTCGTAGCGGGCGGCGTTGAGAGCCGCTTCGTTGACGAGGTTCGCCAGGTCGGCGCCGGAGAAGCCGGGCGTGCCGCGGGCGATGACCGCCATGTCGACGTCCTCGGCAAGCGGGATGTTGCGCGTGTGGACGCGGAGGATCCCTTCGCGACCCTTCAGGTCGGGAAGATCGACCACCACGCGGCGGTCGAAACGGCCCGGGCGGAGCAGCGCAGGATCGAGAACGTCGGGGCGGTTCGTGCCGGCGATCAGGATCACGCCGTCGTTCGACTCGAAGCCGTCCATCTCGACCAGCAGCTGGTTCAGCGTCTGCTCGCGCTCGTCGTGCCCGCCGCCCAGGCCGGCTCCGCGATGACGGCCGACCGCGTCGATCTCATCGATGAAGATGATGCAGGGGGCGTTCTTCTTCCCCTGCTCGAAGAGGTCGCGGACGCGCGAGGCGCCCACGCCGACGAACATCTCCACGAAGTCGGAGCCGGAGATGGAGAAGAAGGGGACGTTGGCCTCGCCGGCGATGGCGCGGGCCAGAAGGGTCTTGCCGGTTCCCGGAGGACCCATCAGCAGGACGCCCTTCGGGATCTTGCCGCCGAGCTTGGTGAACTTCTGCGGCTCCTTCAGGAACTCGATGATCTCGTGCAGCTCGAGCTTCGCCTCGTCCACGCCGGCCACGTCCTTGAACGTGACCTTCTTGGCGCTGCCGGAGAGAAGCTTCGCCTTCGACTTTCCGAAGGAGAGAGCCTTGTTGCCGCCCGCCTGCATCTGGCGCATGAAGAAGATCCAGAGGCCGATCAGGAAGAGGACCGGAGCCCAGGTGATGAGGGCAGTGATGAAGGGAGCATCCTTGACCGGCTCGAACTCCATCTTCACCTTGTGGCTCTCGAGCTCCTCGATCATCTGCGGATAGTTGCTCGGGGCGTTGAGATGGAACTCCTTCCGTGCCTCGCGAGCGCTGGAGGCATAGACGCCGCGGATCTCGTCGCCGCGGATGGCGACGCTCTCGACCTGTCCGTTGCGGACACCCTCCATGAATGTGCTGAAGACGATTGGATCGCTGGCTCCCTTGGTCGTCTGGAACAGGCTCCACAGGAGGAAGACCAGGACGATGATGACGACCCAGAGAAGCGCGGTTTTTACGGTGGAATTCAACGAAAGACCTCCACGTACAGGCGGGCATGCTCTGCGCGTGCCATCGACCTACACTATCGCGGTTTGGAACCGATCGGGGAGTGCCGTCATTCCGAGCTACGCTCGGAATGACATCACAGGCGGCCGATGTAGGGGAGGTTGCCGAAACGGCCGTTCTGCTCGAGGCCGTAGCCGACAAAGGTGCCGTCGCCGACCTCGAAGACCTTGTGATCGGTCGTAATGTCGACGGTCCGGAGGTTGGGCCGGTCGAGTAACGCCACCAGCTTCAGCGAGGCCGGTTCGTTGATCCGGAGCTGCGTCAGGAGGTAATTCTCGATCACGCCCGTCGAGACCACGTCCTTCAGCACGTACACCTGGCGGCCGGCAAGCTCGGTGTGGCTGAGAAAATCGATCTCCAGCGCCGTGGCGATCTCGGTATCGGCCATGTCGCGGACGACGTCGATGAAGCCGTACCCGACCTCGCCCGGAATGGCGCGCAGCAGATCGGAGAGAAGGACCGCCGCGCCTCTGAGGATGCCGAGGAGAAAGACCTCGCCGTCTCCCGTCTCGCCGCGGATCTTCTGGGCGAGGGACGACACTCGTTTGCCGATGGCTTCGGCATCAAAGGCGGGTGTGACTTTCACCGAAGTGTGACTCATCCTCCACCTTCACCTCGTAGACGGTGCCCGGGGGGGTGGTGACCTTGAACCGCTCGGAAACCTCGACGCCCGCAACCCAGACGATCTCTCCATTCCAGAGGAGCAGCGGAAGCCGGTCGCGGACCTCGGCGTCGATTTTACGATCAATCAGAAAATCCTTCAGTTTTTTGTCATGCCGGAGCCCGAGCGGCTGGAAGCGGTCTCCGGGGCGGCGGCTGCGGATGATGAAGCGCGGCTCCGCGCCCTCCGGCAGCTGGAAGAGCTGCGTCCTTCCGCGCGTCAGCGAGGAATCCGGGCGGGCGGCGGCACGAATCGAAATCGTCTTCCCGATCTCCGAGATGAAGGCGCTCGTTCCCGGCACCAGCTCGATCTCGAACCCCGTCGCCGGCTCCGGCCTGCGTCGCAGCACGAGCGCTCCGCGACGATGAACCAGCTCGAGCTCGCGCGTGACGCTGATGCGGCGGATGTCGCCGACGGATGCGGCGAGGCGTCGCAGGTCCTCCGACGATACGTCGCGCGAGCCACCCAGGCGGCGGATGTGGCGGTTCAGAAGCGCCTGCCGCAGCCAGGCGTCGTCGGGCCAGCGGACGAACTGCGTCTCCTCCTCTGTCGTGAGCGTGCAGCTCCGCTCGACCGCGTCGAGAGCCTTTTCCACCATCGGCCAGACCTGCTGCGCCTGCGAAGCCACCGAAGCGAGGTTGCCGGCGAGCTCGGGCCCGAGCTCTCGCAGAACGTGGCGTACACGGCTCCGCAGAAAACGCGGGTCGGCATTCATCCGATCGGCGCGCGCCGTGACGCCGCGTTCGGCGAGGAACGCTTCGATCTCGGCGCGCGTCACGTCGAGCAGCGGACGAATCCATCCGTCCTCCCGCCTCGGATGAATGCCTCGCAGGCCGGCCAGACCGGTGCCGGTCATGAGGCGCATCAGGACCGTTTCGGCCTGATCATCCTTCTGATGTGCGGTGGCGACGTAACGCGTGCCGGCGGCTGAGGCCATGGCAGCGAGGCGCGCATGGCGCACATCACGCGCCGCCGCCTCGAGGCCCGACGTGCGGATCCCTTCCGGGTCGAGCGAGCCTTCCGCGATCTCCAGCGGCACGCCGAGGCTGGCAGAGAGCGCGCGGACGAACTCCTGATCTTCATCCGACTCCTCGCCGCGCAGATTGTGGTTCACATGACCGGCAAGCGGTGAAAAGCCGTCGGGGCGGAGATCGGCCATGGCCAGCAGGAGCGCCGTCGAATCGACGCCGCCCGAAACGGCGACGACGATCGGGCCCGGCTCGATGCCGTGAGCCTCGAAGAACTGGCGGACTGCCGCGATCATGACGACATCAGTCTATGGCCGTCGTGGGATACTTGCCGAGGTGAGGAGCGACGATGAAGGGGGTGCAGTCAGAGAGGGTGGGCGAGGTGGTGGCGGTGACTGGAGTCGAACCAGTGACCTAGCGCTTATGAGACGCCCGCTCTAACCATCTGAGCTACACCGCCAGGAAAGGGAGGGGATTATAAGCCGGAGCGGCCTGATCGGCCGCCCCGGGGGTATATTGCAACAGATTGCCATTACGGATATTTCGTTGCGGGGGCAGGAGATGTCGTCGTTAGACCGGGTCTGCGTGACGTGCGGCGATACCGAAGAGATGGCTCGGCTGGAACGCTGCGGCATCTGCGCCCGCTACTTCTGTGCCGATCACTCCTACCGCGCCCTCGGCGGGCGCAGGCTCTGTTCCGCCGCCTGCGCCCGCAGTTACTACTTCCACGGAGAACCCGATGACGACGACGATGAAACCGTTCGAGACGACGACTGAAACCACGACCGCGGCGGAGCTGACGCACCGCCCACGACGGCTGCGACGCTCGGAAGGCATCCGCTCGCTCGTGCGCGAGACGGTCGTGCGCCCCGAGGATCTGATCTACCCGCTGTTCGTCGTGCCGAACGACCGGCCCAGGAGCGAGATCCGCTCCATGCCCGGGGTCTGGCAGATGCGCGTCCGGGAAGTGGTGGAGGAGGCCGCCCGCGCCTATGACAGCGGAGTCCGCGGCGTCCTCCTGTTCGGTCTTCCGGCCTTCAAGGATGCCACCGGGTCGTCATCGTGGGATCCGGCCGGGCCGGTGCAGTCGGCCATCGAAGGAATCAAGCGCTCGGTGCCGAAGATGACGGTCTTCGCCGACGTCTGCCTCTGCGAGTACACCGACCACGGCCACTGCGGGGTGATCGTCGAGAAGAACGGCGTCAAAGACGTCGACAACGATCAGACGCTGCCGCTGCTCGTGAAGCAGGCGCTGTCGTTCGCCGATGCGGGCGCGGACTTCGTGGCGCCGTCGGACATGATGGACGGCCGCATCGGTGCCGTCCGCGCGGCGTTGAACGAGCGGCGTCTCTCCGACGTCGGGATCATGGCCTACTCGGCGAAATTCGCGTCGGGGTTCTACGGTCCTTTCCGGGAGGCGGCGGAATCGGCGCCGCAGTTCGGCGATCGCCGCACCTATCAGATGGATCCGGCGAACGCCCGCGAAGCGATGCGGGAGATCGAGCTCGACTTCGATGAGGGCGCCGACATCCTGATGGTGAAGCCGGCCCTCTCGTATCTCGATATCATCCGCGCCGCGCGCGATTCGTTCCCGCTCCCGATCGCGGCTTACAACGTCAGCGGCGAGTACTCGATGGTCAAGGCGGCCGAAGAGAAGGGATGGATCGACGGCCCGCGGGTGATGAACGAGATCCTGACGTCGATCAAACGCGCCGGCGCCGACCTGATCATCACCTACCACGCC
>DATLFC010000171.1:0-10715 GCA_035525015.1 Thermoanaerobaculia bacterium | reverse complement strand
CGACATCTACCTCGGCGAGCACTCCGGCTGGTACTGCCAGAACGAGGAAACCTTCGTTCCTGAAAACCAGGTCAGGGACGGCGTCGATCAGGACGGCCACAAGGTCGAGTGGACGACGGAGCGCAACTACTTCTTCAAGCTGTCGGCCTACGCCGAGAGGCTGCTGGCGCACTACCGCGCCAATCCGCAGTTCATCCATCCGCAGACGCGGATGAACGAGGTCATGTCCTTCGTCGAGCAGGGCCTGAAGGACCTGTCGATCTCCCGGACGTCGATCCGGTGGGGAATCCCCTTTCCCGGCAACCCCGAGCACGTGATCTACGTCTGGATGGACGCGCTCACGAACTACATCTCCGCGCTCGGGTTCGGCAGCGCGGACGACGCCCGCTTCGCGCGCTACTGGCCGGCGGACATGCATCTCATCGGCAAGGACATCGTCCGCTTCCACGCCGTCTACTGGCCGGCGTTTCTCATGGCCGCCGGGGTGGAGCTGCCCAAGCGCATCGTGGGGCACGGGTGGTGGCTGCGCGACAACCAGAAGATCTCGAAGTCGCTCGGCAACGTCGTGCGGCCGTACAACATCATCGACGACTTCGGCGCCGACCCGCTGCGCTACTTCCTGCTGCGCGAGATGGTCTTCGGACAGGACCAGAACTACTCCGACGAAGCCTTCCTGGCCCGCTACAACGCCGACCTCGCCAACGACCTCGGCAACACGCTGTCGCGGGCGATCAAGATGTCGAGCGATTACTTCGGTGGAAAGACGCCGCCGGTGCCGTGCGACGACAACGATCTGCTGCGCGCATCGGCGGAGCTGATCCCCGAGTACCTGCGCGAGATGGAATCGCTCAACTTCCAGCGCGCCCTGGAGACGGTCTGGCGCTTCCTGGTAGCCGTCAACGGTTACATCGTGGCGCGCGAACCGTGGAAGATGTACAAGTCGAGCGGCGCCAGCGAGTCGCTGTCGCGCGTCATCTGGAACGTGCTCGAGTCGCTGCGGCTCGTCTGGACGATGATGGCTCCGGTCATGCCGAAGACGACGCGCGAAGCGCTGACCCGCATCGGCGCCGACCCCGATCTCATCGGCGCCGATGCGCTGCGGTGGGGCGTCCTGCCGAACGGCGCCCCCGTCCGCGTCACCGATCCGATTTTCCCCCGCATCGACGCCGCCGCCTACATTGGAGATGCAAAGAAGATGAGTGAGCCACCCATTGAAACAACCCAGGCCGCCCCGCCCGATCTGGCGAAGGTCTCCATCGATCAGTTCATGGAGATCGATCTCCGCGTCGCCGAGATCCGCGCCGCGGAAAAGGTCGAGAAGTCGAAGAAACTGATGAAGCTGACCGTGTCCACGGGCGAGGGCGAGCGGACCATCGTCGCCGGCATCGCCGCGAAGTACACGCCGGAGGAGCTCGTCGGCCGGAAAGTCGTCATCGTGGCCAACCTCCAGCCGGCGAAGCTGATGGGCGTCGAGTCGAACGGCATGGTGCTCGCCGCCTCCATCGACGGCGAGCCGTCACTGCTGAGCGTCGATGGCAACGTGCCTTCCGGCACAAAGGTCCGCTGATACGGATCAGGTTTCCAGAAAAGTAGTGACGCGCGCGTCGATTGGAATTAGATTGAGGCCGTCGCTGAAAAAACGAAGATTCACAGCGGCCTAGCCGGCGCACTCTAGCGCGCCGAAGCCCTTTCCGAAGGCCACGGAAAGGGCTTATTTTTTCTTCCTCGGTCACGCGGGCGCTCACATTCCCATCGGATGCCACACCGTCTTCAACTCCTGGAAATCGAAGATCGCGTAGGGCGACTGCGAGAGCCGCTCGTCGGTCCACCCGATCTCCTCCGCGTCGAAGTGCACGTAGCGCTTCACGTTTTCCGCCGCGGTCTTTTGCACGTCGGCCAGCTTCTCCGGCGCGACACCGGTCGCGTCGATGGCGTTCACGTCCATGTGCGCTGCAAGCCACGGCACCAGCTCGCTCTTGAGACCCGAGATGAGGTTCACCACGCCGGGGGGGACGTCGGATGTCTCGAAGACCTCGCCGAGCGTGATCGCGGCCAGCGGCCGCGATTCGGAGGTGATGGCCACGACGGTGTTGCCGCCGACGATGGCCGGCGCAACCCGGCTCACCAGTCCGAGCAGCGTAGGCTCTTCCGGTGTGACCAGGCCGACCACGCCCGTCGGCTCGGGGACGGTGAAGTTGTAGTAGGGACCGGCCACCGGGTTCACCGAGCCGATGACCTGCGAATACTTGTCGCTCCATCCGGCGTAGTAGACCCAGCGGTCGATGACGCGCTCCACTTCCTTCTTCGCCTCTGAAGCGGACGATCCCTGCCGTCGCAACTCATCGGTCAGCTCCGCCGTCCGCGATTCGCACACCTCGGCGATGCGGTAGAGGATCTGCCCGCGGTTGTAGGCGGTCTTGCCGCTCCAGCCGGCGACGGCTTTCCGCGCCGCCTGCACGGCGTTGCGCAGGTCCTTCCGTGATCCGCGACAGGCGTTGGCCAGGAGCTCACCTCCCTTGCCGCGGACCGGATAGAAACGACCCGACTCGGTGCGCGGAAACGCGCCGTTGATGAAGAGTTTGTAAGTCTTGTTTATGCTCAGACGTGCCATCGTCTCTCTGCCCGGTCAATTAACTCAACAATACATAGGCGGCCAGTCCATGCAGCCCGCCCTCTCTTCCAAACCCCGACTCTTTGTATCCACCAAAAGGACTCGCGGGATCGAACTTGTTGTACGTATTCGCCCAGATCACGCCTGCGCGGAGCTTCTGGGCCATCTTCAGAATGCGCGAGCCCTTCTCGGTCCAGACGCCGGCCGAGAGACCATACGGCGTGTTGTTCGCCTTCTCGATCGCCTCTTCCGGCGTGCGGAACGTCAGCACCGACAGCACCGGGCCGAAGATCTCTTCCTGCGCGATGCGGTTCGACTGCGAGACGCCGGTGAAGAATGTCGGCGCGAACCAGAATCCGCGATCCGGCAGCGCACACGACGACTGGAAGATCTCCGCCCCTTCTTCGACGCCGCTCTCGACCAGCTCGCGGATCTTCTCGAGCTGCGCGCGTGAGTTGATGGCGCCGATGTCGGTGTTCTTGTCGAGCGGATTGCCGACGCGGAGCGTGCCGATCCGGTCGCGCAGCTTCCGGATCACCGGCCCCACGACCGACTCCTGCACGAAGAGTCGCGAGCCGGCGCAGCAGACGTGCCCCTGATTGAAATAGATGCCGTTGATGATTCCCTCGACGGCCTGATCGATCGGCGCGTCTTCGAAGACGATGTTCGGCGCCTTCCCTCCCAGCTCGAGCGTCACCCTCTTGCCGCTGCCGGCCAGCGCGCGCTGGATCTTCTTGCCGACTTCGGTCGAGCCGGTGAAGGCCACCTTGTCGACGTCGGGGTGCGCGACGACGGCTGCGCCGGTCGCTCCCGCGCCCGTCACGATGTTCACCACGCCGGGAGGAAGCTCCGCTTCCAGAAGGATCTCGGCGAGGAGCATCGAGGTCAGCGGCGTCGTCTCGGCCGGTTTGAGCACCACCGTGTTGCCGGCGGCGAGGGCCGGGGCGATCTTCCACGCCGCCATCAGCAGCGGGAAGTTCCACGGGATGACCTGCCCCGCGACACCGACCGGCTGCACCGTTCGATTGGGGAAGGCGTATTCGATCTTGTCGGCCCACCCCGCGTAGTAGAAGAAGTGGGCGGCGGCGAGCGGGATGTCGATGTCGCGCGATTCCTTGATCGGCTTGCCGCCGTTCATCGTCTCGACGACGGCCAGCGCGCGCGATTTCTCCTGGATCAGCCGGGCGATGCGGAAGATGTACTTGCCCCGCTCGCTCGGGGCCAGCTTCCGCCACACCTTCTCATACGCCTTCCGCGCTTCGCGCACCGCCCGGTCGACGTCCTCGGCATCCGCCTCGGCCATCTCGGTGAGCGTCTCTTCGGTGGCGGGGTTGATCGTCTCGAACCACCGCTTCGAGTGCGGCTCGACGAACCGCCCTCCGATGAAGAGGTTGTAGCGCGACGCGATCCTGACGTGATCCGTCGATTCGGGCGACGCCGCGTACTCCCAGATGGCCGACGAGGCGGCTCCGGGCTGAAGGCGTTCTTTGGTCTCGAGAGCAGTCGTCATTGTCGGAAAATTGAAAATTGACTCCTCAGTCAATCGTAAAGTAGTCCGGCCCCTGATAGGCCCCTGTTTTCTCCTTCTTCAACTGCATCAGGATGTCGTTCAACAGCGAGGAGGCTCCGAAGCGGAACATGTCGGCGTTCATCCAGTCGGCGCCGAGGGTTTCGTAAAGGACCACCAGGTAGGCGAGAGCCAGCTTGGCGTTGGAGATGCCGCCGGCCGGCTTCATGCCGATTCTCTTTCCGGTGGCGTGGTAGAAGTCGCGGATGGCCTCGAGCATCACCAGTGTCACCGGCAACGTCGCGTTCACGCCGACTTTGCCGGTCGAGGTCTTGATGAAATCGGCGCCCGCGTACATCGCGATGAGCGACGCCTTCCGCACCTGATCGTAGTTGGCCAGCTCCCCCGTCTCGAGGATGACCTTCAGGTGGGCCGGCCCGCAGGCCTCCTTCACCTCGGCGATCTCGTCGAAGACCTTCTGATGGTCGCCCGAGAGGAACGCGCCGCGATCGATCACCATGTCGATCTCGTCGGCTCCGGCGGCGACGGTCGCGCGCGTCTCCTGAACCTTGATCTCGAGGAAGGTCTGACCGCTCGGAAAGCCGGTCGCGACCGAGGCCACTTTCACGCCGCTCCCGGAGACGGCCTGCTTCACGTACGAAACCATCGACGGGTAGACGCAGACCGCGGCAACATGCGGCACGCCGGGATCGGACGGATCGGGACGGATCGCCTTCTGGCAGAGCGCCCACACCTTACCGCGGGTATCTTTCCCCTCGAGCGTGGTGAGGTCGATCATGCTCACGGCGAGCTTCAGACCCCAGACTTTCGACTCTTTTTTCAGCGATCGCTTCGCCAGCGAGGCCGCACGCTCTTCGGCCGCCACGGCATCGACGCCGTGCGCCATCTCGAGCGCATCATTGAGGTTGCGCCGGTACGCCACCGGCAGGAGCGCGGTCATGGGAAACATACGTTAGCATGGGGTCAGTTCTTCCCTTTCCCTTTCTCTCCAGCGTGACCCCCTCTACTCCGCGTAGGGGTGCCAGCGGCCGTCGGCCAGGCGCCAGGTGTCGGACAGGTAGTGGCCGGCCCAGCCGCCGAAGAGGAGGAAGTGGCGGGCGGTGGGGTCCCACACCATCGTGGCATTCTCGCGCGCCGGCGGAGCCGGGTCCGTGGCGAGCTGCCTCCAGGTCGAGCCGTTCCACTCCCACGTATCGTCGGCGTACACCTGCCGCTGCACTCCGGCATCGGTCGTTTCGACGCGGAGCCCGCCGAACAGGATGGTCCGGTTCGTCGTGGGGTCGACCGCGATCTGCGCGCCGTAACGCGTCGACGGCATCGCCGCCGGCTTGATCTCGGTCCAGGTCGATCCGTCGAACGACCACATGTCGTTGAAGCGGTGCAGGCGGCCCTCGCGGTCTTGACGGCCGATCCCGCCGAACAGAACCGTCTTGCGCAGGACCGGGTCGTACCACATCGACGACAGAGCCCGGAAATGCGGCCTCCTGTTCGCCTTCACCTCGGTCCAGACGGTTCCGTTCCACGTCCAGGTCTTGTCGACGTAGTCGCCGATGTCGTTGAACCCGCCGTAGAGAACCGTTCTCCTCAGCGCCTGGTCATAGACGAGATGGCTGAAGCGCCGCGAGTCGGGCTTGGTCCGGACGTCGGGGAACGCCGTCCACGTTTCGCCGTCGAACTCGTGCGTCGCCGAATCGGTGCAGACGAGAACCAGCCGCGCGCGGTCGGTGTCGAATGCCATCAGGGGTGAGCTGCAGAACGGCGTGTTCTCCACCGCCATGAGGTGCCAGAAACCGTCCTCGAACTTCCAGAGGTCCGAGTAGATGGTGACGTCGCTCTGACCGCCGTAAAGCCAGACCACGCCACGGACCGGGTCCGGCGCCATCGCGTAGAGCGACCGCGGACCGGGTGAGGTGATGTCGCGCGGCGGCGTGATCCAGTTGTCGTCGCGGTACATGAACGTCGTGGCCTGACTGCTGTTCGTGTAGGCCAGCGTGCCGCCGAAGAGCACCAGCTCCTTCCACCGCGCGTCGTATGCGAAGGCGGCGTTCGACGTGCGGAAGAGCGTCCGCTCGTCCTCGATCAGCTCCCAGTTGGTCCCGTCCCACGCGTAGAGCTCGTCCGTCGTTTTCGACGAGTTCTGCGGGTTCGACGGAGGAATGCAGACACCGCCCATGATGTACACCAGCTGCTTGTCGGAGTCGTAGGCGATGCCCGACTCGTTGACGCACGGCGGCAGATCCTCAGGCGTGACCTGGCTCCACTCTTCCGCGGAGCGGTCCCACACGTACATCTGCGTGGCCGTCTCGGCATCGTGGCCGAGGAGGATGACCTGATCGCGAGACTCGTCGTACGTGAGGAGCGGCTTCCGGATCTGCGGGCCGCTTTCCAGCACGCGCGTCCACGTCGTGCCGTCGAACTCCCACATGTCGTACAGCTCTCGGGACGTGAGATCCCCCTCCTCGTTTTCGACGAATTCCTGTCCGCCGAACAGAATCATCCGGTCGCGCAACGGATCGAAAGCCGCGGCGGCGAACTGGCGCGCGGCGGGAGCGTTCGGAGTGTCGATCTGCACCCACTCACGGTTGAACCAGTCGCCGCGATAGACCCACGTATCGTTGCGAAGCTCGTTGCCGGTCCGCCCCCCGAATACGATCATCCGAGCGCGATTCGAGTCGTAGACCATGACATGGGAGGAGCGGCCGGGCGGCTGTTCCCCCGCCGGGAAGCGGCGGATCCAGCGGGTGCCGTCGAACTCCCACGTTTCGTTCGGCTCGTAGGCGCGCCCGGTCGCGAGATCGGGGCTGGTCACACCGCCGAACATCACGACGCTCTCGTCGAGCGGGTCGTAGGCGGCGCGCGCGCCGGTGCGGGACGACGGAGCCGCGGCCATGGCGGCCGGAACGGTCAGGAGAAGAAGGGCGAAGAACGGCGCAGTTCGTTTCAGCGTCTGAAAACTCATCCGGGTGAGAGGCCTCTCGGGTTTGGAGTGTAAGTGCCGACGCTACAAAGTTTGGCGAGATTGCGAACCTGCCCGGCGGCACACAAATTCCGCTGAAGATCAGACGGATCTGGAACGAAAAGGATGCGGCGCGGGCGGACAGAACGACAAGGAGGCTACTTCGGATGGACGCCGTACTGCTCCGCAAACGTGACGAGCTTCTGCTCGGTCTCGCCGGGCTGACCGAGGGATGTGCGGATCCGCTCGATCTCGGCCATCTCGGCCTCCTCGAGCGCGAAGCCGTGGGCACCGAGCGCCTCTCGCGGATTCTCGACCAGACGGCGGCGGAATTCGGGGTGCTCGATCGCCCGCCGGACCACGGCGCCGATCATCTCATGACGCATTGCTGTGACCTCCTGCCCACGGCTGAGCAAGACGTGGGCCGCCTACATCCTCCACCGGAGCGTCACCAGCGTCTCGTCGAGATCGAGCTCCCGCGGCGCTTCCACATCGTGCGTGCTCCGCTCGAATGTCACATCGACGTTTCCGGCCAGACCGATGCGCAGGCCATAGTCGAGCTTCCGCCAGTCCCACCAGATGCTCGGCGCGGGATGGCGCAGCGGGTCGCCGGCGAAGTCGTTCGTCAGATCGCTGAACCGCACCGCCGGCTGGATCGAATGCGCTACAGACCACGGCAGCGCGATCCGGTACCCCGCTTCGACCTCCCACGCCGCGCGGTCGAGACCGGCTACCTCCTGCCTGGTGTACTGCACGATGGCAGTCAGTCCGCGCAGCTCCCCGTACAGCCTCGCGCCGTACTCCTCTTTGTTGCGCCCCTCGAGAGGAAGCCCCCCTCCGTCGCCAAAGGCATCCAGCAGATCGAGATCGGCGCCATAAAACGTCCCCGTCAGCTCGGCAGTGTCATCGAGATCGCGGCGGTAATGAAAAACGATGATGTCGAACCCTGACGACTGGTCCTCGGTCGCCCAGCGATAACCGATGGCCTGGCCGAGCTGCAGCGAGTCCGTTTTGAAGAAGAGATCCTCGGTCTCGGCGTTGTAGAGGATGGGGAAGCCGCTCTTCAGATCGGGATCGGGATTCGGCTCACGCAGCTCCGGGATCCCATTGTCGCCCGCCAGTGCGTTCGCATCACGGAAGTAGAGAGGGTTGCCGTTCGCCGCCTGGACGCGCCAGTAGAAGTTCCTTCCGATGGTCCCGCCGACGATGGCCTGCACATCCTCGAAGCGGTTGAACGAATTGGCGGCCAGACCGTAACTCTCGAGCAGGCGCACCGGCTGGCGCTCCATCCGCGGCGACTTGCCGGCCAGCGCGAACAGCGACGTTCCTTCCGGGCGCTCCAGGAACTCCGGCATGTCGCCGACGACGAGAAAGAGCTCGTCGATGTCCGACTTCCGATCGCTGCTCGTCGGATTGCGCCGGTACTTGTCGATGGCGTGCACCTTCGCGCGCGCATGAAACCACCGGCCGTACCGCGCGTCGAGCTGGAGGCTGGCCACGCTCAGCTCGAAGTGCTGTCCCGGATCGACCGTCTCCAGCCATCCGGCTGACTGCCCCACCGGCAGAAAGGCCGGCGGGAAGGGAAACCGGAGCTGAAACCGCTCCTGGTCACTGTCGCGATAGCCCGCCCGGATCTCGACCCGGTACCCCGAATCCCATGAGCTCTGCGCCACGACAGCAGGCCCGGGACACACCACGGCCAGCAACTGAAGAATGATGCTTCGCTTGAACTGCATCAGGGAATTGTAGCGTGCGTCAATCGACGCGACGCAGCAGCGTCCCAGCGCGTCCGGCGTCCTGCCGCCGCTCCCGCCGCGAGATGAACGCTTCGTCGACGGCCACCTGAAGGATCGCCGCCACGGGGATGGCGATGATCGCACCGAGAATGCCGAGGAGTGAGGCCCCAATCATGAAGGCAATGAAGACCGCCAGCGGCGAGATGGCCACCTTCCGCGACATCACCCGCGGCACCACGATGTAGTTCTCGAACTTCTGGAGGAGGAAATAGAAGGCGAGGACCGCCCAGAACTGCCATGGCGAATGGAGAATCGCGACGCCGAGCGCCGGAATCGAGCTGACAATCGGGCCGACGACCGGGATGACCTCGCCCACCGCGGCCAGGATCGCCAGCGGCAGCGCGTAGGGAATCTGCAGCGCCACCAGGCCGACGAACGTGGAAACGCCGATGATGGCCGCCAGCAGCAGCTGTCCCGACAACCACGAGCTCATCCGCCGCCCCATCCGGCTCAGAGTCCGCAGCCGCTCGCCGCGCACTTCCGCCGGATAGATCAGCAGGATGAGGTTGCGCAGCCGCGGCGCGTCGATGAGCATGTAGGCAACCATGAAGAGCACCGCGAAAGCCGCACCGATCGCGGTGGCGGCACTCCGGACATACCCGAAAACACTCGATCCAGGGACGCTCACTCCTCCGCGGAGCGCATCGCGCACCGAACCCATCGGAACGTACCGTTCCAGCGGCTGAAGGACCCTTTCCTCGAGAAGGGCCGGAAGCTGCGCGCTGAGCTCACGCCAGTCGGCCACGAACTGAGGAATGATGACGACGGCCAGCGTGACCACCAGCGCCAGCAACGGCAGGTAGACGATCATCACCGCCTTGCCGCGGGCCAGGTTCCGCCGGAACCAGAAGCGCCACAGCACCCGCACCCACCGCACGGCCGGCGAGATGCCCGCCGCCAGCACCGCCGCGATGAAGACGAGGACCACGATCCCGCGCACGAGGTAGAGGATGGTCAGAATGATCGCGGCGATGGCAACGATGGCCACCTTCCGGGCGAAGAGACCGAGCTCGCCACCGCGATCTTCTTTCAGATAAACAGCCAAGCTCCCCCCTAGCCCAGATAGCGGGCGATCGCCGCCTCGATCTGCGGCCGCGGCACCGCGCCGGTGAGCCGTCCCCGCTCTTTTCCATCTTTGAGAAAGACGAGGAGTGGAATGCTCTGGACCCTGTAAGCCGCCGCGGTCCGCTGATGCTCGTCGACGTTGAGCTTCCCGAAACGAATGTCGCTCCGGGCGGCAGCAAGCTCCTCGACCACCGGTGCGATCATCCGGCAGGGGCCGCACCACGCCGCCCAGAAATCGACCACGGCGGGACCGCTGCCGACCAGGGCCTCGAAATTGGCATCGGTCAGTTCGACCGGCCTCCCTCCCTGCGCGGTCAACGGAGTCCGGCACTTGCCGCAAACAGCCGTTTTTCCGGTCGCCGTGTCCGGCACCCGGTTGGCCTGCCCGCAGGAAGGACACCGCCGAACTCCAATCACCATACAGTTGAGCCTTGCGAACGGCAGGCCATGGGGGGGGTGTTTCGTTGGTCGTTGGTCGTTGGTCGTTGGTCGTTGGGTGGGTGGGCCGACCAACGACCCACGACCAACGACCAACGACCAACGAAGACATGAGATAACCAACTCAACAGAACCACCATGATCCGCACCGCCACACCCGACGACCTCCCCCTGCTGCAGGACATTCTTCGCCGCGCGAACGACGCGCCGTACGACATCGAAGCGGTGACTGAGGAGAAATGCTTCGGCCCCGGCTTCGCCGGGGAGACGCGGGTGCGGCTGTTCGACGATGCCGGCGTCGCGGTGAGCTGCGGGGAGTAC
>DATLFC010000168.1:0-15529 GCA_035525015.1 Thermoanaerobaculia bacterium | reverse complement strand
AGCGCCGCCTTCGGCAGGTGATAGGCCAGGGCGTCGTGGCTTACCGGAGGAATCACGGCGCCGCGCCAGAGGATGAATGCCATC
Source organism: Thermoanaerobaculia bacterium (assembly GCA_035525015.1). Lineage (GTDB taxonomy): Bacteria > Acidobacteriota > Thermoanaerobaculia > Gp7-AA8 > Gp7-AA8 > DATLEX01. The sequence continues at coordinate 15,445 of DATLFC010000168.1, read as the reverse complement.
CAGCCGCCGAGGGCGATCCATGCAACCAGGGCGGTCGCGCCAGGGCGCCGGAGCGCTGGCCGCGGACGCTCCTCCCGCCAGCGGAGGAACCAGAGCACCGCCACGGCCGCCGCAGCGAGGATGTTGCGGAGCGCGAGAAACGGCGCATGGAGGTGTCCGGTCAAACCGGCCAGCCACAGCGATCCAAGCCAGAGGGTGAGGGCGATGGTCAGCGAGGAGACCACCCGTTCGATGGCCACAGGGGGATCGGCGGACGTCCGCCACAGCCGTACCGACAATTCGCGGCCGAGAAGGAGAAACGTGACGGTCGTGAGAATCAGCAGCACGAATCGATGAGAAGCTCTTGCCGCGAGGATAGCCGATCAATCGTCAGGAACGTCACTCCAGGCGACGACGGCCGGCGCTAGAATCGATCCGCGGACATGAAAACCGGAGAGCGCCTCGTACCAGATCTCTATCGATCCGAACCTGAGTACATCCTTTATCTGCGTCACCTGTTCGCGTACCGGTTCGCTGCTGCGATGGCCAGAGCGGATCAGGCAATCCTTGACGTCGGCAGCGGCACAGGGTACGGAACGCGGCTGCTGGCCGAAACAGGCGCGGCCGTGATCGGCACCGACATCGACGATGCTTCGATCAGCGAGGCCACCGCCGCGTACGGTACCGAGCGCTGCTCGTTCGTTCCTTACGACGGCCGACGCCTTTCTTTCGGAGCTTTCAACATGGTGACTTCCTTTCAGACGATCGAACATGTCGAGGACGACCGGAACTTCGTCGCCGAGGTTCGGCGGGTCCTCCGCCCGGGTGGAACCTTCGTCCTGACCACGCCGAACCGACTCACCCGCGTTCCAGTCCGCAGGAAACCATGGAACAGGTTCCACGTCCGCGAGTACACGCCCGCGGACCTTCGGGTACTGCTCGAATCCTCGTTCGCCAGGACGGCCATCGAAGGCGTGCGCGCCAGCGCAGCAATCGAGAGCATCGAGCGAAAACGCGTGGCCGCTGCAAACAGAATTGCCGGACTCGACCCTCTCAATCTGCGGCATCTCGTGCCGGCCGCGCTCATCGCCGTGCTTGCGAATCGTCGATCCGATCGCACCAGCGATCGCGACCTCGAGCGGTTCACGCGAACGCACAGTCTCGACGACTTCTACGCGAGCAGCGAAACCGTCGAAGACGCGATGGACCTGATGGCCATCTGCCGCTGAACCGCCGAAAATACGCGATCACCGGCCGAGCCGCATGAGCGGCTGATGCTTCCCATCAGGCGTCAACGGGGTGCACTCCTCCCGCAGAGGAAAGTCCGGCCGCTCATAGAGCCACCAGAGGCCGGAGCGGCCCCGCAGCACGACCCGGTCCGCATCATCGCCGAAGAGGAGCGGGCCGATGTCGGCCGGCGAGCGGACGATGAAGTAGCGATACGCTCCATGTTTCTCCATGTCGAAATGGCGCGGATCGTAGGTGATGTAATTCGGTACCCCTTCCGTGATGCCGCGCCGGTAGCGCACCACCGACGGGAAGTTGCTGGAGAAGGACCAGCCGATCACGCCTCCTTTCCGCTCCTGGTAGTAACCGGAGAAGTGCAGGAACGGCATGCCGGACACCGCGTCGCTTCTCGCATCGAGGTTCAGCAGCAGGACCCTCTGGTTCGTGCGCATCCGGTCCACGAGCTCGTCGAAACCGCGGGCATCGGCATGGAAACGATGAAAGCGGGCCACGAGCACCACCGACCAGAGAAGGACGAACACCACGACGAGCATTCGCAGGACCGGGGGCCGGAGGATCGGCTTCGTCGACGGCTCGAGCGCCAGAAAGAGCGTCGCAAAGACGAGCACCGTGAATCGTTCGAAGAGGAATGTCTGCCCCATGGCTACGCGCGGCGCCAGGAGCGTCCAGGCCAGCGCGGCGACGAAGCCCAGCCATCGCGTCCAGTCCTTCGAGAAACGGGCTCCCGATACGAACACGATCACGACCAGCGCCATCGATGCGAGGAGCGCTTCGACATCACCACCCGCCGCCAGCAGATGATCGAGAACGCCCCGGAGCCTCGAAGCATCGATGTCCCAGAACAACGGAACGCGGGCCCGGGGGGCACTGGCGCTTTCGCTGGCCGCCCAGAGCAGGAACAACGGGAGAGGGGCCATCACGGCGAAGAGGGCCGGCAGCGCGCGGCGATCGCGAAGAGCCCGGACACAGACGATGGGCAGCGTGATCAAGAGCAGGGCCGCGAATCCGAGCGCGTGACAGACCACGATCGCAAACGAGAGGAGAAGGAGACGGGCCACCCGCCGCGGCGCGCCGGGCTCGGTGCTCCGATGAACTTCCACCGCGGCGACGATCACGAGGGGGACGGTGAGCATGAACGTGAGGAATCCCCAGTAGAAGGCGAAGCCGAATGCCACAGGAAACCCGAGGAGGGCCAGCCAGGGATCGATGCCGGCGTACCGCGCGGCGTGGCGCAGCGCGAGAGGCAGCGCCGCGATGGCGAGGAACGTCGTCAGCTTGACCGATCCGAGAAGCGCGGCGATCAGCGTGCCGAGCAGATAGGGTGTCGTCCAGTTGATCTCGAACAGCGCACCGAAGTCGTAGCAGGCCGCGTCAAAAAAGCGAAGGATCGTCGCCTGCGCCGCGTGCTGCGGCAGGTCGGCCATCGGCAGCCTGTACGTGACGAGGAGGGGGAGAAGTGCGCCGATCGCGCAGACCGCGTACGCGATGAACCAGTCCCGGCGCTCACGCCGCTCTTCACGATGCACGGCGACTCCACAGCAACAGGCCCAGACAGACCGCCACGCTCAGACCCACGCCCTCCAGGAATCCGGGCGGGCGGTACGACATGACTACGCGATGCGCGCCGGGCGGCACGACGACTCCGCGCGAAAGGAGATTCACAGGAAAGACCTCGCGGCGCTCGCCGCCGATCGTTGCCGTCCATCCCGGTGCAAAGCTGTCGTGCAGGACCACCAGTCCACCGCTCTCACTCTGAACATCGAGCACCACGCGCGATTCCGCCGGATAACTCACCGTCACGTCTCCGCGCCCGGCGTCGACGGTGGCGGGGGAGGCCATCTCGACCACGGAGGTGGTCGCGGCGAGACCGGGCTGCGCGCGGAGCAGCTCCAGCGCGGCCACGGACGACGGCACCGCCATCACTCGCCCGGCGAAATGCGCCCGCGGCCTCGCCTCCTCGTTCCGCCGGACCTCGATCCATGGCGTCCGCACCACCACCGCCATCTGCGCAACGGACGGCGAGAGCATCGTGTCGCGCGAGCGCTCATCGATCGATGTCCGGAACGTGCCCACAGGGGCCAGACGGCTCTGCAGAACGTAGCGGACGTTGAAGTCGGAAAGCAGCGGCGATCCGAGCTTGTCGGTGATGCGCGTCGTCGGATAGGCGCGGCGGAGGACGTCGGGATCGATGAGCTGCCAGAAGAGGTGATAGCGCAGCGTCAGGATCGGTCCGGCCAGACGCAGGTCCTCGATGCCGGTGAGGCGCGATGCATTCGGCGCGTGCGTCTGTCCCCACAGGCTGACGACGCGGAAGTGATCGCGATCGCTGCGCAGCACGTCGAGCGCCTGCGAACGGACGGAAGCCGTCAGGCGCGGCTTCAGGACGCCGGCCAGCCTCGCCGTCTGAAGAGCGGCCATCACCCCGACCAGAACGAAGGCGGCGGATGCGGCGGCCCGCCCGCTTCCCCGCAGCCACTCGGTTCCCGCGGCGATGAGACAGGCCAGGTAGAAGGCGAACGCGCCGAGGAGATACCACGGCTTGAACCAGGCCAGCGGTGGGAAGGCGAACGGCGCCATCCACGGTCCGGGCACAGCGATCAGAAAAGCCAGGGCGGCGAGAACGACGAAGCCGCGCCGGCGCGTCCTGAGGCCGTGCCAGATGCCGGCGAGCGCAAGGACGAACGCCGCGGGGCCTACATAGAGATAGAAGCTCTCGAGATCGATGCAGCACCGGCCATCGAAGCGGTCGATGACCATCGCGCCGAGCGCCTCCCCCCATCCGGCGACGCTGTAGGGCGTGTACGAAACGCCGAACGCGGTCGCGGTCTTGTAGGTCCACAACTCCGGGCGGGCCAGGAGCGGAGGCAGGAGAGCCGGCGACGCGATCAGCAGACCCGCCAGCGCGGCCGGCAGCAGCCGCGCGATCGGGCGCATCGTCCGAGCTGATACCGCATCGGCCAGCGCCACGCCTCCCACCGCGGCGGCTGCAGTCGCTACCAGCAGCGGGTGCCCCGACACGAACAGCAGCGCAAGAACGGAGGTCAGCCCGAGAAAACCGCCGGGCCGTTCCGCGCGGCGAAGAAAAAGCGCGGCCCACGGGATGTGCGCCAGCGGAAGGACGGCACCGGAAAAGTGGACGTTCGACACGAGAGCCGACGACAAGGTGAAGGCGACCGCCGCGGCGAGCGCCGCCACCGGCGGGCACCCCATCCCCGCGCGGGCAAACGAATACATCCCGATGAACGCCGCCGCCATGGCCAGGACGATCAGGATGCTCGGTGCCGCGGCACGCGGTGCCAGCGCCGTCAGCCAGCGAAGCGGATGGAGGACCCCTTCGTGAATGGCGTTCAGACTCGAGTAGCCGCCGCCCTGTAGCCGGTTCCAGAGCGGGAGATCGCCGCGCCGGATGCTGTCGCGGACGAAGAGATCAGACGGCAGCCACATGCTGTACGGCGAGGGATCGTGGTAGCGCTCGGCCGCCTGACGAGGAGCCTGCTGCACGAGTGCGTCGCTCTCGAAATCGCGCCAGGCCGAAATGTCGATCTCGACCGCGGCCACGGCGATGCAGACGGCCAGTGTCGCCGCGACCGCGGCCGCGACGAAGCGGCCCGGCAGCTTCTCCGCGCCGCTCACTTTTTCCTGCCGCCGAACTTCCATGAGTTGCCGTTGCGAAAGATGACGTAGGAGGAGGCCTGGTCGACGGCCGGGCTCCCCAGCCAGCGTTCGACGGTGGCCCGGTCGAGATATCGGGTGCGCGGCGTCACCAGCTGGTCGAAGGCGACGTGGTGAAAAAACGAGAACGGCTCCCGCGCGATCCAGCGCGTGTAGTCGAAGAGCGGCATTCGGCGCAGCGGGGAGCGCGCGCCGTCGAGGCCGGTCGCGCGCAGAAGCCTGGCCCAGAGAAAGAACGGGGTGACGAGTGGAAGCGCGAGCCCATACTTCGTCAACCACCACGGCAGCCGCGACGCGACACGGCGGATCGGCTCGACGACGGCGCGGACCAGGCCGTTCCCTTCCCGCGCGTAGATCCAGCAGTGAAAGCGGCCCCCGCTCGCCGTGTGCCGCAACACCGAGGCAAATCCGGCGTCGGGTGACTCGAGATGATGCAGGACCCCGATACAGTAGACGAGGTCGAACGGACCGAGATCCGCCGTGGTCAGATCGCCGCGATGCAGCTCGACGGACACCGGTGCGCCGGCGAGATTCCGGCGGGTCTGCCCGGCCGTGTCGCCGAGCTCGATTCCGGACAGCCGGGAGGGCTCGCATCGGGCCACGTGCGCAAGCAGCGATCCGTTGCCGAATCCGAGCTCGAGCACGCTCCGCCCACGGATCTGCTCCGGCGTGATCGGATCGAACCAGTCGAGAAACTGCTCGTGGGAGTAGACGGTCCCCACACGATTCCACGACTGCGAAAACGCCCGCGCCGTCCCGCTGTCGCCCGCCGCCGTCACGACGCTTCCTTTCGCGCAATGGCGAAGAGCTGCGTACCGCGGCGGTTGGAATTGAACCGAAAGAGGACCCGCAGCGCGAACGCCACCAGCTTCTGTACCGGGCCGTACGGACGCTCGCTGAACTCCCCCATCATCCTGTCGGGAGAGAGATTGGCCACCCATTTGGAGAAATCGTGAAAGGGAAATCCGGCGTTCCAGACGCGAAGCGGCTGCCATCCCGCGTCGCGCAGCATCGCCGACATCTCCACGGCTGTGAAATGGCGGAGGTGGCCGACGGTTCTCTCCGTGGCGCCGACCCTTCCGCTTTGCGTGCTCACGATGAGCAGCGCGCCTTCGTTCGCCATCCCCCATGCAGCCTTCAGGAATCCGACCGGATCGGCCAGATGCTCGATCACTTCGGAGCAGGTCAGCCCTTCGAAGCGGGCGGGTGCCGGGAACCGGTCGTCTTCGAGGTTGCCGGCGTGCCATTCGATGCCGGGCATCCGCAGGCGATTGGCCTCGATCTGCGGCTCGGATAAGTCGATGCCGGCCAGGCGGGCGTCCGGCATCGCGGGCCGGATCGCCGCGAGCAGGCTGCCATCTCCGCAGCCGAGATCGACGACCGACGACGGCCGTTCCCGCCGCAGGACGTCCAGGACGACGCGCGTCCGGAAGCGAGGGGCCGGCATGTAGCGCCAGTAGTCGCTGCGCCCTCCGCTCAGGGTGCCGTAGTAGTCGAGGTTACGCCGCGTCTGCTCGTGCAACGGACCCCCCGGCCGCGAAGTGGTCGTGCCACAACGCGAAGCTCAAAAGATTGAAGATCTGTTTTCGATGGTCGCGGCGGCCGCTCCAGTGAGCCTCCAGCAGGTTGCGGACGAACGAAGGCCGGAAGATGCCGCGCTCCTCGATCCGCCGGACGGAGAACACCTCGTCCAGCATCGGGCGGAGCTCGGAGCGGAACCAATGGCCGAGGGGAGCACCGAACCCTTTCTTCGGCCGGCCGGCGATCATAGGGGGGAAGCGCGACGCAGCGTGACGTCGCAGGATGACTTTCGAGGTCCGTCCGCGCAATTTGGCGTGGGCATCGAGGCCGTCGGCGAAGGCGATCATGGCGCGGTCGAGAAAGGGCACGCGCACCTCCAGGGAGTGAGCCATGCTGGCGCGGTCGACTTTCACCAGGACCCCGTCCTGCAGATAGAAACGCTGATCGGTCCGCAGCAGCTTTTCCAGCCAGTGATCGCGGCTCGCGGCCGGCTGCAGGAGAAGCTCGGCCACGGCGCGGTCGCCGTCGCGGTCGTGATCGATCAGAAGGTGCGGTAGATCGCGCTCGGAGAACGTCCCCATCCAGCGGATGTGACGCCGGATGAGATCGGCGTCGAACCCGTCGAGGAACTTCTTCAGCTTGTAGTCGGTGGAGAGATTCTCGAAGCTGACGGGGATGACCGCGTGGGCGACCGTGCCGGCCGTGCGCAGCAGCGGGGCCAGGGGCGCCGGAATCCGGCGCGCCACGGCGTGGGCGAAATAGGTGGGATAGCCGGCGAACAGCTCGTCGGCTCCGTCGCCCGACAGCGCGACGGTGACGTGCTCCCGCGCGAACTGCGCGAGCAGATACGTCGGATAGATCGATCCGTCGGCCAGCGGCTCGCCGGAGATGCGGGCGATGCGCGGAATCAGATCGAGCATGGTACGGGCGCTGAGCGTCCGGGTGTGCGCGGTGACGCCGAGCGCATCCGCCACGATGCCGAAGTACCGCGACTCGTCGAAGCTCGGCTCCTCGAAGCCGATGGAGAAGGTCGACACCGGGCGCCCCGTGACCCGACGGGCCGCATCGGCGACGATCGAGGAATCGATCCCCCCGGAGAGAAAGACCCCCAGCGGGACGTCGGCGATCACGTGCCGCGCCACCGCGGCGTCGATGATCTCCGCGAGCTGTCCGGCCGGATCGTCGCCGATCTCCGCGGGACGGCGGACGAAGTAAGGCTCGATGGTCACCGCGCCGTCCCACGTCACGCGGAGGAACGAACCGCTATCCAGCTTCCGCACTCCGCGGACGATGCTGTACGGCGTGGGGACGTAATCGAGCTGCAGATACGCCTGCAACGCGGTGCCGTCGACGCGCCTGTCGACGCCCTCCGTGGCCAGCAGAGTTTGCAGCTCCGACGAGAAATAGAGCCCGCCGCCAGTCCGCGCGTAATACAACGGCTTGATCCCGAATGGATCGCGGGCCAGATAGGCCTCACCGCTGCGCGTATCGTAGAGGGCGAGCGCGAACATCCCGTTGAGCCGGTCGAACACCTTCGTCCCGTGGATCAGATACTGGTTCAGAATGACCTCGGTGTCGGACTCGGATCTGAACTCGAGCCCGGCAGCGCGACACTCCTGGCGCAGCTCGCGGTAGTTGTAGATCTCTCCGTTGAAGACCGTGACCACGCGACGCCGCGCGTCCCACATCGGCTGGCCGCCGGCGGGGCTCGGATCGATCACGCTCAGACGCCGGTGCCCGAGGACGGCGTCCCCGATCTCCAGCAGACCTTCGCCATCAGGGCCGCGATGAGACAGCCCGCGCAGCGCGGCTTCGGTCTGCGCCGAGAAAGGCTCGGTGAGGGCCAGGCCTCCGAAGATTCCGCACATGACGCGGTCAGCTCCCGAACCCGATCGATTCGCGGATCTCGTAAGACTTCCGCACGCCGACCTGGTAGAGGACGCGGATGTTGATCTCGGCCAGCAGCCCCGACATCAGAGCGATGAGGGCGCTGATGTAGGAGAGCAGCCAGACGAACACCATGGGCGTGGTCTCGTAGCGCTCCAGGACCAGGACGCGCCAGGCCACGATGCCGAAGGCGACGGTGCCGAACGCGAACAGCAGCGCAGCGATCTTGCCGAACAGATAGGCCGGCGACGACCCATAGCTGCTGAGCATGACCACCGTCAGCAGATCGATCAGCACCTTCCCCACGCGTGAAAAGCCGTACTTGCTGCGGCCGCGCTCCCGCGGCCTGTGATTGACCTCGATCTCGATGACGCGGGCGCCCTGGGACTGCGCGTAGGCGGCGAGGAATCGGTGCATCTCGCCGAGGAGATTGACCGCCTCGAGATATTCGCGCCGGAAGACCTTGAGCGTGCAGCCGACGTCGTGGATCGGGAGGCGCAGCGCTTTTCGGATCAGCCAGTTGGCGATGATGGAAGGGAGGGTTCTGCCTGCATGATCGCGGCGCCGGCGGCGCCAGCCGCAGACCACATCGGCCTGATCGCTTTCGATCGGAGCGATGAGCCTGGGGATGTCGTTCGGATCGTTCTGCAGGTCGGCGTCGAGGAAGGCCACCAGCTGGCCGCTACTGTTCTCGATGCCGGCGGTCATGGCCGCGGTCTGGCCGCGGTTGGCGCGAAAGCGGATCGCCTTGAGCCAGGGGCGGGAGGCGGCCTCGTCGCGGATGACGCCCCAGCTGCCGTCGCGGCTGCCGTCATCGACGACGATCACTTCGAGGGGCCAGGGATGGGAGGCGCGGAAGGCATCGAGCTCGGCGAGGAGGGGGCGGAGGTTGTCGGCCTCGTCGCGAAGCGGAATGATGATGCTGAGGGAAGACGGACGGAGAGTAGAGGGAGCTTCCGTCATGTGCTGGAGCGATTCTACCAGCCGGTAAACGGTTGTCGACGGAGGCGGCGTAGGTAGCCCAGCGCCGCGGGGGCGGCAGAGCCTCGGCCACCGCGCGCGTGTGCCACGGCAGACGGCTGCGCGCGTCTTCATGACAGCGCGTCCGCGCGCCGGAGATGTCGCACCCTCGTCTCCGGACGTGGCGAGCGCCACAGCTTGCCGCAGTCGTCCCCTGGTTCGCTAAGCGCGCCGGGGTGGATCTGATGCTCGAATCTTCACCAGCCAGGCTGCCAACCGGTCAAGGCTACCGCGACCGGCACAAGGACCGCCGCGAACGCTCGCTATGAGCCGGGAGGGAGAGCCGCTGCATCGCCACACAGAGTGAAAGCGAGCCAGTAGCGGCGATCGGGCACGCCGCGGATTGAAGCATAAACAGCAAAAGGCCGCTGATTGCTCAGCGGCCTTTTCATAGGCGCACCCTTGCACGTAACTTCGACTAGAACCCGCAGGTCCCCGGATTGGGAGCGTCGAGCCGGAATGGCTGGCCGGGCGGAACGTCGAAGTAGGTGACCCACAGCTCCGTGTTTTCGCTCGGGCTGTGGTTGTAAGCAACATGGGCGTGGCCCTGGCCGCTGTCGATGAACGCCTGCCCGGCCGAGTACGTGCGGCCCGCACAGTCATCTTCCGTGTAGAGGGTCAGCTCACCCCCTTTCACCAGCACGACCACAGGGCCTGGATGGCTGTGCCACCCGGTCTGCCCCCCCGGCCCGATCACAATTTGCTGCATGACCGTCTCACGGGCGTCGCGCACCTGGATGACCTCCTGTCCTCTCCCTCCATCGACCTTCAACTTGATGTCGACGGCGTCGACGAAGCTTCCCCTCGCGACGACAGTCCCGCTCAAGATTCCCGACGGGGGAGTGGCCACAGCCGCAACAGCCAGCGCTGCCGAGACCGCCGCCGCCGTCAACAGAACTACCGATTGCCTCTTCGTCATTCTTGCTTTCATGATCCCTCCTTTGTACTGGGCAGAATCGCTCGCCGCGGAGAGGAAGTCCTTGGGAAACTGTTGGATTCGGCCGAGAGTTTCCCTACAATCGACAGCTCATCCTGACGGCGGAGCCCAACCTTCGATGCGCGGTCGCTTCGGTGAGTACACGTTCGATACAGCCACGCGCGTGCTCGAGCGGGCCGGCGAGCCGCTGCACATGTCGCCGAAAGCGTTCGACCTCCTTCAGACGCTGATCGAAGCTCGTCCTCGTGCTCTGTCGAAAGAGGAGATCCTCGGGCGGGTGTGGGCGGGAACCTTTGTTTCCGACGGAACCTTGACCGTCGTGGTCGCCGAGCTTCGAAACATCCTCGGCGATGAACCTCGGGAGCCGCGCTTCATCAGAACCGTTCAGCGCTTCGGCTACGCATTCTGTGGCGACTTCGTGCCCGCTGCCGGCGAGAACCGCGCCGCATACCGCCTCCTTTGGGGCGCGCGCGAGATCGCGCTGTCGGAGGGAACCAACATCCTCGGTCGCTGCCCCGAAGCGGTGGCCTGGATCAGCGATTCGTCCATTTCGAGGCGGCACGCCCTGATCGAGATCTCACCGGGCGATGTGGTGATCGAAGACCTCGGCAGCAGGAACGGTACGTTCGTCGGCGGGTCGCGGATTTCCACCCCGAAGCGACTCGTCGATGGTGATTCCATCACCCTCGGTCGCGTGCCGATGACATTCCGCATGTTTCAGGACGGCGGTCCGACCACGTCGTTTTCGGTCGCGCGGTCATGACTGACTTTCCAGCCCACTACCGGGTTCTGTCAGAGCTGGGCAGCGGCGGGATGGGCAAGGTCTACAAGGCCCTCGACACGAGGATGCAGCGCCACGTCGCGCTGAAAATTCTCCGTCCGGAGCTCGTGCGCGACAGCGAGAAGGTGCGGAGATTCCGGCAGGAGGCGAAGGCTGTCTCCACTCTCAACCATCCCGCCATCGTCACGATTCTGGATGTTGGCGACGACGGGTTTCAGTACATCGCCATGGAGTATGTCGAGGGCGAATCGCTCCGGCAGAAGCTCCGGCAGCATTTGCCCCTCAACAAGCGGCTCGAGCTGATCGCGAACGTTGCCGACGGAATGGCGGTGGCGCATTCGGCAGGAGTCGTCCACCGCGACCTCAAACCCGACAACATCATCGTCACGCCGCATGGTCAGCCGAAGATCGTCGACTTCGGGCTGGCGAAACTGATTCAACCGGAACTGCTGAGTGAGCCCGGCAAACAGCAGGCGGACACGGTGAGCCTCCACGCAAGCCGAGAGGGATCGCTCATCGGCACCGTCGGCTACATGTCTCCGGAGCAGATCGAAGGAAAACGCGTCGATCATCGCTGCGACGTATTCGCCCTCGGATGCATTCTGTACGAGATCGTGACCGGCAGGAGGGCGTTCCAATCGGATTCCATCGTCGACACACTGCACAAGATCGTTCACGAACAGCCGCCGCCGGTACTCGACACGAATTCTTCCCTTCCTCCGGATCTGGAACGGATCGTCAGACGATGCCTCGCGAAGGACCCCGACGATCGATATCAATCCATCAAGGAAGTGGCCATCGAGCTGCGCGATGTGCTCCGCGGCAGCTCGGCACCGGAAGTGCGCCCGCGTTCACGGTCGTGGCGCCGCTGGAGCCTCTATGCTGCGGCGCTTCTCGCGGTGGCAGGCTTGTCGGCATGGCTCATTTCGCGGCAGTCGGATTCGAGTCGACACAAGTTCACGCCGCTGGCGACCGACGCAGCCTACGAAGGCTTCCCTTCGTGGTCGCCGGATGGAAGAGCAGTCGCATACGTACGGGATGTCGACGGCATTCTGCAGATCTTCGTCCGCAGCCTCGACTCTCCGATGGCCGCTCAGCTCACCCGGGCGGCGCGAGATTGTCGCGAACCGTTCTGGCATCCTCGCGGCGATCGCATCTTTTTCATTTCGCAGGCAGCGGAGGGAGATGCGCTGTGGAGCGTGGGCACTGGCGGGGGTTCGCCGGAAGTCGTTCTGACCGATGTCAGTGCCGCCGACATCTCTCCCGACGGCCAGTCATTGGCACTCCTGCGGAGCACCGGGCGGCACGGCACCTTCCGTCTGAACCTTTGGATCTCCTCGCCGCCGGGTGCCGAGCCGCGGCCCTACACGGAAGGTGATCTTTCGCAACAGAGCTTTACGTCGGCTGTCGCCCGCTTCTCGCCTGACGGATCGAAGATCGGCTTCTGGGCGGTGCAGCATCTTCTCGATCCGATGGTCGGAAAGATCCCCGCGGGTAACCGGAGCTTCGAAGGTGTGTTCTGGATTCTTCCGTATCCGGAGGGCGCGCGGCGGCGCGTGTCGCTGCAGGGAGGAGCCGCGGCGCTTTCATTCCGATTCAGCTGGATGCCCGACAGCCGCCATATCGTGTTCGGCGGCGAACTGCCGGAAGCCGATGGTGCGCATCTCTGGTTGATGGACACCGGGCGCGGCGGCGTCTCTCCCCTGACCACCGGCCATGGTTCGGAGTCGGACCCCGCGGTCGCGCCGGACGGTCGCCGCATCGCATTCAGCTCGGAGCGCGGTGACTACGATCTGGTGGCCATCGACCTGGAGCGTCGTCATGTCGCTCCGTTTCTGGCCACCACGCGGCTGGAGCGTTCGCCAGCTGCCTCACGATCGGGAAACGAGATCGCGTACGTCACGAACCGTTCCGGGAAGCAGGAAGTGTGGTTGCGCAGCGAGGACGGCGCCTGGGAACGGCCCATCGTTTCCAACAAGGACTTTCGCGGCGACGCCACGCTCCTTCTGGGCAACATCGGGTTCTCACCCGACGGGCAGCGGATCGCCTATCAGCGATGGGGCTCGGCGGGGATCCACCATGTCTGGATCTCACCGATCGCCGGAGGGCCGGCGGTTCCTCTTCTGCCGGGCGTCGGCTACCAGGACAGCCCGACCTGGTCGCCTGACGGCAACTGGATCGCGTATGTCGCAACCTCACCTGAGGGATTCGCACTACGCAAAGTTCGAGTGGGCAGTGAAGATCAACCGGTCCTCATCAGAGAAGGCGTCGTTTATCCCTCGGCACCTCACTGGTCGCCGCGAGGAGACTGGATCACCGTCGAAACTCCTGACGGATTCGCCATCACTTCGTCCGATGGTTCCACGACGCGCGTTCTCCTCGCGGAAACCGTACTTGCGCACGAGTGGTCGAGCGACGGCTCTCGAATCTACGCCGTCCGCCTCTCCGAGGATTTCCACATGGTGATCTCTTCGATTGACATTTCCACAGGAGAGGAGACCGAGATCGTTGACCTCGGTATCTCTCCACCCGTGATCGATCCGGTCGCCGGACTGACGGTGTCGAACGATGACAAGCGGCTTTTTCTCGGCGTTCGGCGCCTCGAAGGCGACATCTGGATGCTGGAAGGGTTTCAATAACCGTCTGAGCCCGGCGCGAACGTCCAGTTGACCCCGATGCTGACAGATCGCCCTTTGTGCGCGTTGACGGAACGCAGAACCGTTGCATACGCGGCGTGCAGATCGAAGCGGTCCGTCAGCGAATAAACGAATCCTCCCCCAGCGCGCGTGTAGTTCGCGCGGGCGAGCTGGTCATGATGATGAAAGTGCTCGGATTGAGGAGGCAGCGGCAGATCAAGACCGCCGTGGCTGACCTGCCACGCCCCGAACGCGCGAACGAAGAGACGGTCGGTCACGACATATCCAAGCTGGACATCCGCCAGCGTGCGGTTGACTCGTATGTCGTGGAGCTCCTCGGAGTAGACATACGCCACGTTGGCGCCGAAAACAGCATTCGGGTGGGTAAGGAACTGCCGTCCCGCCGAGACACCGAACTCGAGCTCTCGTAAGCCGCGGCCGGGCGCGGCGTGGCCGAGCGTGGGGTAGTCGCGCATCGGATATCGGAAGGCAGCGAAAGGTGTGAGCAGCGTGTGGCCGCGCGTGACTCCGTATCGGAGATCGACCTGCAGATCCTGAAGCGAACCGTGCATCCGCCCGTCGTCCACAACCGCTCCGTGGTGAGGCGCCGGACCGCGGTAACGGGACTGGATATAGGGCACGGCAACTCCGACCGCCCATCGGTCCGTGAGGCTGTATTCCACGTTCACCGTGGCGATCGTCGATCGAAGGTCGATGTCGTGCGCAGTGTCTCCATGGCGGTTCGTATGCGTATCGATGTGCGAGTGCTGCACGGTGAACATGACGTCCATCGTTCCCGCCGGAGAGACCACCTGAGCAAGTGTCGCGGGAGCGATGAACAACAGGACGACCGCGGCGATGGCTGATCTTCTCAGTTCGCTCCACATGTCGGCGGCCTCGACTTCCGTTTTGCTTCGATCACCTCATCCAGACGCGCCAGGAAGTTTCCCGCGACTTTGGAGTTTTTCGATTCCAGCGGACAGCCGTACTGCCGGACCGCGTCTTCGAGCTCTCTCTTCGAGGCGCCATCGAGAATGGGGACGAAGGGAAGCGACGGTGCTGCCGAGGAGACGACGCTGGCAACTTCCGAGGCCCGGCTCCACTCGGCCAGCACCACGTCATAGTCGTTCGTGGCGACGGCACGCCGGATCTCTTCTGCACCGCTGACCACATCGGCACGATGCCCGGCGCGACGCAGCGGGAGCAGCAGATTCTTTTTGCCGCCCTTGTCGCTGTCGACGACGAGAATCGATCCGGGGTAGACGGCGACGTAGCCTCGCTGGAAGCGGGCGCCGCGGCCGACGACGAGGAATTTGTCGCCGCATGCGAACGCCTCTCCTGCAACAACCATCACGAGCAGCACCGCGGCCACAACGACTGGTCGTTTCATGACAGGGCTCCTTTTTCTGATGTGCGAATCATATCAGCGCCCCGGCTTCGCCACAGCGGCCCAGGCGTCGCCGCTGGCGTTGTCGACCGCGGAGCCGTATGCGGTCCACGCAACATCGTCGAAATTCAAGAAACAGGGTGGCGCAGATCCATGCATGGCTCGAAAGGATCGGCCGGCAGAAAAGAGAAGTCCCTGGGATTCGGCTGGAAAGTGGTGAGGTTTCGCCAAAAAGAGAAAAGCCGCTGATGACTCAGCGGCTTTTCAAAATGTTATCCCGGCGACGTCCTACTTTCCCACGCAGTTGCCCACGCAGTATCATCGGCGATGAGAGGCTTAACTGCCGTGTTCGGAATGGGAACGGGTGTGACCCTCTC
>DATLFC010000149.1:0-16298 GCA_035525015.1 Thermoanaerobaculia bacterium | reverse complement strand
TACGCGAGGATGAGCTGTTTCGTTCGTTGTCGTCCGACGGCCGCTGGACGCTGTTCTTCGTCGATGAACGGAGAGGGCAGGCGATCTTCCGCAACTCAGCAGAGCAGGCTGGAAGAGGAAAATGACGGATCACGCGCCATTCGCGGTCCGTCCTTTTTCCAGCGACGTGGCCGTCGTGCTGGGAAGCGTCGGCGCGGCGGCGGTCCTCAGTCTCCTCTATCTCGTGGTTGCGGGACGGTTCCTCGGGCCCGCCGAATACTCCGATTTTGCGGCGGCGGTGTCGCTGGCCACGCTTCTGGCCGTGGCGCTCGGGGCGCTGACTCCGATCACATCGATCCTGTCGGCGCGTTACGTCGCGGACGGCCAACCGGCACGGGTTCGCGGTCTGGTGCGCAAACTCCTGCGGATCGTCCTGGCCAGCGCCGTCCTGCTGTTCGCCATCTCGATCGTTGCCGGCCCGTACATCGCCCGCGGGCTCCAGCTACGGTCAGCCGGCGTGTTGAGCGCCGCGATCCTGGTGTACGCCGGCCTCGCCGCCGCGAGTGTGATTCGCGCAGCGCTGCGAGGGTCGCAGCGGTACGGCGCCTACGGATGGGGCGTGGTGGCGGAAGCCGCGGTGCGACTCGCTGCCGGCGTGGCGCTTCTCCTCATCGCCAAAGCCGCGGTTCTGGCCGTGCTGCCGTATGCGATCGGCACGTTCGTCGCCTCGGTGGCCGGTCTTCGCGTCCTGCGATCGCTCGATCACGAGAGCCAGCCCGTGGCGCTCGGCGAGGTGACGGCGCTGCTGGGTCCCACCGCTCTTCTTCTGGTTTCCATGGCCGTCTTTCAGAACATCGACGTGCTGCTCGTGAAGCGGTTCTTCAGCGCCGGGGAGGCCGGCGTGTACGGTGCGGCGGCAGGTCTGGCGAGGACGATGTCACTGCTCCTGATGCCGCTCGAGACGCTGCTGCTTCCCCGGCTCAGCTATCTGGTGCAGCGGCGAGAGGACGCCGTAAGGCCGATGACGAGGCTGACGATGCTCTTTCTCCTCTTTGCCGCCGTGCCGCTGCTGCTGTTCTGGCTCGTCCCTCGTCCGATCGTCACGATGGTGTTCGGTGCCGCGTACGAGAGCGCGGCACCGCTGCTGCTGCCGCTCGCCGCGGCGGTGCTTCTCCTTTATCTGACTTACGTTGCAGGGCAGGCCCTCATTTCGGTGGGCAGACCCGGGCCGGCCTACGCGTTCGCCGTGGCCGTCGCGGTCGAGGTCACGCTGGTGACGCTGTTTCACCAGTCACTGCTGCAGGTGGCGGCAATCCTGGTGATGACGCGAGCCGCAACGCTGCTGATCGTTCTCGGATCGATCGCGAGGCGCCGCGCTCGATGAGCACCGTCCTCTTCATCACCGTGCATTACCGCAATGCCGCCGACGTGAAGCGTTTCGTCGAGAACATCAAAGCCATCCGGATGCCGTCCGGCTGGCGAAGCGCGATCGTGGTCGTCGACAACAGCGGGGAGGCGCAACAGGGGGAGGGAGCCGCTCTTTTGCGAGCGCCGTCGAACCTCGGGTACCTGGGCGGCGCCGCCTTTGGTCTCGAGCGATGGATCGAGGAGAACAACACGACTCCCGACTGGGTGGCGGTAGTGAATCCCGACGTCGAGTTTCAGGCCGATGCTTTCGAAGTACTGGCGGCAGCGGATCCCGGCGATGACATCGTTGCGGTCGCTCCGACGGTGATGCTGCGGGGAGAGATGCCTCAGAACCCGTTTTTCCGCACTCGTCCCTCCCGCTTCCGGATGTGGCTGTACACCGTCATTTTCCGGAGTGCCATGCTCACGAAGCTGTTCGACTTTCTGCTCGTCGCGAAACGTCGCCGCGGAGGCCGCGGTGCGACGGCGCCGGAAGAGATTTATGCGGCCCATGGCAGCGTGATCCTGCTGAGGCGGAGTTTCTTTGCTCGCGGTGGGTCGCTGCAGTACCGCGGATTCATGTATGGCGAGGAGATTCATGTCGCCGAGCAGGCTCGCGCCGCGGGCGGACGCATTCTCTATCTGCCCGACATGCGGGCCGCGCATCGAGGCAGCTCCGCGACGGGCGGAGTGACATCGTGGCAGCGCCGTCTGTGGCACCTCCAAAGCGCGCGTGTACTATGGAACGAGTACTTCCGGCCGATGGACGCGCGC
The DNA here is from genome assembly GCA_035525015.1 of Thermoanaerobaculia bacterium. Classification (GTDB taxonomy): domain Bacteria; phylum Acidobacteriota; class Thermoanaerobaculia; order Gp7-AA8; family Gp7-AA8; genus DATLEX01. Next base: position 14,138 of record DATLFC010000149.1, on the reverse strand, counting down.
ATTGCTGAGGTGGTGAAACGGGCGGCCACGCTTTTCGGTCTCGACGCCACGAAGCACGACGGGCGGGTACTTCCGGCCCGCTATCTTCGCCTCTGCGGCACCGAGTTTCGGGATGATGCCTACTTTCTGGACTCGGCGCGCCGCGAAGCTGATCGCCTGACGCGTATCGGGCTCACTTCCGACGGTGCCGTGCTCGACGTCGGGTGCGGGTTCGGCCGCCTCGCCATCGGCCTGGCCGACCGTTTGCCCGATCTCCGGCGCTACGAGGGGATCGACGTGAGCGTGGCGGCGGTGCGATGGTGCCGCCGGCACGTCGGCCGCCGCCATCCCAATTTCCGTTTCACCCATCTCGATCTGCAGAACGCGCGGTACAACCCCGGCGGCCGTTCCATGTCCGAAGGATTCCGCCTGCCGTTCGGCGATGGTGATTTCGACGTTGCCTATCTCTACTCCGTCTTCTCGCACATGGAGTGGCCGGATGTTCGTGCCTACGTCGGCGAGCTGCATCGCACGGTGAAAGCCGGAGGGCGCGTCTTCCTGACGATGTATGCCGCTGAAGGAAGCGCCGATGTCACGGTGAACCCGACTGACTCCGATCGGACCTGGACAGGTCCGCTGCATTGCGTCCGCTACCGGCGCGACTTCATCGAACGGCATTTCGGCCAGGCCGGTTTCGACATCGACGAGGTCTCGCACGGCACGGAGACCGACGGACAGAGCGGCTACGTTCTGCGGCGCCGCTGAAGCTTCATCCGGCGGAAGGCCATGAGCACGAGGGAGGGCGGGGCATGGACGAGCATCCGTTCGCCGAGGAGGACGAGCCTGTCCATGAGGCTCATCTCCGCGGTCCAGTACCGGCGTTTCGTTTCGACCGTGGAGCGGATGGTGTCGCGAACCTTCGTGGCCTTGATCGCGCCGCTGTGCAGGCGGTAGCGGACCAGGGGGTCGGGGAGGTTCGCGAACCGGACGCCGGCCGCCGCCAGGCGGCTGTACCACTCGTAGTCCTGCGCCGGAAGAGGGGAGTCGGTGCGCCAGCCGCCGAAACGGTCGTAGACCTCGCGGCGGAACATCACCGCGGAGTTCGCGATCGGATTGGAGCGGCGGAACGTCCGCCGGATGGCTTCGTGCGACAGCGGATAGTTGCGCACCGCGATCGCCGTTCCCTCCTCGTCGATCACCAGCAGCGCCGAGGAGACGACGTTGACGTCGGGATGGGCGCGGAGGAATTCGAGCTGGCGCTCCACGCGATGCGGCTCGCTGATGTCGTCGGCGTCGAAGCGGCAGAGGAACCGCCCCGCGGCCAGCGCCAGTCCGCGGTTGTGCTGCTCCGGCAGCGACGTCCGCGCAGGGTTCACCTGGTGCCGGACGCGCGCATCGCCGAGGCCGGAAAGGATCTCCTCCCCCGACGACGGCGAGGGGTCTTCGACGATGATGAGCTCCAGGTCGGGGACGGTCTGATCGAGGATGCTCCGGACCGCTTCGCGAAAGTACTGTGGATGCGGCGCGTAGACGGGAAGCACGATCGATACGAGCGGCGCCACCGGCCGATTGTAGCCCGCGGTTACAATCGACCGGCATCGGGCCAGTCATGATGGAAGAGGGCGGGATCTACATCGTCGTGCCGGCGTACAACGAGGAGCCGGCCATCCACGACGTGGTGCGCGACCTGCGCGCCCTCTTCCCGAACGTGGTGGTGGTCGACGACGGCTCGGCCGACGCCACGGCGGCGGAGGCGAGGCGCGCCGGCGCCGTCGTCGTGCAGCACCTCCTGAACCGCGGCCAGGGAGCGGCGCTCCAGACCGGCATCGACTACAGCGTCGGGCGCGGCGCGGACATCGTGGTGACGTTCGACGCCGACGGGCAGCATCGCGTCGAAGATATCCCTCGCCTCATCGAGGCGCTGGAGCGCCATGGCAGCGACGTCGCCATCGGCTCGCGGTTCCTCGGCCTGGAGTCGAACATGCCGGCGCCGCGGCGGCTCCTGCTCCGGACCGCGGCGCGCTTGATGCGCGTGACGTCGGGTGTGGCCCTGACCGACGCGCATAATGGACTGCGGGCCATGCGTCGCGGTGCCGCGGAACGGATCCACCTCACCATCGACGGCATGGCCCACGCCAGCGAGCTGGTCGACCAGATCGACCGGCTCCGCCTCACCGTGACGGAGGTGCCGGTGGTGATCCATTACTCCGACTATTCGCTGCAGAAGGGGCAATCGGGCCTGGCAGCGTTCCGCATCGCCTTCGATTACCTGATGAAGAGGCTCTTCCGATGACGACCTTTCAGCTGGTCACGATCCCCCTGCTCCTGGCGATGCTGATCGCCACGGCGGCCGCCATGAGCCGCCGCCGCATCACGCCGCGCCTCGGACTCTTCTGGATGATGATCTGGAGCGGCGCGGCAGTCTTCATCGCCTTCCCCGATCTCTCCAGCATCATCGCCAACGCCCTCGGGATCGGGCGCGGTGCCGACCTCGTTCTCTATCTGTCGATCCTGTTCATGCTCGGCGGTTTCTTCGGCGTCTATCTCCGCTTCCGCCGCCTCGACGAGCAGCTGACCCGCATCGTCCGCCACCTGGCCATTCGCGACGCCGGCGAGCCGCCGCAGCAATGAATCGCGCACTTTTCCTCGATCGCGACGGCGTCATCAACGAGCTCGTGCACTACCCCGACCACGGCGAATGGGAATCGCCGCGGAGCGTTGCCGATCTGCGGATGCGTCCCGGCATCGAGGGCCCTCTCACGCATCTCGTCAGCCGCGGCTGGCTGGTGTTTCTGATCACGAACCAGCCGAGTTACGCCAAGGGAAAATGCCCGCTGGAAGATCTGATGGAGGTGCAAGGTGAGGTGCTGGGCCGGCTCGGGCGGAGCGGTGTGACGATCACCGATTCGTTCGTCTGCTACCACCATCCGGCATCGGCCATTGCCGGCTACGGCGACTGTACGTGCCGGAAGCCGAGCCCCTTCTTCATCTTGGAGGCGGCGCGGCAGCACGACATCGACCTGGCCCTCTCCTGGATGGCGGGCGATCAGGACAGCGACATCGAGGCGGGGCACCGGGCGGGCTGCCGGACCGCGCTGATAAACTACGAGCATTCCGATGGGAAGCGAGGAGGGCGGACACCCGATCTGGTCTGCGCCGACCTCGCCGAGCTCGTTCGCAAAATCGACTGACGACATGGCGCCCCACCTCCGTATCGATCTCTACGCCGACGGCGCCGACGTTCGCGACATGGCTGCCGCCCGCCAGGGCGGCCTGGTCAGAGGCTTCACCACGAATCCCACCCTGATGCGGAAATGCGGGGTCACCGACTACGAGAGCTTCGCCCGGGAAGCGCTCGATGCCATCGGCGACCTGCCGATCTCCTTCGAAGTCTTTGCCGACGAGTTCGGGGAGATGGAGCGGCAGGCCAGGCGGATCTCGGAGTGGGGCTCGTCGATCTTCGTGAAGATCCCGGTCACGAACACCCGCGGCGAATCGGCGGTTCCGCTCATCGGCCGTCTGTCGTCCGCCGGCGTGAAGCTGAACGTGACGGCGATCCTGACCATCGACCAGGTGCGGGCCGTCACCGGCGCGCTGGATCCCGGCGTGCCGGCCATCGTCTCCGTCTTCGCCGGACGGATCGCCGACACCGGACGCGACCCCGTCCCGCTGATGAAGGAGGCGCGCGCGATCATGAGCAGCCGCCCGAAGGCGCAGCTTCTGTGGGCCAGTCCCCGGGAACTGCTGAACGTCTTCCAGGCGGAGGAGGCGGGCTGCCACATCATCACCGTGACGCCGGAGATCCTGAAGAAGCTGTCGATGGTCGGGAAGACGCTCGAGGAGCTCTCCCTCGACACCGTGAAGATGTTCTACAACGACGCGGCCGCGGCGGGATTCAAGCTGTGATCATCACCCGTACACCGTTCCGCGTCACCCTCGGCGGAGGGGGCACCGATCTCCCGTCCTACTACTCGCAGCACGGCGGGTTCATCCTGGCCATGGGTCTCGACAAGTACATGTACGTGGCGGTGAACCGCCCCATCGTCGGGCACAAGATCCGGCTGCACTATTCGCAGAGCGAGGTCGTCGATCACGTGAGCCAGCTGCGGCACGAGCTGGCGAGGGAAGCGCTCGCCGCGCACGGGATCGAGGACACGTTCGAAGTGGCTTCGATCGCCGATCTCCCCGCCGGCACGGGACTCGGCTCCTCGAGCTGCTATCTGGTCGGACTGCTGAACGCGCTGCATCACGACCGGCGTGACTACGTCTCGCTGCAGAAGCTGGCCGAGGAGGCCTGCCACATCGAGCTGGACGTGCTGAAGGAAGGGATCGGGAAGCAGGATCAGTACATGGCAGCCTTCGGCGGGCTCACCGCCCTGGAGATCGGCAACGACGGCAAGGTTCGCGTACGCCCGCTGCGTCCCAGCAGCAGCGACGTGGCCGAGCTCGTGGCACACACGCACATCTATTACACCGGCGCGCACCGCGAGGCGCGCGAGGTGCTGGCCGACCAGAACGCGGCCATGCAGAAGAAGGAGGGAGGCGACTACTCACGCGTCTCCGAGTCGCTGCATCGCATCAAGGAGCTCGGCTACCGGATCCTCGACGCCATCGAGACCAACAACTTCGACAAGTGGGGACAGCTTCTGCACGAGCACTGGACGCACAAGAAGAAGATGTCGTCGAAGATCTCTCTGTCCGCCGTCGACGAGATCTACGAGGATGTCCGCTCGCGATTCGGAGTCCTGGGGGGGAAGATCATCGGTGCCGGCGGGGGAGGGTTCGTGATGTTCTACTGCCCGGCCAACCACGCCCAGCTGGAGCGTTTCATGGCCGAGCGCGGTATGCCGCGCATGCACTACACGATCGAGCCGGAAGGGACGAAAGTCGTGGCGCAGATGGGGCACGGCTTCTTCTCGCCGCAGCGCTCGCTCTCCATGGCCGGGGACTCGACTTGACCCCCCCTCCCGCTCACCGCCGCGTCGGCATTCTCGGCGGTGGCATCTCCGGAATCGCTCTCGCCTCGCAGCTCGGACCCGACGTCGACGTCCTGGAGAAGCGCGGCCGCATCGGGGGACTCTGCGGCACCATCGTCGAGAACGGCTTCACGTTCGATGCGGCCGGGCCGCATATCATGTTCAGCAGGAACAAGGACGTGCTGAACCTCATGGTCAGTGTCCTCGGGGAGAACGTCCACCAGAAGCGTCGCGACAACAAAATCTGGTTCAAGGGCGCCCTGGTGAAGTACCCGTTCGAGAACGACCTGGCCGCGCTGCCGCCGCAGGACAACTTCGAGTGCATCCACGGCTATCTGCAGAACCCGCGCGCGCAGGACGAGCCGTCGAATCTCGCCGAGTGGTCGTACAAGACGTTCGGGGCCGGGATCTCCGAGAAGTACTTCATCCCGTACAACCGGAAGATCTGGAACTACGACCCGGAGAAGATCGGGCTGGAGTTCGTGTCGCGGATCCCGAAGCCGCCGCTCGAAGACGTGCTGAAGTCGTCGATCGGGATCCCGACCGAGGGATATCTGCACCAGCTGCACTTCTACTATCCGATCGAGGGCGGCTTCGAAGCGATGGTGCGGGCTTTTGCGGCGCGGGCGAAGGGGCGGATCGAGACGGGGTGGGAGGTGGCCATGGTTCGTTTTGCCGACGAGCACTGGCACGTGATGTCGAAGACCGGTGAGGAGCGGTTGTACGACGAGCTGGTGTCGACGCTTCCCATCCACGAGCTGCTGGCCGTCTGGGAGGAGGCGCCGCAGAAGGCGCGCGACGCGGCCTCACGCCTTCGCTACAACTCGCTCATCAACGTCGTGATCGGGACGAGCGAGGATCGCGGCTATCCGTACACCGCCCTCTACGTCCCCGATACCGACATCGTGTTCCACCGCCTGTCGTTTCCGAAGGCGTTCAGCGAGCGATGCGTGCCGCCCGGCCACTCCAGCATCATGGCGGAGATCACCACGAACGAAGGCGACGGGACGTGGGAGCTGTCGGACGAGGATGTGACGCGGCGCGTCGTCGACGACCTGGTGAAGATCGGATTCGTCGATCCGGCGAAGATCGTCTACCGCCGCGTGGTGCGCTTCCGCTATGGCTATCCCGTCTATGACCTCGACTACCGGAAGAACGTGACCATGATGCGGGAGTCGGTGGCCCGCACCGGCCTGCACCTGCTGGGGCGTTTCGCGCAGTTCGATTACATCAATTCGGATGTCTGCGTGGAGCGGGCCCTCGCGCGCGCCCCGAAGCTGTACGGGTGAAGTTTTGGAGTGCGGTGGCTTGCCACCGCTTTAGGATTGCGGCAGCTTGCTGCCGCCGCCCCGCGCGGCGGCAAGCCGCAGCGCCCAAAGCGGCGGCGAGCCGCCGCACTCCGAGATGACATGTACGCGTACTACGAAGACGTCAACTGGGGGCTTCTGCGGCTGTGGGGCGGGCGCGGCGGGAAGACGATTCTCGACGTGGGCTGCGGATACGCGACGACGTCGGAGCGGCTGCGGAAGCTCGGCAACCGGGTGACCGGGATCGAGTCGAGCGAGGAAGCGGTGAGAGTCGCGTCGCAGCGGCTCGATCGAGTGATTGCCGCCGACCTGCAGACCGCCGACCCCGGGCCTGAGCGGTTCGACTGCATCGTCTTCGCCGATGTGCTCGAGCATCTGCCGTGGCCGGCATCGATCCTGGAGCGGTATCTCCGCTTCCTCGCCCCGGGCGGGAGCGTGATCGTTTCGCTGCCGAACATCGGCCTCTGGTCGGCGCGCCTGTCGCTGCTGGCCGGGCGATTCGAGTACGCCGACACGGGCGTTCTCGACCGGACGCATCTTCGCTTCTTCACCCGGCGGACGGCGCGCCGCCTCATCGAGGATGCAGGGCTCTCCATCGTGCGGCACACGTACAATCCGGGGATCGTGAGACCGTTCGTCCCGCTCGTGAAGCGGATGATGCAAAGCGGCGAGAGTGATGATCCGGCGGCGATTCTCGAGTCGCGGCCCTACCGCGCCTACCTCAGGACGGTCTACCCCATCGAGCGTGCCATCACGTCGATCTGGCCGGGGGCGCTGGCCTTTCAGATGATCTTCGAGGCCCGGCGCCGGTGAAGGTCACCGTCTCGATGATCACGATGAACGAGGAGGGAGCGATCGCCAAGGTCGTCGCCGGCATCCGGCGCGTCGTCCCCGATGTGGAGATTCTCGTCGTCGACTCCAGCCGCGATCGGACGCCGGAGATCGCCACGAGCCTCGGCTGCCGCGTGCTGCGACAGTTTCCGCCGCAGGGCTACGGTCCCGCCATGAACCGCGCGGTGCGCGAGGCGGCGGGCGACGTCGTGGTGACGCTCGACTGCGACGACACCTACCCGGTCGACGCCATCCCGCGACTCCTCGCGCTGATCGGCGAGGGCTACGATCTCGTCAACACGACGCGCGTGAAGAAGCGGCCGGAGGCGATGCCGTTCGCCAACTTTCTCGCCAACCGCGCCTTCGCCGTGCTGGCGGGACTCCTTCACGGCATCAGGACGACCGACCTGCACAGCGGCATGCGCGCCTATCGCAAGACGATGATCGACGCCGTGCAGTGGAGCGAGGCCGGCCCCGCGCTCCCCGTCGACATGCTGCTCATTCCCTACCGCCGCGGATTCCGCGTCGCGGAGATCCCGATCGACTATCACGAGCGGATCGGCGTGACGACGCTGCGCCGCTTCTCCAGCACCTGGTGGACCGTCCGGAGGATCTGGCGGGCGCGTCGCGCGGCATGAAAGTCGTCATTCTGGCCGGCGGGAAAGGGAGCCGCCTCGGCGCGCTGGCGCGCGGGCTCCCCAAGCCGATGATCATGGTCGGCGGCCGTCCTTACCTCGAATACGTCATCGAGTCGTTCACCGACCGCGGATTCCACGACTTCGTTCTTCTGGTCGGACACCATGCCGACGTCATCGAGTCCCACTTCCGCTACGGCCGCGGGGATGTGCGGTTCGAGTACAGCCGCGAGAAGCAGCTCCTCGGCACCGGGGGCGCCGTGCGCGAGGCGCGCCATCTCCTCGGCGGCCGTTTCATCCTGACGTACGGCGACGTCCTGCGGCGTTTCGACTACGATCGTTTCGTGGACGAGCATCCCGACAACTGCCTGGCCGTCTATCCACGGATGACCAGCGGGAACACATCCGTCGTCCACGGCGTGGTGACGCTCTTCGACAAGGAAGCGACCGATCTTCCCTACGTCGATGCCGGGTTCTCGGTCGTGCGGACGGAGACGATCGACCTGCTGCCGCCGTACGGCCCATGCTCATTCGAGCAGATCGTCTACGGCACGCTCGCGCAGCGGCGGGAGCTGGAGGCGGAGATCGTCGATCAGACGTTCTTCGACATCGGGACGCCGGAGGAGCTGGCCAGAACGCGCGCGGCCTTCGAGGGGGAGGGCGCGTGAAGATCCTGTTGACCGGCGCGGCGGGTTTCATCGCCTCGAATCTGATCCCCCGCCTTCTGGAGCGCGGTGACGAGGTCTTCGGCGTCGACAACTTCTTTCTCGGACGGAGATCGTTCCTGAAGCCGTTTCTCGGGAATCCGCGGTTTCACTTTCACGAATTCGATCTGCTCGACCTGGAACGCCTCGCCGCGCTGTTCGAGGAAGCGAAACCCGACCTCGTCTGGCACGTGGCCGCGAACAGCGACATCAGCTACGGCACGAGCTACACCGACTTCGACCTGAGGGGCGGCACGCTCGTCACGTACAACGTTCTGGAGTCGATGCGGCGCAGCGGCGCGAAGAAGATCATCTTCTCGAGCAGCGGCGCGATCTACGGCGAGCCGTCCGTCATGCCGACGCCGGAGGACTACGGTCCGATTTTTCCGATCTCGCTCTACGCGGCGAGTAAGGTGGCCTGCGAGGCGTTGATCACGGCGTTCGTCCACAACTACGAGATGCAGGCGTGGATCTTCCGCTTCGGGAACATCGTCGGCCCCTATCCGACGCACGGCGTCATCTACGACTTCATCAAACGGCTCCGGGAGAATCCGAAGGGGCTGAAAGTTCTCGGCGACGGGAAGCAGTCGAAGCCGTACGTCTACGTCCACGACTGCATCGACGGCATCGAGTTCGGGTACGGCCACGCGCACGAAGCGGTGAACTGCTTCAATCTCGCCGTGGAGGACCAGACTTCGGTGACGCAGATCGCGGGGTGGACGATCGAGGAGCTGGGACTCGATCGCGCGGCGGTCGACGTGCAGTACACGGGCGGTTCGCGCGGATGGCGCGGCGACGTGCCGCAGGTGAAGCTCGACACCTCGCGCATGACCGCGCTCGGATGGAAGCCGCGACTCTCCAGCGCCGAGGCCGTGCGGAGGACGATCGCCGAGGTGGCGGAGCAGTTTCGCAGCGGCGTGGTCTCGTGAAGAGAGCGATTCTGGCGCTGTACGTGGTGGCAGGTGCAGCCGTCGCGTTGCGCCTCTTCGCGATGACGTTCCTTCATCCCCTCAACTGGGACGAGGTGGAGTACTTCCGCGCCACCGACTGGGTCCGGCAGGGGCTCGTTCCCTTCCGCGATTTCTGGGAGCACCACACCCCGCTGCAGTGGTTCGTCTTCGCTCCGATCACCGCCCTGACCGACAGCCCCGGCGTCGCGGCCATCATCCTGCTGCGGTGGGCGCAGCTGCCGCTGTGGCTCATGGCGTTCTGGCTCATCAACCGGCTGATGCAGCGCGCCGGCCTCGATCCGTTTGCGCGCTGGACCGCGATGGCCCTGGCCTTGACCAGCTCGCTGCTGATGCTCCCGGCCATGGAGTACCGCGTCGACACCCTCGCCAACGTGCTCTACCTGGGAGCACTCTGGCTCGCAATGCCTTCTCCCCGCTTCGGCGACACTCCTCACCCGGCCTTTGGCCACCCTCTCCCCGCAAGCGGGGAAAGGGCACTGATGGCTGGAGTGCTCTTGACGCTGGCCGGCTTCGCCAACCTGCGGCTCGCTCCGCTTCTGGCGATCACGTTGCTCGTCAGCCGGTCGCCGCGCGTGTTCGCCGGCGCGATCATCACGTCGCTCTCCGGCCTGCTCTATTTCGTGGCCACCGACTCGCTGCAGGCGCTCTACCAGCACGTCTGGCTCGACAACTACATCGGCGAGAGCCTCGCCGAGCGTGTGCCGTACGCCTTTCTGCACCGGATCCTCGTCCCGTTCGGCCTGGGGATCTATGGCGGCGGTGCATCGGTGCCCGACGTGGCGGGAGCGGCGATCCTCATCGTGGGAGCGGCCGGCCTCGTGCGGGCGCTTCGCGACTGGCGGGATCGCGGGCCGCTGTTCATCCTGGCCATCCTTCAGATCGTGAATCTTCTCTTCATCGCCCGGATGAAATTCGTCTACCACTATCACCTGCAGATCGTCGTGCTGCTGATGCTGCCGTTCGTGGCGTCGGCGGTTCAGGCGGTGCCGTGGCGGCGGACGGTGCTCGCGTTCGTGGTCGCCGCTCTGGCGATCACCATCCCCATCGTGCTGCTTCGCGGCAAGGAGCTCGATCTGCAGTACCAGGACCGGATCATGCGCGAGGTGCACGCGCGCACGGCCGCGGACGCGAAGGTGTTCGACGGCGTCGGATGGGCGATCCGCCGCGAGCCGGCGTACCGGTTCTGGTTTTTGCCGGTGCTGGCGCGGCAGCTCGTCGCGGCCGGGCACGCGCCGCGGTACACGGTCGCGGAGTGGATCGCCGATCCGCCGGCGGCGGTCATCACCGACCGCAACGCCACGGTCTGGCTGGCCATGGACCGGCCGCTGGGAAGCTACGTCGTAAGGCACTATCTGCCGCTGTGGCGCGACCTGCTGATGCCGGCCATGAGCGCGAGGATCGAGGCGGGCGGCACGGCCGAGTGGATCGTTCCGGCGTCAGGCCGCTACCGCGTCATGGCCGGCGCCGATCTGGCCGCGCATCCATGGTTCCGGATTCCTCTCGCCCGCGTCCCCGAGCTTCATCGCCCGTTGAAGGTGGTGCCACGCGGCGCAGCTCTCCTCGGATTGAGCCAGTCCACGCTCGACCTGAAGAGGGGCAGCCGCTTGTCGCTCCGCTCGCGAGCCGCCGAGCCGCTCGGTGTCTTCCTCGTTCCAGGCGACGAGCCGGTCTGGTTCCGCCAGCCGCCGCCCGGCGTGACCATCGACGCCGAGCTCCCCCGAGTCTGGCACATGCCCTTTTCGGAGTGCGGTGGCTTGCCACCGCTTTAGGAGTGCGGCAGCTTGCTGCCGCGGGTGGGGCGGTGGCAAGCCGCCGCACTCCGAAATCAGCGGATCGACTCCCACTTCGTCTGCGCGGCCTTGAGAGAGGGGTGCGTGACCAGGAGGTGCCAGACCACCGCGCAGAGACCTTCGGTGTGCGGGGTGATGCGCTCTGCGGAGACGACCGGAATCAGCACGCATTCATCGGCAGCGGTCTTCGTGTAGCCGCCGTCCTTGCCGACGATGCCGAAGACGCGAGCCCCGAGCCGCTTCGCTTCGTCGATGGCTCGCACCAGGTTCACCGAGACGTTCTTCTCGACGCTGCCGCCGCCCACCGAAAACACCAGCAGCGCATCCTTGTCGCCGAGCCGCGAAGTCTTCAGCCAGTCGACGAGGACACTCTCCCACCCGTCGTCGTTGATGCGCGCGGTCAGCTCGGAGACGTTGTCGGTCGGGGTGTAAGCCTCGAAGGCGCAGATCTTCCGGAAGTCATTGACGGCGTGGCTGGCGTGCCCCGCCGAGCCGCCGACGCCGAGGATGAACAGGCGCCCGCCGCCGTCGCGGACGGCGGCGAGGCCGGTCGCCATTCGCTCCATCGCCTCGGCATCGAGCCGCGATACGGCCTGCATCGTCTCGTCGAGATAGGTTCTGCTGAAGCTCATCTCCCTTGATCTTACAATCGCCGGCAATGCCTGGAGCGGGTCGTGTGGCCATCGGATCGCTGCTCGGTGCGGTCGTCGCGGCGATTTCTGCGCCGCTCATCCGCCCTTTCTTCGGCGTCCCCTCCGGCGGCGTCGGCTGGGTCACCGTGAATCAGTACCCGAAAGGGTGGGATTACGCGGTGGTGGCGCTGTTCGTCGCCTGTTCGCTCGCCGGAGGCGTCCTGGCGGGCCCGAGAGCCGAGAGCCGAGAGCCGAGAGCCCCTTCCGGGAGCCGGCAGCCGGCAGCCTGGGTGCTGGCGCTGGTCGTGTTTCTCTTCATGCTCTTCGGGCACGATCAGCCGTATTCGCTGGTCGACATGTTTCATGACGGGGAGCATCTCGTCCCGGCCTTCGTGCTGCGGGACGGAGGGCGCCCCTTCGCCGACATCTTTCATCTGCACGGGCTTGCGACGGACGGCGGCCTCGACGCGCTCTTCATGGGAGATCCGCCGTCGCTGCTGCGGTCGCGGCGGATGTACACGCTCCTGACCGCGGCGACGGTGGCGCTGCTCGTGCCGATTGCCGTGGAGGTCTGCGCGACCGCTGTGGGGATGACGGTGGCGGTGCTGCTCACGCTGGCGGCGATGGGGGCGGGGCAGGCCATGGCCTTCCCCTACTTCCGGCTGGCTCCGCTGCTGCTTGCGACGTACGCCTGGCTGCGCTACGCCAGGACGAAACGAGCCCGCTGGCTGTTCGCGGCGTTCGCTTCCTCGACGATGGGACTTCTCTGGAGTCTCGACACCGGTGCGTATTCGGTGGCGGGATCGGCGGGCCTGGCCGTCGCCGGCCTCATCGCGGCCAGACGGTGGCCGTCGCTCCGGGAGGTGGCCGTGGTCGTGGCGGCGATCGCCCTTCCGTTTGTCGTTCTTCTGGCGGTCCGCGCGGACATCGGGCAGTTTCTCCACGACTCCTTCGTGCTCCTCCCCGGCGTCACCGACGCGGCAGGATCGCTGCCGGCGCCCGGCATCTGGACCAGTCAGGCGCCGCGCTACTACGGCCCGCTCGTCATGTACGGCTTCCTGCTCGCGCTGGCTTTCCGGCTTCCCCCTCCGGTGCGCTGGCAGATCGTGATCGTCGTCGCCTTCTCGCTGCTGCTGTACCGGACGGCGGCCGGAAGGGCCGGATGGAGTCACGTTCGTTACGCGATGCCGCTCGCGGGCATCGCCGCCACCGCCTGGATCATCGAGCCGCTGATGATCAGAAGGAGAGCCGCGCTGGCGGTCGCGGCCGCGCTGCCGTTTCTCATCGTCTTCGAGGTGGGGCCGAACGTGATGTACGGCGCTCGGGCCGTCGCGACCTGGCGCGAGCGGCAGGGCCACGACGGTCTGGTCCGCTATCCCGTACCGGGCGGAAGAGGCATCTACACGTTTCCGCGGAATGCGAACGACCTGGCGATGCTCGACGCCTACCTCCGATCGTTCGGACCGGAGGCCCGCTTCCTCGATTTCTCCGGCGAGCGGGCTCTCTATTACTTCCTTCAGAGACGGCCTCCGGTGCGCATCCCCGATCTGAACGTCCTGTCGAACCGCGCCGCCCTTCGAGAAGCGATGGCGCAGCTCGAAGCCGGCCCGCCGGACTTCGTCGTCGTCGCCGGGGAGCCGGTGCTGCGGCAGGTCGACGGCGTGACGAACGAACAGCGCGTCCCGGAACTGGCCCGCTGGATCGACGAGCACTATCCACGGCGTTTCAACATCGGCCGTTTCGTGATCGCGGCACCGACACTGAGAGAAAGGATGAAGGATGAAGGATGAAGGATGAATGACGGGGGGCGCCTATGAGCAAGGTTCTCATTCTCAATGAAGCTGATGTGGAGCAGCTCCTCACCATGGAGGAGTGCATCGGAGTCATGGAGGAGGCGCTGGCGGCGCTGGCGCGGGGAGAAGTCGCGCAGCCGCTCCGGAGCAAGCTGATGCCGGAAGGGGCCGGCGGCCTCCTCGGGCTGATGCCGGCCTACCGGGCACCCTATTTCGGGCTCAAGGAAGTCTGCGTCGTCCCGGGCCGGCACGTCGGATCGGTGCTGCTCCACAGCGGCGAGACGGGGGAGTTGCTGGCGATCATGAACGCGGAGGTGATCACGGCCGTCCGGACGGCGGCGGTCTCAGCCGTGGCGACGCGTCTGCTCGCCAGGGCGGATGCCAGCGTTCTCGCCATCCTCGGGACCGGTACGCAGGCAAAACGGCACCGCGAGGCCATCCCCCTCGTCCGTCCCATCCGCGAGATCCGGATGTTCAGCCGGAGTGGCGGGAACGTCGCCACGGCTGAGGAGGCGATCCG
>DATLFC010000141.1:0-3935 GCA_035525015.1 Thermoanaerobaculia bacterium | reverse complement strand
GTGGAGTTCATCGGCAGCATTCTGGAATCGTCGACGGAGCATTCCATCATCGGAGAGGACCTCGACGGGAACATTCTTCTCTGGAATGAAGGGGCCCGCCGGCTCTACGGCTACCAGCCGGAAGAGGTCGTCGGCAAGGCGAACTCCCGAATTCTCCATACGGAAGAAGGAGTTGCCGCGGGGAAACCGCAGGAAATGCGCACCATCGCGTTGCGGACCGGGCACTGGGAGGGCACCGTCGCCAGCCGCTGCAGGGACGGGAGTGAACTGAACGCCCTTGTCATGTTGACGTTGCGTCGCGATGCGGCGGCAAGACCGGTCGGCTTTCTCCTCATGTCCAGAAGCGCTGACCGCGGCGGCGCTGAGTTCCTGGCAGGGCGCTTCGACAGCTCGATCGTCGGCAACATGGATCTGGAACGAGCCGTCAGTCAATTCGCGCTGCAACAGGCCGCGCTCGACGCGGCGGCGGCCATTCTCATCACCGATCACCGTGGAGTCATCCGCTGGGTCAACCCCGCCTTCACGACGACGACCGGCTTTACGGCGGAAGAGGCCATCGGCAGCACGCCGCGAATCCTCAGATCGGACTGTCATCCTCGCCAGTTCTACGCCGACTTCTGGGCAGCGATTCGAAGCGGGCGGGTATGGCGCGGTGAGTTCATCAATCGCCGAAAGGACGGCTCGATCTATTACGACGACCAGGTCGTAACGCCCGTCCGCGGCCCCGGTGGCCGCATCTCGCACTACGTCAGCATCATGCACGACGTCACCGAGCAGAGGACCGCAGAACAAAAGCTGCGAGTGGCACATCAGGAGATGCGCGAGCTCCTCGAGCACAGTCCGGTGGTGCTGTACGCGCTGGCGATCGATGGCGACCGCGTCGAGCCGCGCATGACCAGCGAGAACGTCATGCGCCTGCTTGGCTATCTCGCGGCCGAGACGTTGAGCCACGAATGGTGGCTGGCCCACATCCATCCCGACGACCGCGCGCGCGCCGCGGCCAGTCTGGGCAAGACGATGGCGAACGGCTCGAGTCAGACGGAGTACCGTCTCCTCCACAGCGATGGCTCCTACCGCTGGGTTGAAGACGCCCGCCGGCTCGTTCACGACGTCAGCGGCGCGCCCGCCGAGCTCGTCGGCGTATGGACGGACATCACCGCTCGGAAGGAGGCGCAGGAGGCGTCGCGAGAGACCGAGCGACGCCTCCGCGACATGCTCGACAACCTCGATCTCCTCTCGGCCGCGGTCGACTGCGAAGGGAACGTCACCTACTGCAATGATTACTTTCTCAAATTGACAGGATGGGCCCGTGACGAGGTGATCGGCTGCGACTGGTTCACGCGCTTCATCGCGCCTGAGGAGCGGGTGGAGATGCGAAAATTCCTCGGCCTCCTGATGGCCGGTGATGCTGCCACGCGGCATTACCGCAACGAGATCGTCACAGCGACCGGCGAGAAGCGAATCATCCAGTGGAACAACTCGATTCTCCGGTCTGAGTCGGGTGCCGTCATCGGCGCGGCCACCATCGGCGAAGACGTCACGAACCGCGTGCTCGCCGAGCGCGCGATCATCGAGAGTGAAGAGCGGCTGCGAATCATCATCGACGCATCGACCGACGCGGTGTGGGCGTGGAACGTCGCCGACGGGACCGGATACTGGTCCGACCGCGCCTATTCGATGCTCGGCTATGACCGGGCGACGTTTCACCCCGCCCGGAAAGAGTTCCGCGAGATCGTTCATCCCGACGACATCGCGCTGTTCGATCGCTCTGTCATCGAGCATCTCGAGGCCGCCGTCCCATTTCAAATGCGCCTTCGCCTCCGTCACTCCAAGGGTTTTCATGTGCCGGTTCTGGTGCGCGGCCAGCTGAACCGCAAGCGCGCGCAGATGGTAGGGGTCTTCACCGACCTTTCCGGACTGGAGCGAGCCGGAGAGCACATCCGGGAGCAGGCCGCCCTCATCGATCAGGCCCGGGACGCCATCGTCGTGCGTGATCTCGAGGACCGCATCGTGTTCTGGAGCAAGGGAGCGGAGCGGCTCTATGGAATCGCTGCCGGCGACGCCATCGGCGGTCGTTTCGACCAGCTTCTGCATATCGATGCCGGCAGGTTCGAGGTTGCGAAGCGGACCGTGCTCGAGGAAGGCGTTTGGAACGGCGAGATGGAGAACACGACGGCGGTGGGAGCTCTGATCACAGCCGATTGTCGATGGACGCTTCTCACCGATGACCGCGACGCTCCGAAGTCGATCCTGGGCATCGATACGGACATCACCGAAAAGAAGAGTCTCGAGCAGCAGTCCTTCCGCGCTCAGCGTATGGAGAGTCTCGGCACGCTGGCCGGTGGAATCGCCCACGATCTGAACAACCTGCTCATGCCGATCCTGATGGGCGTGACGCTGCTGAAGCGCCTCGAACCGGGCGAGATGAGCCTTCGCGCCATCCGCAACATCGAGAACAGTGCCCGCCGCGGTGCCGACCTCGTGAAGCAGGTCCTCCTCTTCGCGCGCGGTGTCGAAGGGTCGAGAACCTCGCTCGATCTGACGGCAGTCGTCCGGGAGGTCGAGGCCATTCTGGAAAGCACATTTCCGAAAAACATCACCTTCGAAGCGAAGTTCCCGCACGCGCTCGGCCGGGTCTTCGGAGACGCCACCCAGCTCTATCAGGTTCTTCTGAATCTCTGCCTCAACGCCCGTGATGCCATGCCCTACGGAGGACGGCTCACGGTCTCGGTGCTCGAGAAGAATATCGACCTTCACACCGCATCGATGCACAACGGCGCGATTGCCGGCCGGTACACCGTCATCCAGGTCTCCGACACCGGCTGCGGCATGTCGCCGGAAGTCATGGACCGGGTCTTCGAGCCCTTTTTCACGACAAAGGAACTGAGTAAAGGGACCGGTCTCGGACTCTCCACTGCGCGCGGCATCGTCCGCAGCCATGGAGGGTTCGTCGCGGTAGCCAGCAAGCCCGGCAAGGGCAGTAGTTTTTGTGTCTACCTACCCGTCCACACGAGCCAGATGGTCTCGGAAAAGATCGAGACCGAGATTGAAGACGTCACGCACGGACACGGAGAAGTCATCCTGGTCGTGGACGACGAGGTTGCGATTCTCGACATCACCCGTCAGGCGCTGCTTTCATTCGGCTACAAGGTGATGGCGGCGGACAACGGTGCAGATGGCGTCGCGATGTACCAGCGCGAGCATGCCCGGATTGCGGCCGTCGTCACTGACCTGATGATGCCGGGGATGGACGGCCAGGCGCTGATCGCCGCGCTTCGAGCCGTCGACCACGACGTTCCGATCATTGCCATGAGCGGTGATGTCGATGCAGCGATTGTCCCGGCAGCAACGACTGCCGGTGCCACGACGTTTCTTCCGAAGCCGTTCAGCGCCGGCCTGATGCTGAGCACTCTGTCACGAGTCTTGAGCGATTCCGTGACCCGGGCAAGTCTGGCGAGAACGTCCGGAATCCAGCCGTCCGTAGAGATTCGAGAGGCCGCTTCAAACGCTGAATGATGAGAACCCGTCCGGATTCAGCTACTTGCAACGGCAGAGTACCGGCGGGGAAGGTGTCATCCTGAGCGCCGCAGAGCGCGAAGGATCTCGCGACCCGCAGGGGTTCGAGGTTCGAGGTTCGAGAGGCGCCTCGAACCTCGAACCTCTTCCCTCGAACCTTCCGAGGACGTCGTCTACATCGACCTGATGGCAGTGACCGGCGCGTGTTCACCTCGTGATGAGGACTGCACCCGGGTGCGGGCTCATGGCAGAACGCGAAAACCCTCGCGCGATGCCGCGTCACGCAGGCGATCATCGAGGCATAGAAACTCCACGGTGGTGGGATTCTGATCCGCGAGTATGATCGCCGCGGCGAGTTGCAGGGCGTCGGAGGCGCGGAGCGGGTGGACGCGGAGCAGTCGTCGCGCGACGTCACGAAC
>DATLFC010000111.1:0-44690 GCA_035525015.1 Thermoanaerobaculia bacterium | reverse complement strand
CCCGGGAACCGACGAGAGCGACGTGTAGAGGAGGTTGCCGCCGATCGACGACCCGATCTCCGCAAAAGCGGTCACGCCGGAGAATCCCGACGAGCTGACCGCGTAGTTGAGAAACGTGCTGTTGTCTTCCGAATAGCGGATGTCGGACGGCCGCGCGTCGTGGACCGTCATCGAGCTGGCGCCGAGCAGGTTGGGGTCGACGGTGAGAGAGAGCCTCAGCTCCGCCTCGTCGAACTGGAACGTCGTCCAGGGAGCGAGCGAGCGGAGGGAAACGGCCGGTTCGCCGCCCACCAGACGTTCGGCGTTCCGAAGTCGGGCCACGGTCAGAACGCGCTCCCACGAGACGCCGGCCACGCGGCCGCGCTCGAGAGTGGCCACGGGCAGATAGAAATCGTCACTGACGATGAGCACGTTGCTTTCCCCGACCGGCACTGCGTTGATGATCACCGGAAAAACGATCTCTGTTTCCTGAGCGGACAGCGGGCCGGCAGCCAGTGCCATTACCAGCATGACCGTCGCCGCCACGCCTCGAATCGGCTCGTTCCGGCGCACGGCGTCACCGATTAGAAATCGACCGTCGCAGTCACGGCGTCCATGTAAGAGCCGGCGGGAACGACCTGCCCGCCGGGAATGCGGCCGAACACGGTCAGCTCCTGCGGCGTGGAGCCCTGGTCGAAGGTCACCTGGACGGCGTTGGCGCCGGCTCCCCAGGTCTGCGTCCGGGCCGGATCGCTGAAGATTCCATACGAGAGCAGTGAATCGCCGGAGCGCAGCGTTCGGATCGATGAGCCATTCTCTTCCATCAGGATCGAGGCCCGCTCGTTCTTCGTGCAGACGACGCGCACCTGGGCGGTGCCGTCGAGATTCGTCGTTGCGTGCTCGACCAGCGGGTCGTACGCGCCGAAGGCCAGATCGGTGACGGCGATGCGGCAGTTGGGAATGACGCTGACGCTGACCTGCATCCGCGCAGAGTCGGTCGCCGCGCCGGCATCCACCACCAGCAGCAGGGCCACCAGGGCCGCCGTCATTCCGAGTTCGATTTTCATATTGACCCGCTACCTGCAGCCTGCTGCCGAAACCTCGGCGCGCGCCTGTGCGCTCGCCGCGCTCTCCGCAGCACTGTCGGTCTGTGCTGTGATCCCGATCGACCTCAACTTCCCGCAGACATCCGCCGCGATGGGGAGCTCATAAGTCCGCTCCGTTCCCGCGAGCACGTACCAGCCGTCGAGCTCGTGCTCGAAGAGAATGGCGTCGTTCTCTCCGACGCCGCGAACCTTCACTCCCTGGACACCGAATCGGACCGTCCCTTCGTTCTTCACCGAGAAACGAAGTGTCCCCTGCTCGACCCGGGCACGCTCGATCGTCGCTTTCTCCACGACCTTCTGCGGGGCCAGGAAGATCGGAACTCCCATCTTGGTGAGAATCCTCACCTGAGTCGCGCCCTCTCTGCTTTCCGTAGTGGTCAGCGGCGGGAGCTCCTCGAAAAAGATCCGGTACGTCTTCTCGACGGCGCCGGCCGGCGTTCTTGCGCTGACCCGTACCTTCCGCTCCGCGCCCGCTTCGAGGCTGAGCAGCGCCGGGAAGAAGAGGATGTCCTGTGTCGGCTCCAGCTTCATCTTGCCCGCCGAGTCCTGCTCCCAGTGAACCGCCGAGATCTGAAACCGCAACGTCTCTTGGCTCTCGTTCGACAGGGTCAACAGGGCGCTGGCTCCGCTCCGCTCCAGCGAGACCCGGATGGGGGTGACGCGGAACGCGCTTGCGGAGACGTTCCCGGCCTGGAGAACCAGGCCGAGAACGATCGCGGAGAGTGTCAGAAGTCGTTTCATGATCATCAGATCTTAAAGTGGAGGGAGGCTTCCTCAGTAGTTGATCGTGGCCTGAACGGTGTCGTTGTAGACGCCCACGCCGAC
The DNA here is from genome assembly GCA_035525015.1 of Thermoanaerobaculia bacterium. GTDB lineage: Bacteria > Acidobacteriota > Thermoanaerobaculia > Gp7-AA8 > Gp7-AA8 > DATLEX01. Next base: position 42,780 of record DATLFC010000111.1, on the reverse strand, counting down.
GTCCTGCCCGGCCGGGATACGCCCAAAAACCGAGAAGTCGCGCGCCGCGAAGCTCGCCGACGCTGCGATGGCAAGCGAGTTCCACACCGTGCCGCCCGGGGCGTCCGTATAGAGCTCGTAGTTGAGGTTGTCAGTGCCGTCGGTCATGTGCCGCAGGCCCCCCACGGCGTTCAAACCGAGGTCGAGATCGATGCTCACGCCGGCGCCGCGGGTGCAGCGGATCGTGATCGTTCCGACGCCGTCGTCGTCATTGCCCGCCGCAAGCGGGTCATAGTCGCCGAAGTCGACAGGAAGCGTGGTGATGGTGCAGTTCGCGACGACGTTGGCCGTCACGTCGAGGGGCGCGACTGCGCTCTGACCGAAAACAGGAACCGCTGCAAAAACCAGGACAACCGCGAAAAATTTGATGCTCTTCATGACTCTCTCCTTCTACTTGTTGCTGCTCGTTCTTTCTTGCTTTGTTCGATCGACCGATTCGATCTGTTCTGCGAGCCCTTACTGCAGCGGGTGTACCGCATGCGTGGCACACCTGTCCGAATCACATAAGCTCTTTGTGCTGAGAGACTTCGATCGGTTTTGGGCCGATCGCGGTCGCTGTCCGGAACTCGAAATTTTCCAGATCTCGGACTGATCCTGTCTCGGTTCTGGATATTGAACAGGCCGACATCTACAGTTATTCGCATGTATGTACTGGAGAGAGCGCCGCGGGGCGGCGAATGAGGGGCGCGAGAATCGGCGGAGCGCCGAACCGCTCAGACCGCGGTAGCGGGGCGGTCGGCGAGAAGGCCGAATGCGACGTCCGCGACGTGGGCCAGACGGACCGGCTTCCGCACGAAGGAGCCGACGCCGATGGCGGCGGCCCGCTCGACGCTCTCCGGCGTCTCCAGCGCCGTCATGATGATGACGGCCGTCGCGGGGTACTGGCGGCAGATCAGCTCGGCCAGATCCAGGCCATCGCAGTCTGCGCGCCCAGCCAGGTGGATGTCGACGATGGCCAGCTCGTACGCTCTCTCACTGAGAAAGAGCCGGGCGGCCTCCGTGTCTCCCGCGCAATCGACGGCAAAGCCTTGGCGCCTGAAGTAATGGCTCATGGCGAACATGATGCCTCTCTCGTCGTCGACCAGCAGGATCCTTTGCACGGCTGGTTGCCATCGCAAAGGGCGCGCCGCAGCCGTGGAAGACGTAAGTCATTGAGAACGCGAGAAACGGTCCGGAGCTCGTCCAGAATGGAGACGGGAACTGTCTAAGAACGGGAAACGCCCCATTTTTTCAACTTGCTGTAAAGCGAGCTCCGTGGGATCGCCAGCCGTTTCGCCGCGGAGTCGACGTGCCCGTTCTCTTCCCGCAGGATCTGTTCGACGTAAAAGCGCTCCATCTCCTCGAGGGTCATGTGAGTGGAGAGCGTTGCGCCCGCGGCGGGCGACTGGTCCGACTCGAACCGGAGATCGCGAACCGTCAACGTCCGGCGATCGCTCAGGAGGATGGCCCGCTCGATGACGTTCTTCAGTTCGCGCACGTTGCCGGGCCAGCCATACTCCTGCAGGGCGGCCAGGGCCGCCGGAGCGATCTGCAGACCGGGAGCTCCCATCTCGTTCCCGAACCGTGCCACGAAGAAGTCGGCCAGCAGCGGGATGTCGGCCGGGCGCTGCCGCAGAGAGGGGATCGTGAGCGGGATCGTGCTAATTCGGAAGTAGAGATCGCTGCGGAACCGCTTCTCCCGGATCGACTCATGGAGGTCCTGATGGGTGGCGGCGATCAACTGGACATCGGAAAAGCGGTCGCGGACCTCGCCGAGGCGGCGGAACTTTTTCTCCTCCAGCACCTTGAGGAGCTTCGGCTGGACCTGCAGATCGACGTCGCCGATCTCGTCGAGAAAGAGAACGCCGCGGTGCGCCACCTCGAGGAGGCCGGTCTTGGCGGAGATGGCACCGGTGAATGCGCCCTTCTCATGGCCGAAGAGCTCGGTCTCGAAGAACTCCCGGGCCAGGCCGGCGCAATTGAGATCGACGAACGCCTCTTCGGCCCTGGGACCGTTCTTGTGAAGCCACGAGGCGAGGACGCTCTTTCCTGTCCCGGTCTCGCCAAGGATGAGGATGGGGCGGTCGGAGGAGACGATGCGCTCGACCTGCTCGCGCAACGCGTTGATGGCGTCGCTCTTGCCGACGAACGGGTCGATGGCGCCGGTGCGGGTCTGCGTGGTGGTGCGGGCCTGCTCGCGCTGCCGGACACGCTGGTTGTCGAGCAGTCGCTCGATGATGACGAGCAGCGTCTGCATCTGCACGGGCTTGGTCAGGAACTGGTCGGCGCCTTCCTTGATGGCGCGGACGGCGAGGTCGATCGATCCATGCCCGGTCAGGATCACCACGGGGATGGAGGGGTCGCTGGCTTTCAGCCGCGGCAGCACTTCGAGGGCGTTGCCGTCGGGGAGCGAGTAGTCGAACAGGGCGATGTCGGGGCGGCTCTGGCGGAAGAGCTCCTCCCCCTGGCGGAGAGTCTCCGCTTCCTCGACGTCGTAATCGCGGCCGACCAGAAAGTTGCGGATGCCGAAGCGGATTCCGCGATCGTCCTCGACGAGCAAGACTTTATTGCGTGGCATTCGAAGTCCGGGCGGGGATTGATATCACGACCTCCGCCCCTCCGCCCTCGGCATTCGCCGCCGTCACGTCGCCGCCGTGCTCGCTCACGATCTGCTGCACCAGCGCGAGGCCGAGTCCCGTCCCGCCCTTGCGCCTGGAGAAAAAGGGCTCGAACACGCGCGGCAGGTCTTCCGTCGTGAAACCGCGGCCGTGGTCGCGGACGGCGATATGGGCAAGGCGCGACTTCCTCTGTCGTGTCGTCGTCGTGGAAATGACGATCTTCGAATCGGCCCCGGAGTGCTGGACGGCGTTCATCAACACGTTTTCGACCGCGCGGACCAGCCGGTCGCGATCGGCGACGACCGTGAGACTGACGGGTGATCCGACGACGATCTCCACCTTCTGCCGGCTCGCCACCGGGCCGCAGGCCCGCACCGCCACCTCGACGATCTGCGCGACCGGGACGTCGCTGAATACGGGCGCCGCCGGGCGCCCGTACGCCAGGAGATCCTGCATCAGTTTGGTCATGCGATCGATCTCTTCGCGCAGGACTTCGAAGTATTCACGGAGCTCGTTTCCGGCCATTTGCTCCATGGCATCGATCGTCGCGGAGATCGCGAAGAGCGGGTTGCGCACCTCGTGCGCAACACCGCCCACGAGCGCACCCATGGCCGCCATCTGCCTCTGCTGCTCGAGACGCGACTGAAGATCGACCAGCGCGGAGACGTCCCACACGATCACGATGACGCGCTCGTCCCCGGCATCCTCGGCGTTGAACAGCATGGCCAGAAGATCGAGCGTGCGGCCGGACGAATCCTTCACCTGCCGTGCCGCCGGCGCCCTCCCTTCCTGAACCTGACACGTCAACGCGGCGATGGACAGCCACGGCTCCGTGGGCGGAAAGTCGCGGAGCGAGCTTCCGATGATCTCCCCGTAGCTTCTCCCGGCGAGCATGCGGGCCGCGCGATTGATGCGGGCCACGCTCAGCCCGGCGCCGACGATCACGATCGGCATCTCCACGGCATCGAAGGTCCGCCTCCACTCCCACGCTGCCTCTTCGATCTGTTCCAGCAGCGCGGAACGCTCCTGATCGGGCGTCATGAGATCGGTCAGATCGACCAGATGCATGAAGAAACGGGATGAGGTTCCACGGCCCAGCCGCTGCATCACCAGCAGAACGCTGCGCCGCTCACCCTCGACGGGATTCAACCGCACCTCGCGCTGGGCGCGCGCGCTCTCCCGCATCCGGCCGAGCTGGCCCGCGAAACTCTGCAGGCCTTCGCAGTCGCGCTCATCGACGATGTCGAAGATCGTCTGCCGCCGGAGCCGCGCGGCGCTCTGCCGCAGCAGATCCGTGAGCGCCTGATTGCAGGTCAGAAAGCCGAAATCCTTCGACAGGATGGCCGCCGGCAGGATCGCGGTGTGGACCGCCGCATCATCGACAGCAGCTGAAGTATTCGGGCGTGGACGCAGCGGTTCGATTGTAACCCGCTACAGAGGAGATGCTGACACCTGGATCGGAAGCGGATACCGGCCCACCTCCGCACCGGGAGCGAGCCGCACACGGATCTGAGCCGTCACGAGCTCACCGGCGGGGACGTAAGGCCGCGCGACCCAGCTCTCTCCCGCAACGGTCATGCTCGTGTTTCCGAACGCCAGCTCGATCGCGGGGAAGACATCGCTGCTGTTCGCCACCTGCAGGAGGTACCCGTCGCGGCTGTTGGTCCGGACGCGCACCGCCAGCGGCTCGCTCACCTCGACATAGCCGCGGGCGAGGTCGGCGTCCGTCACGACGACTTCGGCTGGCTGGCTGGCGACGTCGACGACTACACGGGCGATCACTCGCGCCGACACGGCCACCGAGGCTGAATCATCCGCCGTGGCGGAAGCCGCGAGGAGCAAGGTGGCGAGGAGGACCGCGGTCGATCGCATGCCCGCCATACAGAGCAAGCGAGAGTCCAATTTGCCCACACACCGAAAGTAGCTGTAGTAAAAGAGCTTAGGCGAAAATCGCGTACGCGTAACGGCGTTCGGACGCAAGACACCCGTTCGATTTTCGAACAACGTTCGCCTGCTGGGCATGATGACGGACCCTGCACCGACGCCGTCCCGCCCGCCACCTGCCCGGCGCCGGCTCTCCTCTCGAAACCCTCTCTCTGTGAGGGAGATCACAATGTAGGTTGGTGAAGGATGAACGGCAACGAGAATCAGTGGGTCTTCGCCTTCTTCACTTCTTCCGTCAGCGCGGGAAGGATCTGGAAGAGATCCCCGACGACACCGAGATCGGCCACCCGGAAGATCGGCGCCTCCGGGTCCTTGTTGATGGCCACGATGTGCTTCGACGACGACATGCCGGCCAGGTGCTGAATGGCCCCGGAGATGCCGGCGGCGATGTAGAGGTTCGGCGTCACCACACGTCCGGTCTGGCCGACCTGATGCTGATGGTCGATCCACCCCGCATCGACCGTAGCGCGCGAGGCGCCGACGGCTCCGCCGATCGCGTGGGCGAGGTCGCGGATGTATGAGAAATTGGACGCTTCCTTCAACCCTCGCCCGCCCGAGACGATGATGTCGGCTTCGGAGATCATGAGCTCCCCCGTTTCCGGCGTTCTGGTCTCGACGACCTTCGCCTTCGGCTCGAGCGCCGGCGCCGGGAGCGTCACGACCTGGGGGTCGGCTGCGGCCTCGTCCGCCGGAAAGGCGTTGGGCCGGCAGGTGGCGATGGCGGGAGTGGCCGTGACGTCGACGGTGGCGAAGGCCTTCCCGGAGTAGACGGGACGGCGCGCGCGCAGCTTTCCATCGACCCATTCGAGCCGGTCGACGTCGGAGGCGACGCCTACGTTCAGCCGCGCGGCGATGCGCGGCGCGAGGTCTCGACCGTTTGACGTACCGGGAAAAAGAACGACGGAAGGCTGGCGCTCTTTGATGGCCGCTTCCAGCGCGGCCGTATGGACCTCGGTGTTGTAGGGAGCGTCGACCGCCACGGCCGCGACGTCGCCTCCCACGCTGCCGGCGAGTTTCTGCGCGATGGCGATCACCTCGCGCGATGTTTTCTTCAGCCGCCCATCCCTGACTTCGCTGTAGACCAGAATGCCAGCCATCAGAGTGCCTTCGCCTCCTCCCGGATGAACTTCACGATTTCCTTCGCCGCGGCAGCAGGATCGGCACCATCGATTTTCCGTCCGCCGCTTTTTTCCGGCGGCAGCTCGATGGAAACGAAGACCACCCGCTGGTTGAAGACATCGCTCTCCTCGAGGCCGAGATCCGCCAGCGACTTCGTGTCGATGGGGATCTTCTTCGCCGCCATGATCCCCTTGAGCGACGAGTAGCGCGGCTCGTTCAGCCCCTTCTGCGCGGTGATGACGGCCGGCTGGCTGCTCTCGATGACTTCCTCCGCGCCTTCGATCTCCCGGTGGGCGGTCAGGCTGCCATCACCCACTTCCATGTGCGTGACCACGTTGACCTGCGGATAGCCGAGGAGCTCGGCGACCATCGGTCCGACGAGGGCGTTGTCGGTACCGACCCCCTGCTTCCCGAAGAAAACGAGATCGTGCGGGATCGACTTCAGGGCCGCAGCGAGCACCTTCGCAATCCCGAGAGAATCGGCGGCGCCGGGGTCGCCCTTGATGTGCATCGCTTTCGTGGCCCCTCGCGCCAGGCACTCACGGAGGGCCTGCGCGGCGCGATCGGGCCCGAACGTCACGACGGTGACGTCGCCCCCTTTTGCCTCCTTGATCCGGATCGCCTCTTCGAGCGCGTACTCGTCATAGGGGGAGACGATGAATTTGAGCCCGGCTTCGTCAATTCCCTTGCCGGCGGGCTTGATCCGGGCTTCGGTGTCGGGAACGTGGCTGATGCAGACGACGGAATTCAAAAAGAGCCTCCTCCAGGGTCAGCGGCGGCCGATTCTAGCCCACGGCACGCAGTTCGCAAACGCAGTTCTGCCAAGCAGAAACGGCGTTCCAGACAACATTCGACCGACGGAGGACCGGATGCCCTACATGAATCGTCCGTATGAGACAGACAACCGCCACACGGGCGAGCGACGAGACTTCCGGTCGTTCACGGACTTCAAGCGGATCGCTCGCGGCGGCAACGGCAACGGCCGCAACAACCGCCCTGCCCCGCCGGAGTCGACCAATGCTGAGAATTTCTACTACCTCAAGCAGATGAGCTCGAAGACACCGATGGTGATCATCATGACCGACGGCGAGGAGATCCGCGGCTGCATCGAGTGGTACGACCGCAACTGCGTGAAGGTGAACCGCGACGGCGCTCCCAATCTCCTGATTCAGAAGCACTGGATCAAGTACATGTTCAAGCTGGACGAGCTGGACTAGGCACTACACTGGCTCCATGAAGCCCATCGCCGTGACGCTCGGCGATCCGGCCGGCATCGGCCCCGAAGTGGTCCTCAAAGCAGTCGCCGGGCTCGAGGTGCCGGTGTGGCTCTTCGGGAGCCGCCGCGCCGCCGAGCAGAGCGCTTCCATCCCGCCGGGGAGCCGGTTTCACGACGTCGGCGCCCACCCCGCGCCGATCCGCTTCGGCGAGATCTCCTCGGAACATGGCCGCATCGCCCTCGCCTCGATCGACCAGGCCGTGGAGGCGGTGGAGCGCGGCGACTGCTGCGCTCTCGTCACGGCGCCGATCCACAAGCAGGCGATGGCCGCCGCCGGGTCGCCCTTTCCGGGTCACACGGAGCTGCTCGCCGCGAGGGCCGGCCTGACCCATTACGGGCGGGAGTTCGCGATGTACTTCGACTCCCCCGCCATCCGCACGGTGCTGTTGACCGTGCACGTGCCGCTGCGCGAAGCGCTCACCGCGATCAACGCCTCCGCCATCGCCGATCTGGCCCTGCTGACGCGCGCAGGCTACCAGCGGTTGTACGGCTCGGCGCCGCGGATCGCCGTCGCGGCGGTCAATCCCCATGCAGGGGAAGGCGGCCGCTTCGGCTCGGAAGAGGAGGAGATCGCCCGTGGCGTCGAGCAGGCCGCCCGCCACGGCATCGACATCTCCGGGCCCCATCCGGCGGACACCCTCTTCCTGGCCGCGCGCGAGGGCAAGTACGATGTGGTGATGGCGATGTACCACGACCAGGGTCTGATCCCGGTGAAGACCCTCGCCTTCGAGACCTCGGTCAACGTGACGCTCGGCCTGCCGTATCTGCGCGCCTCGGTCGATCACGGCACCGCGTTCGACATCGCGGGCAAGGGCGTCGCCGATGCCCGCCCCATGCGGTACGCGATCGAGTGGACGGCCAGACATGCGGAGAGGTGGTCCCGATGAACCGTTGGGCCGTGCGCATCGGGGCTCTGATCATGCTCCTCATGTTCCTGTTCCTGTTCGCACATCTGCAGAAGCAACTGGTGGAGATGAACAGGAACCGGAACCCGCCGCCCGCCGGGATTCCTCGCTGACGCTCGGAATGACATGGGGACGCTCGGAATGACGTAGGATGCCCGGCGATGGCGCGCATCCTCGTCACGAACGACGACGGCATCTACAGCGAGGGGATCCGCAAGCTCGCCGATGCCTGCCGCGGGGTCGGCGAAGTGATCATCGTCGCCCCCGATCGCGAACAGAGCGCTGCTTCGCACGCTCTGACCCTGAACCATCCGCTCCGGCTTCTGAAGCTCGAGGAGAACGAGTGGATCGTCGACGGAACGCCGAGCGACTGCGTGAATCTCGCGGTGCTGAATCTGCTGAAAGACAAACGTCCCGACATCGTCGTCTCCGGCATCAACTTCGGCCCGAACCTCGGCGACGACGTCACCTATTCAGGAACGATCAGCGCCGCGTTCGAGGGCGCGCTCCTGAACATCCCCTCCATCGCCTTCTCCGCGCTGGTGGGCGAGCACTTCTCGTTCGACCCCTGCGCCCGCTTCGCCGCGGAGCTGACGCGGATCGTTCTGGCAGGGGAGCCGAACCCGAACATCGTCATCAACGTGAACTTTCCCACCGCAGCGTTCCACGGCGTGCGCGTCACGAAGCTCGGCAAGCGGATCTATTCCGAGGGCGTCATCGAGCGGCTCGACCCGCGCGGGCGGAAGTACTACTGGATCGGCGGGGAGCAGCCGACCTGGCATCCCGGAGAAGGTACCGACTTCGAGGCCGTGCAGAACGGCTACGTGTCGATCACTCCGCTGCACCTCGACCTCACGCATCACGAGTCGCTGTCGCGGTTGAAATACCTCGAGGAGACCCTTGGCACCGTCGCCAAAGCGCCCTGATGCCGCGGTACAGGAGCGCGAGCTCGCTCATCTGCGCGCGCTGATGGTGGACCGGTACGTGGCCGCACGCGGCATCCGTGACGCCCGCATCCTCCAGGCCATGCGCGAAGTCCCCCGCCACCGCTTCGTTCCCGCGGTCGTCGCCGCCAAGGCCTACGGCCCGGGAGCGCTGCCGATCGGCGCGAAACAGACCATCTCCCAGCCATGGATCGTGGGTCGCATGATCGAGCTCCTCGAGCTGACCGGAACCGAGAAGGTGCTCGAGATTGGCACGGGAACGGGATACCAGGCTGTCGTGCTGTCCAGGTTGTGTGCAATGGTCTTTTCCATCGAGCGAGTCAACGAGCTGGCGTTGAAGGCGGCCGAGCTGATCCGGGAGCTGAAGGTCTCCAACGCGACGGTGAAGGTGTTCGACGGGACGTACGGCTGGTCCGATCAGGCCCCCTTCGATCGGATCATCGTGGCGGCCGCGGCGCCGCAGGTGCCGGAGCCGCTGGTCCAGCAGCTGACCCGGACAGGGCGGATGATCATCCCCATCGGCTCCGGCACAACGCAGAAGCTGGCCCGCGTCACACGCGTCGGAACCGGCATTCAGATCGAAGACTGCGGAGAGGCGGACTTCGTTCCGCTCGTGGGCCGCTTCGGCTGGAAGACGTAGCGCCATGAAGGTCCGGCGCCTCCTCGTCCTGACCGCGTTCGTCTCCTCGATCCTCGGCGCAATCACCGTCTATCTTTTCCTCACCGTCCCGAACGACCTGAAGGCCGACGCGCTGCTCAGGGAAGCGCGGGGACACATCTCCGGCGGAAGAGCGGCGGAGGCTCACGACTCCCTCACCCGTGTCATTCAGAGCTACCCGCGCACCGACGCGGCCGCCGCGGCCACTGTCGCGCTGCTCAATCTCGAGGAGAAGGAGCGCGAACGGATCCGGGCCGAGCTCGGAAAACTGCAGAAGGACCAGGCCGAGCAGGCGAACGCGATCGCCGAGATGAGGAAGAGCCTCGATACCCTCGCCGCAGCGCCTTCTAAGACCGCGGCCGTCCAGACACCGCCCAAGGCGCCGGCGAAGAAAACGCCGACGAAGAAAGTCACATCGAAGAAGACGCCGGTGAAGAAACAGCCAACGCGGCGGAAGAAACGGTGAGATAGAATCCGCCGCCATGGCTAAGGAGCTGCGCGTTCTTCGGATCCATGGAAAGGTCCAGGGCGTCGGATACCGGTTTTTCGCGACGCGGGTGGCGCGACGTCTCGGCTTGAAGGGGACGATCGAGAACCTGCGCGACGGATCGGTGGAAGCTACGGTCGAGGGAGAGAAGAAGACCATCGACGAATGGATCGAGGAGTTGAAGGAAGGGCCGCGCTACGCCGAGGTCAACCGCATCGACCAGGAGACGAAGGAGTTCAGCGGCCGTCTCCCTGACTTCGACGTGAAGTTCTGATCATGAAGCTGGAGAGCTTCATTCGCGACGTTCCCGACTTCCCGAAGCCAGGCATCGTCTTCAAGGACATCACACCGCTCCTCCGCTCGCCGCAGGCGCTGGAGAGGACGATCCAGCTCCTGGCCGAGCGCTTCCGCAGCGAGCGCGTCTCCTGCGTCGCCGCGATCGAGTCGCGTGGCTTCATCTTCGGCGGGTGTGTGGCCCGCGCCCTCGGCGCCGGATTCGTTCCGATCCGCAAACCGGGGAAGCTCCCCTGGACGACACGCCGCAACGAGTACGTGCTGGAGTACGGAACCGACGCTCTCGAGATTCACGACGACGCCGTGGCGCCGGATGATCGCGTCCTCATCGTCGATGACGTGCTGGCCACGGGCGGCACCGCGGCCGCGGCCGCGCAGCTCGTTCGCGGCTTCGGATCGACGCTCGTCGGGATCACCACGGTCATCGAGCTCTCCTTCCTCGGTCCGCGCGGGAAGCTCGAAGGAATCGAAGTGCACACGCTCATTCAGTACTGACGGTCAGCCGGAGCCGCGGAGAGTCCGCCGCCATGTGCACACCCGGCTGCAGCTCGAAATCGTCCTCCATATGGCCGCCGCCCAGCAACAGAAAGAGGCGGGCCAGCTCCTTGAAGGAAGCAGGGCTCCCCTGAATCACGACTTCTCCCGCGCCGACGCGCAGTTCCACCGGCGATTTCGCCAGCCCTTCCAACGCCATGATCGCCAGGTCGTAGCTCACTCTTCGTCCTCTCCGCGGTAGACCACCGAGTTTTTCTCCGTTTCCTGCAACACGATCTCGTGCAGCCTCCCTTCGTCGATCGACGGCGAAAGCTGCTGCCAGAAACAACGGGCCAGATTCTCCGCGGTGGGGATGACGCCGCGAAGAAAATCGACGTCCTCGTTCAGATTCCGATGATCGACGCGATCGATCACCCGCTCGCGGACGATCTCTTTCAGTTTCTTCAGATCGATGACCATTCCCGTCTCGTCGTTGATCTTTCCCTTCACGCTGACGTGGATCACGTAGTTGTGCCCATGTCCGCCCGGGTTGTCGCACTTGTCGTACATGCGCCGGTTCCATGCGGCGTCGCGGGCCGGATTGTGGAGACGATGCGCGGCCGAAAAGCTGAGACGGGCGGTGACGATCATGAGAGCGATTATCCACAAACCCGCCGCTCGAGCCCTATAGCTGGACCTGCGCGAGCGCGGTCCGGATCTCGTTCTGCTGCCCGGCAAACCGCGAGCGGAGCGCGGCGAACCGGGCGTCGCTCCGGAGATAGCGGAAGAGTGGATTGCTCAGGACGTATCCGGCGGTCGGCTCTTTCCGCGTGGCCGCTTTCTCCAGCGCCTGGATCACTTCCTCGTTCGCCCCGAACATCGCGTACACCTCGGCCGCGCTCGTCCAGAAATCGTCGCCGGGCAGGGACGCCGCGGCCGCCGTGTCGAGCTCCCGCTCGGCTTCCTCCCGCCGCCCCTTCGAGGCCGCGATGTACGCAGACAGAAGGTGGTAGCCGTACGTCGAATCACCACCCTCGAGCTTCTTCAGCTCCAGCTCGGCGATGGGCATCGACCGCCGCAGCACGGCGATGCGGCCGATCTTCAGAGTCAGAAACGGGTTGTTCGCGACGTCGGCTTCGATGTCGTAGTACTTGTCGATCGCCGTTTCCAGATCGCCCGAGGCGAGATGAATGTCGGGGGCGTGAACCGGAACGATGTCGGCGGGCACACCGCCAAGCCGCATCAGCGCGGCGGTGAACCGGCTCGAATCACCGGTGGAGGCGGCATAACGGGCGACATGCGTCAGCGATTCGATGTCGGTGCTGTTGGTCCTGAGGATCGAGTTGTAGGCGTCGAACGCAGGACCGAGGGCCCCGAGGCCGAGGGCCATGCGTCCGAGGCTCCGGTAGGCGTCGATATTGGCGGGATCGAGCGCAACGACCTGCTGCGCGGCCGCGACGGCTTCCGCTGTGTTTCCCTGCGCAGCGAAGAAACGCATCGCCAGCACCTGACCGGCCATGAAGTTCGGATCGGCCGTGATCGAGGCACGGATCGCCGGCTCTGCCTTCGAGGCATCGTTTGCCGCCGTCGCCGTCACGGCCTCGGCATACGCGTTCAGCGCGTCCGGGGAGCTGCTGACGCCGCGCATCGGCACGTCGCCGGAGCGGGCGATCCAGTCGAGCACCGCTTTGATGCCGCTGGCTGCATCCATCAACGGCGTGGCCGTGGAAGGTTCCGCGGCATTCACGATCTCCGGCCCCGCCAGACCCATCCGCACGACGCCGGTGAACTCGGTGACGTCCGATCCTCCTTGCTCCACGACGCGAACGCCGGGAACACCGCGCAGGATCTCCAGCGCCGCGGTCCGGACGGCATCGGCGCGGCTGACGACAGCGGGATCGGCCACATCCCCATCGACGGCGACCGGACCGACCGCCACTTTCTGTGGCTCGCGCGGGATGGCACCCGCGGCCGTGCCGCCGGCTCGGGTCGTCGCGCGGGAATCATCTCCCGATCTTCGCATCAGGAGCGCGCCGGCGGCGATCACGACGATCAGCACCGCGGCCGCAGCCATGAAGAGCCTCCGGCGGTTCCGCGGCGGCGCAGCGGGGACGGCCGCCGCCTCGGCCTCGAGCTCTTCGTCGATCAGCTCCTCTTCCGGCGAGGGTGGCGGCGCGGATTTTTCCGCCGGAACGATCGTGTAGAGCTTCACGCCGCCCTTCGCGCCGGCATCTCTGACGCGCACCGAGCTCCGTCCCCGCCGGACGAAATCCTCGGTCAGATGCAGCTGACCCGCCGGAATGTGCGCAAGAGCCGCCACGGCCTTCGTCACCGCGTCGCCAACGACCTCGCCGTCGCGCATCATGACGTGGCCGGCGTGAAGGAGGAGCCGGACGGGAATCGGCGCCTGACCCTGCTGCCCGGAGGAGAAATCGAACTCTCCCTTCCGGGCTGCCTCCAGCGCGCTCTCGACGGTGGGCATCTCGGCGACGACCACTCTCGCAAAAGGATCGACGACGCTTCCGTCGAAGAGATAGACCGCCTCGCCGATGAGTTGCTGCATCGTGGCGGTTGCCTTCGCCGCGCTGTCGGCGTCGAGCTTTCCGGCATCGGCAACGTCGGCGAAGAGGAGGATGGCCGAACGCGCCGCCGTGTCGTCGCCGCCGGCTGGTGTGGAGGTGTTACGGGCCGGCACCTGCGTCGCCGCCTGCGCCGCCTCGGGGTCTGCTTTGGCGATGTCCTCCAGAACGGCCTTGGCGTCCTTGGGCCGGCTGAACTGTTCCTTGAACAGACAGCGCCCGAGAATCGTGACGATGGCCGGATCGATGGCAGGATTCGCCGACTTCGGCGAGACGGGATGGCCTTCCACGATGGCACGGGCGAGATCGGCGGCGTTCGTACCGAGGTGAGGAAGCCTTCCGGTGGCCATCTCGTAGACGACGACGCCGATCGAGTACACATCGGTCCGGGCGTCGGTTTTCTGTCCCGTGATCTGCTCCGGAGCCATGTAGGCGACGCTGCGCGGATCGTTGCCCTTCTGCTGAAACTGCGTCGAGACGGCGTCGGGGCGCGAGAGCATGTTGTGCAGATTCAGACCGCCGAGTCTGACCTGCCCGGCCGGCGTGACCATCACCGAATCGGCGTTGATGTTCCCGTGCGTGATGCCCTTGGCGTGAACAAATCGGACCGCGTCGCAGAGGTGGTAGGCGAGCCGGAGGAGCTCCGCGCGTTCGGCCGCCCTGCCGCCGAGATGCTTCGAGAACGCCTGCCCGTCCACGACATCCATGACCATCAGCAGGTTGTCTCCGACCGCCACGATCTCCTGAATGGGAACGAGGAAGGCGTGATAGAGCGCGGCGGCAACGCGGATTTCCCGCATGAGCGCGTCCCGCCTGGCGGTGTCCTTCGGAAGCTGCTTGGTGAGGATCTTGAGCGCGACCGGCTTCTCGTTGCGGGTATCGACAGCCTTCCAGACGGAGGTGCCGACACGTTCGCCGAGGCGATACGGGCCAACGGTGGGGGCCGAGGACATGTCGTGATTTTAGCGGCTAAACGACGAGGACGAGGTCCGCGCCGCTTTCCACCGTCTGTCCCGGCGTGACGAAGATGCGCTCCACGTTGCCGTCCGCCGGAGCCTGGATCTCATTCTCCATCTTCATGGCTTCGAGAATCAGCAGGCCGGCTCCCCTGGTGACGGTGTCTCCTTCGCTGACGAGCACGCGCGTCACCCGGCCGGGCATCAGCGCTTTGACGACCCCTCCGGCACTCTCGTCCTCGCGGCGGCGCCGCTTCAGCGACAACGGATCGATCACCTCCACCTTGACGTTCGATCCGGACAGCGTGATCTCGTGCATCGTCCCTTCGCGGTGGTGCACGAGCGAGAACTGCGTTCCGTCCTCCAGACGCAGCGAGCGGACATACGGTCCGGCGTTGGCCAGGTCGGCCAGGAGCCAGCGGTCGCCGAGACGGATGCGGTATCCGCCGCCGTGCCGCTCCACTTCCACATCGATGTCCGTTCCTTCGTGACGGGCAATCAGCTTCATCGCCGCCCTCGCACGGACTCGATGCGTCCGGCCCGTTTCCACGGAGAGTCGTGCTCCTCCGGAACCTGCACCCGCTGCGATTCCTCGAAGGCCATGATCACCGCGGTCAAGATCGCGGCATCGATGACCCCTTCCCGCGCCGCGCCATGCGAGAAGTCCACTTCCGTCAGCAGCCGGTCGATGAAGCCGGTGTCGAAGCGCGCCGCGGCGAAGTCCGGGTGAGCCATGATGTAACTGAAGAACGGAATCGTCGTTTCGATCCCTTCGACGCGGTACTCGATGAGAGCACGCCGCATACGCGCGATCGCCTCTCCACGCGTCGCGGCGTGGCAGACGAGCTTCGAGAGCATCGGGTCGTAATGCAGCGGGACCGTGTAGCCGGGATAGACGCCGTTCTCGTTCCGTACCCCCGGCCCCTGCGGCAGATTGATGTAGCGGATGGTGCCGGGAGAGGGGGCGAATCGCCGCGAAGGATCCTCCGCATAGATGCGGCATTCGATGGCGTGTCCCTTTGGCGCGAGTTGCTCCTGTTGGATCTCGAGGCGCTCCCCCCGCGCCACGCGCAGCTGCTCCTTGACCAGATCCACGCCCCACACCATCTCCGTGACCGGGTGCTCCACCTGGAGACGGGTATTCATCTCGAGGAAGTAGAACTCCCGGTCCGGGCTCATGAGGCACTCGATCGTACCGGCGGAGTAATAGTTCACCGCCGCGGCGGCCCGGACGGCCATCGCGCCAAGAGTGGCCCGGACCTCGCCATCGACGACCGGCGACGGACACTCCTCGATCACTTTCTGGTGTCGCCGCTGCAGCGTGCATTCGCGCTCGCCGAGATGGATCAGATTGCCGTGCTGATCGCCGAGGATCTGCACTTCGATGTGCCGCGGCGAGGGAACGAATTTCTCCGCATAGACCGAACCGTCGCCGAAAAACGACTCCGCCTCGCTCCTGACGCGATCGAAGGAAGGGCGAAGATCCTCTTCCTTCTCCACGAGCCGCATTCCTTTTCCGCCTCCGCCGGCGGTGGCCTTGATCATGATCGGCAGGCCGGCCGACCGCGCGAACTCGGCGATCTCGTCGAACGACTTCACGGCCTCCGTCAGGCCGGGAACCACCGGGACGCCGGCCGCCTGCATGCGGCGGCGGCTCTCGGTCTTCGATCCCATCGCCTCGATCGACTCCGGCGACGGCCCGATGAAGATCAGCCCGGCATCACGGCAGGCCCGCGCGAACGCGGCGTTCTCCGCGAGAAAGCCATACCCGGGATGAATGGCCTCGGCCCCGGTGGCCTTCGCCGCGTCGAGGATGCGGTCGACCCGGAGGTAGCTCTCACTCGATGGGGCCGGGCCGATCGGCATGGCCTGATCGGCGTACAGGATGTGCAGCGCCGCGCGGTCGGCCTCCGAATAGACGGCCACTGTCGGGTAACCGAGTTCGCGGCAGGCGCGGATGATCCGCACGGCGATTTCGCCGCGGTTGGCGATGAGCACCTTCACGGCGCGCATTCTAGTGTGGTGAGCAGGGGTCTGCTAGCATGCGCGCTCATGGCCGAAACAGCCGTCCAGGAGCAGAAGCAGAAAATTCTTTCCGGCGTCGTCCAGACGCTGCTCGAAGACCTGAAAGGGGGCTCGGGCGATAAAGACCGCAGGCGCCACATCGAGGAGTGGATGCGCACGCTGGCGGAGAAGTATCCGGAGTTCGAGATCGAGGCAGGACTTCGCGACTACTACCTCGCCGAGGCCGAGCGGCTCCGCGCGGAATTCGACAAATCCTCCGACCTCACCGAGAAGCTGGCGCTGGGGCGGCACATCGAGTCGTTTCTGGACAAAGCCGCGGATTACGACCGGCGGATTGCCGAACGGTAGACGAATCAGAATTGAGAATTGAGAATGAAGAATTGATGTGGCGCGCTTCTCAATTCTCAATTCTCAATTCAAACGAAAAGCTCGCCGTCAGGCGAGCTTTTTGATTTGCATCTGGTGCCCAAGGCCGGACTCGAACCGGCACGGATTTCTCCACACGCCCCTCAAACGTGCGCGTCTACCAATTCCGCCACTTGGGCTCAGTCAAAGATCACGATCAAGGCTGTGCCGGTGCCGGTGTAGCCGGAGCCGGTACAGCCGGAGCAGGCGCTGCCGCCGCGGGCGCGTCCGTCATGACCGATCCGCGGGGACGGGCCTGCATGATGGCCAGCGTCAGCGAGGTGAGGACGAACAGGATGAAAAATGCCGTGGTCAACTTGTGCAGAATCGTCGTCGCGCCGCGCGCACCGAACGCCGTCTGCGAACCGCCGCCACCGAAAGCTCCCGCCAGGTCCGCCCCCTTGCCCTGCTGGAGCAGGACGACGAGGACCAGGAAGATGCTGACGACGACGTGCAGAATGACAAGCAAAACGATCATGGAGTCTCCGATGCGGTGCTGCTAACGGGGTTGGGCGCGGAATTGTTCCCCTAACCAGCTCTCCAGTCAAGTCATTGGCCCGTCATCTCATACCGGCGTGAATGCCCGCGAATTTTGCGGAATCGAGACTCGCTCCTCCCACCAGAAAACCATCGATCGTGCCGTGCGCCACGAGGTCCGACACGTTGTCCGGCGTCACGCTGCCGCCGTAGAGGATCGGAGCCCCCGTCGTGAACCGTTCCGGCCAGAATCTGGCCAGCGCCTCCCGGATCCGCCCCACGGTCTCCGCGACCATGCTTCCGGTGGCATTCCGGCCGGTGCCGATCGCCCAGACCGGCTCGTACGCAAGGATGACTTCGCCGGCGCTCTCCAGGGCGGGCTGCGCGCAGGCGCGCAGCTGGTCCGCCAGAACCGTGGCCACCTTGCCGCTGTCGCGCGCCCGCAGGCTCTCCCCGATGCAGAGAACCGGCGTCAGCCCGGTGGAGATCGCAAGCGCCAGTTTTCGAGCCACGATCCCATCACCCTCGCCGTAGATCGACCTCCGCTCCGAATGCCCGACGATCACGAAGCGGGCCCCCGTCTCCCACAGCATCGCGGCGGACACCTCGCCGGTGTAGGCACCCTTCTCCTGATCGGCGCAGTTCTGTCCGGCGGTGGCGATGTCATCGCGCAGCCGTGCCCGCACACGCTCGAGATAGGGAAAAGGGGGGGCCACGACGAGCGCCGCAGTTGCGAGGTCGGCGCCGTTGATCGCATCTGCCCACGGCTCGATCCCCTCCGGCGGCAGGTTCATTTTCCAGTTGGCGATCACGTAGCGATGTCTCATCATCTTTGATCCGATCCGCTGGCGTACTGATTCTTACCCCGTTTCTTGGCTTCGTACAGCCGCTGGTCTGCCCGCCGGATCAGGTCACGGCCCGACGTATCGTCCGGGTGGAGCTCGGCGACACCGATGGAGACGGAGCACCGCATGGCGCGATCGGGATCCACTTCGATCGTCACCTCCCGCAGCCGCGACAGAATCCTGTCAGCCACTCGCATGGCTCCCGCCAGATCGGTATGCGGCAGCGTGACGGCGAACTCGTCTCCGCCGTAGCGGGCGATGAAATCGGGCGTTCGCAGCGTCTCCCGCATCGTGCCGCAGAGCTCCGACAGCACGACGTCTCCCACGACGTGCCCGAACGTGTCGTTGATCTCCTTGAAATCATCGACGTCGATCATCAGCAGCGAGAGCGGCAGCCTGTAGGCGCGGGCGCGACCGATCTCCTGCGGCAGCTGCCGGCGGAAGTACCGGCGGTTGGCGATGCCCGTCAGCTCGTCCGTGTCGGCGAGGAACTGGATGCGCTTCCGCGCATGCACGCTGTCGTGAAGCGTGGAAAAGACGGCGCTGAAGAGTGAGAGAAGCTGCCGGTCGATGGTCTTGAACTTCTCGTGCCGGCAGAGCACGAACACGCCGGCCGGCCGGTTCTTCAGCACCAGCGGTACGTCGAGCTCGTGGCGCATCGGATCCCGCCGGCCTGAGGTGTCCGGCAGATCGTACCGTTCGGAGCGGACCACGATATCGGTCCCGCTGAAGGGCGCCGGCATGACCCCTTCCGCCGCGCGGCGGACCGTGGAGAACAGCCGCTCGTCGGCGAACGTCCTGGCTTCGGGCCGCCCGGCGATGTACAGATCGAGGTTCTGCTCGACCATCACCGCCACACCAACGTCGAAGGTCACGCTGCCGTACAAGATGCGGAAGGAGCTGTCGAACAGATCCGTGGCGGACGAGCAGCCGGCCAGCTCGCTGGTCAGTTCCTGGACGAGCCGGACGGCGAGGTTGATCGGATCACGTTTCTCTCGCACGCGCTGACACCCCATCATCTGCCATGTCAGGCCGGACTCGCAACGAACCATATAATCCGCTAAGGATGCTGGTCGAAGCGGAGGCGATCCCATACGAGCCGGCGACGCTCCGCGGCGAACGCCTCCTCGTGCTCGCCCCCCATCCGGATGACGAGGTCATCGGCTGTGGCGGCCTCATCGCCCAGCATCTCGACAGCGGCCGCCCGGTGCGGATCGTGATCGCCACCGACGGGACCAGGGCCACGGGCGCCGGCGCGGAATCGGAGGCCTACCGCGACCGCCGCGAGGAGGAGTCGCGGCAGGGCATCGCGGCGCTGGGTGGGAAGGCCGAGGTGCACTTTCTCCGCGTTCCCGACCGGGAGCTGGACGATTCCATCTCGGCGGCGCTCGCCGATCAGCTCTCCTCGTTCCGTCCGGACCTGATCTGTGTCCCGAGCCCCCTGGAGATCCATCCCGACCACCTCGCCCTCTCCCGCGCGTTCTGCGAGCTGATTCAAAGCCACGAAACACTGTTCGCCGATCTGGCCTCCTCGCGCGTGGCCTTCTACGAGGTGAGTCAGCCCCTGCGACCCAATGCCATCGTCGACATCACCGCCGTCGCCGAACGGAAGTACGCCGCCATCGCCGCGCACGAATCACAGGTGGCGCTGAAGGACTACGTGGCCTACGCACGAGGCCTCAACGCCTACCGGGCGATGACGCTGCCGCCAGAGGTGAAGGCTGCCGAAGCGTACCGGGTCACCTCCCTGGCCTCGCTCCACACCACGGCGTTCAGCGAGCTGCGGAAGGCCGCCGGCCATCCGGCGGCCACGGAAGTCACGCGGCCCGAGCTCCCGATCAGCGTGATCATCCGGACGAAGGACCGCCCGGCGCTCCTGCGCGAGGCGGTCGCATCGGTCAGGGGGGGCGGCTATCCCGCCGAGGTCGTCGTCGTGAACGATGGCGGAACGAAGCCGGAGGTCGAGGACGCGACGATCATCGAGCACGGGAGTCCTCGCGGACGGTCCGAGGCGATGAACAGCGGCGTGCGCGCCGCCACCGGCTCGTACATCGCTTTTCTCGATGATGATGACCTCTTCTACCCGGAGCATCTCCGGACGCTGGCCGCCGCCGCGATCGCCGCGCCGGGCAAAGTGGCGTGGTACAGCGACGCCGTCTCCGCCTTCCTGCGGCTCGGCGAGTCGGGAACGTACGAGACCCGGGCGCGGCACCGCATCTTCGCGCACGACTACGACCACGACCTGCTGCTGGTCGACAACTACATTCCTCTCACGGCGCTCCTCGTCCGGCGCGACGATTTTCTCGAGCTGGAAGGCTTCGACCCCGATTTCGATCTCTTCGAAGACTGGGATTTCCTGATCCGCCTTTCCGAGCGCGGCGATTTCATCCGCGTGCCGCGCATCACCTGCGAGGTCCGTCATTTCGAGGGAGGAGAGTCGATCACCCTCGCCGCTCCCGTGGGATCCCCGCGGTTTCGTGACGCCAAGCTGCAGATCTGGAAAAAGCACGCTGGACGTCTGGGCAACGACGTTCTGGCCGGCGTCTACGAGAAACAGAAGCGACGGCTGCAGACGGTTGGCGCAGCGATGGTCGAGGAAAAGGGGCTGCGGAGCCGGACCGAACAGGACGTCCTCCGCCTGGGACGCGAGAAAGAGGATCTGATCCGCCAGCTCGCCGAGCTGCACGAGTCGAACAACGCCAAACTGATGTACATCCAGCAGCTCGAGGGGCGCATCGAGGTGGCGCGGCTGGAGGCCGAGCAGGCCAGGCGCGAGACTGCCGGCATGAGCAAGGTGCTCGAGTCGACGCACGACTCGCTCCGCGCCTACCAGGCCGAAGCGGAGCGGCTCCAGGGGCTGCTCGACATGATCTTCGGCTCCCGCACCTGGAAGGTCCACACGCTGCTGGAGCGTCTCCGGGGCCACAAGTGACGCGGGCCCTTCTCGTCTGTCCCGAGCCTCTGGGGCATCAGCAGCCGGCCGGGATCGGCGTCCGCTTCCTGGAGATGGCGCGTGTTCTCCGCGACGATGGCCACGAGGTCACTCTGATGAGCCCCGACGGCGGCGCGACCGAAGGCTGCCGCGCCGCCCCGTTCACGCCGCAGACGATCCGGGAGGAGACGGAGCGCGCGGGGGTGGCCATCGTGCAGGGACACGCGGCCAATGACCTCTTCGCGCACGGGCATCCGGTGCCGACCGTGGTCGATCTCTACGATCCGTTCATCGTGGAGAATCTTCACTATTACGCGGAACGAGGTGCGGAAGTCTTCACGCACGATCACGCGACGCTCCTCAACTCTCTCGTTCACGGCGACTATTTTCTCTGCGCTTCGGCCGCGCAGCGCCTCTTCTACCTCGGCCTTCTTCTCGCCGCGGGACGACTCAATCCGGCGGTCTACCGCAGCGACCCGCGGCTCGACTCGCTGATTGCCATCGCCCCGTTCGGCGTTCAGAAATCGCGCGAACAGGGACAGCGGCCGCCGGATGCCGGATCGGCGATTCTCTTCGGCGGCGTCTACGACTGGTATGACCCGATTCTCGCCATCGATGCGGTCGCCGCCGCGCGCCGATCCGTCCCCGGCGTGACGCTCACGTTCACGCGCCATCCGAACCCGGAGCTGACGCCGCAGGGGAAGGCGGCGCTGGCGATGGAGCACGTGCAGCGAAACGGCTACGGAGATTTCATCCATTTCCAGCCGTGGGTCCCTTACGCCCGGCGCGGCCGGTTCTTCGACGACTTCGCTCTCTCGCTGCTGACGTTCTCGCGGTCGATCGAAACGGAGTTGTCGATGCGCACGCGAATCTACGACTTCCTGTGGGGCGGCCTGCCGGTCATCACGAGCCCCGCCCCCGGAACCGACGAGATCCTCGACCGCTACGGCGCCGGCTCCGTGATCGCGGGGGAGAGCGCGGATGCGTTTGCCACGGAGATCACCGCGCTGCTGCGCGACCGGGACCGCCGCGACAGGATGGCGGCCGGGGCGGCTCGATTCGTGCGCGATCACCAGTGGGATCACACGCTCGCACCGCTGCGTGAATTCTGCCTGCGCCCTCGGTTCGATGAGACCAGAGAGGCCTTCGCGGTCCGGCTTCGCGTGCCGGAGCGGCCGCCTTCGATCATCGACCGGCTGAAGCGACACCTCATTCCGAGCGTAGCGAGGAATCTGGGGTGGAGGAAGGCACGATGAGTGTGCCACCACCCGCCCGGATTCCCCGCTCCGCTCGGAGTGACACCGAGATCATCATCGTCAACTGGAACAGCCGGCAGCACACGCTCGACTGCCTGGCGGCCGTCGAGTCGCAACTGCACGAGGTGGACGGATCGGCCGTCACGGTGGTCGACAACGGTTCGACCGACGGCAGCGCCACGGCCATCGCCACGCACCACCCCCGGGCAAAACTCTTCGCTTTGCGCGAGAACCGGGGCTTCACCGGCGGGCTGGCTGCCGCGCTGCGCGGGTCGACCGCGCGCAACGTCATCTTTCTCAACAACGACGCCGTGCCGGAACCGGGCTGGCTGGCTGCGCTCACGCGGGCCATCGAAGGCGCAGACGACGACGTCATTGCCGCGGGCGGGAGAATCCTCGACACCACAGGGACCCGCATCGACTTCATCGGGGGAATGATCACCTTCGACGGGCATGCCTTTCAGGAGGGGTTCCGCTACCCGGTGGGCTCCCGCCCGGAGCCTCCGTCCGGCGCGGAGATTCTCTTTGCCTGCGGCGGAAACATGATCGCCAGGCGGGCTGCGCTCATGGAGCTCGGCGGATTCGACGAGGATTACTTCGCCTATCTCGAAGACGTCGATTTCGGCTGGCGATCGTGGATCGCCGGCTACCGGCATCTGTTCGAGCCGGCGGCCACCGTCCGTCATGCGTCGAGCGCCACGAGCGATCGCCTCGGCAACGTCGAGCGCGGCGTGCTCTTCGAGCGCAACGCTCTGCAGACGGCGATCAAGAACTACGGCGACGAGACCTTCCGCGACGTGGCGGGTGCCATTTTTCTGGCTTACCTGCGCCGTCTTCACCATTACGCGACGCGCCACAACTCCAACGCCGCCGAGCTTCGGCGGCCGCCGTTTGCCGGCACCACGGACAGCCGTCCGCCTTCACGGCTCGGCCGGCTCCGCGATCGCCTGTTCGGGCGGAAGGCACTGGCCAGAGTCGACGATCCTCTGACGACCATGCAGTTCCGCGCTCTGGAGTGGATCGTCCGGAACGAGGCGCGCATCATCGACAAGCGCCGCACGGTCCAGGGCCGCCGCAAGCGAACAGACGACGAGATTTTCCGCCGCTTCCCCCTGCACTTCGTGCCGACGTACCCGGGGGACGAGTCACTGCTGAACGGGCCGCTGTTCCGCCTTCTGCGGCCGGACGTCGCATCCGCCGACCGAAAGCTGGGCGATATCATCCGCACGTGAAGCGATGGGTGAAGCGGTTTCTGGTTCGAGGCGTGTTCTGGCGCCGGCTGCTCCACTTTGGAGTCTTGAACTGCCCACCGTTCCTGGAGCCCGTATCGATGGCCTGGTGGTCGCTCTTCTTCCTGATGTGGGGCCCGGTACGGCGCGGCGTGATGCGGAACCTCTCGGCCATCAAGCCCGGCTCGTGGCGGATGGCGAACTTCTTTCGCGCCTACCGCGTTTTCTGGAACTTCGCCTGGACGATCGCCGACGCGGTCCGCTTCAAGGAGCTCGGCACCACGCCCGACTGGCAGTTCGCAGGGCTCGATCACATCCGTGAGCTGCAGTCGCATCCCGGCGGCGCGATCATCATCACCGCGCACATGGGCAGCTACGACCTCGCCGCCCACGTCTTCTCCGCAACGTCGGACCGGCGCATCGTGATGGTCCGCGCGCCGGAGACCGATCCGGAGACACAGCAATTCGAGGCAGAGCAGCATGGACAGAGAGGCCGTCAGTCGCTGCGGATCGACTTCAACGTGAACTCGACCGATCTGGCCATCGAGCTTCTGCATGCCATCGGCCGCGGTGAGCTCGTGGCCATCCAGGCAGATCGCGTCACGCCCGGAATCGGACGGCTGACGGTCGACTTCTTCGGCAGACCGGCGCCGATGCCCACCGGGCCCTTTGCCCTGGCCATGGCGGCACGCGTTCCGATCTATCCTGTGTTCATCGTCCGCAGCGGCCGGAGGCGCTACATCCTCCAGGCGTGCCCGCCGATCGTCGTGGAGCGGCGCAGCCGGAATCGCGAGGAAGACCTCCGCCCGGCCATGGAGGCCTGGAGCCGCCAGCTCGAACAGGTCGTCCGCACCCACTGGCATCAGTGGTTCGCCTTCGAACCGTTCGACGAGAAGGCGGCGGTGTGAGGATCGTTCGCGACCGCGCGGACGCGCGATGGCTGCCGTCGAGATACCGCTTCGCGATCTTCCGGCTGACCGCCTGGCTGCTGTTGCGACGTTCCCGGTCGGAGATCAGGGAGGGGC
This sequence comes from Thermoanaerobaculia bacterium, assembly GCA_035525015.1. Classification (GTDB taxonomy): domain Bacteria; phylum Acidobacteriota; class Thermoanaerobaculia; order Gp7-AA8; family Gp7-AA8; genus DATLEX01. Next base: position 18,314 of record DATLFC010000111.1, on the reverse strand, counting down.
TCGTTCTGGGTATCGACCGCGATCAGAACGCCGTCGAGAGCTACACCGTGGGGATCTGGCTCACGGCAAACGCTTCTCTCTTCCTCCTGGCATTTTTCCAGCCGTACATCTTCCGGCCGGTCGCACCGGTTGTGGCCTTCCTCGTTACCGTGATCGGGTTTCAGGTGCTCATCACGGCGTTCGCGTTCGGACCGCGGTCCTGGAGGCAGCAGAACCACATCGAGCTCCAGTCCTTCACCCACATGTTCGTCGTCACCGTCGCCGCGATCCATTTTGCCGGCACCGACGGGTGGATCCGATGGGTAGCCTGGGCGTTTCTTCTCGTCCTCGGAATCAACACCGCCGCGGCCGCGGCGGTGCGCGGTCTCCGCGGCCGGATCGACGCGGCAGAGCGCGAGATCGTTGCATCATGAGGCGGCTCATTCTCGTGGCGTTGTTTGCGGCGCCTCCCGCTGCCCTGCTGCTCTGGTTCTGGTCACCGGCGGCAGCGATCGGGCTGGTGATGCTGTCGCACGCCCTCGTGCTGTATCCAACGCTGCGGCCGAACGCGCAGTGGCTCGGACCGGTCGCCACCGCGTTCGAGACGACAGGGAACGAAGTCTGGCTGACGATCGACGACGGCCCGACCGACGATACGAGCGCTGTCCTCGACGCGCTCGAAGCGCGTGGAGCGCGGGCGACGTTCTTCGTCAAAGGGTCTCTCGCGGAGCGAAAGCCGCACCTGATCCGGGAGATCGTCGCGCGCGGACATTCGGTGGGAAACCACTCCTTCTCACACCCCAGCGCATCGTTCTGGTGCCTTCCGCCCGATCGCATCCGGCGCGAGATCGGCGAGTGCAACCGTGTGCTGGCGGAGATCACCGGCGCGGCACCGCGATGGTTCCGCGCACCGGTGGGCATGAAGAACCCCTTCGTCCATCCCATCCTCGGTTCCACGCCGCTCGTCGGCTGGAGCGCGCGGGCGTTCGACACGACCACCGATGATCCCGACGCGATCCTCCGCCGACTTCTTTCCGGCGTGCGGCCAGGCGCAATTCTGCTCCTGCATCAGGGGAGAGCGCGGTCCACAGAGATCATCGGCCGTGTGGTCGACGAGCTGCGGCGTCTCGGTTACGCGTGCGTGGTTCCCGAGCCGGGACGTCTGAAGACGAAGAGATAGTTGTTGAAGGGTGTGCGCCCCCACATCGGCACGATCTCCTCGCTGAATCCTCGCTCGCGGAAGGGGGCGGCGACGAGATCGACGGTGGGGAAGTTCAGCCGCTCCGCTTTCAGCCAGCGGATAGCGCGGGAAAACGTCTCCTGGGCAGCCGTGAGCTTGTAACGGACCGAGCCGTCGCGCACGGCATCGCGGATGATGGCCACGCCTCCCGCGGGAACAGCGGCGGCGATCGAATCGGCGATCTTCCTCTGCTCCGCCTCGGTGAAGTAATGAAAGACGTCGAGAGCCACGACGTTCATCCCTACTGGGACTGCCTCACGCGCATCGGCGGCGCGGAAGGCGAGGCTGGCGTAATGCCGGGCAAGCGTCCTGGCCGTGGCGATCTTGCGCTGGTCGTGGTCGACCGCGACGATCGGCATCGTGAAGCCGAGCTCTCGGAGATAGAGCTCGAAAATGCCGACTCCGCACCCGAGGTCGAAAAGCGGGTGGTCGAGATGACGAAGCCGGCTGGCCGCGGCGTCGTACACGGGATCGCTCCGAAGCTTCGCGCCGGCGTATCCTCGCAGAAAACGCGTCGGCATCTGCCGCGCCACGCGCGCGGCCGCGTCGTCACGACTCACGGACAGAGATGGTCGATCAGATCGAGCAGCTCGGTCAAGTTGAAGGGCTTGGGAAGAATCGCCGAGACGCCCATCTGCAGGATGGCCTGCGGATCGACACGAAGATGCGCCGAGAGCACGATGATCGGCACCTTTCCCAGACGGCCGGTATCCCTCAGCCGCTGCAAAAAGTCCCACCCGTTCACGTTGGGCATGGCCAGGTCGAGCAGGACGACGTTCGGCTGATGGATTTTCAGCGCGCGCTGTCCCTCGCTCCCGTCGCCCGCGAGCAGGACCTGGAATCCGTGCTGGCGAAGCGCCGCGGCGAGCATGCCGCGCAGCGGGAGATCGTCGTCGATGACCAGGACGCGCTTCCGGTCGACGTCCGCAATCCGCTTGCTGCGGCCGCTTCTTCGTGTCTCGGCTTCGGCCATGGCGCTGTCGAGAGCGTCATGCAGGAGGCGAACCAGCCGTCAGAAAAGATCGCTGTCCCCCATCGTGTAGTACAACGCTTCCCGCATCAGGGTCACGGCGCCGGCCTGCATGAACGGGACGCACATCAGCGACAGACCCTGCGGCTCGCCCGGAGAGGCGAAGCCGAGGTCGTGAAGGAACCGATCGAGCCAGCCGGGCCGCGGCGGGCACCACAGATCGATGACACCCGCCGGCACCACGCCGGCGAGATGCCTCAGGGCGGCCTCCAGCACATCGGCATGATCGGGGTCGAGGAGGAGATCACCGACCGTGAGTCGTCCCTCGCGCAGACGGAACACGAGCCAGCCGGCCAGCCTGCCCCATCTCCGCATTGCCACAACGGTGGAATCGACCTCGGGCGCCTGCAGGTAACGCCACTGCACGTAGCCGGCGTCGCGGCGGGACAGGAATCCATAGTGCGGCGCCACGCGCGCGAACAACTCGTTCCACTCGCTGGAGGCCTCTGTCACGACGCCGAGCGTGATGCCGCGCGCCCACCGTTCCACGCGGCCCAGCCGTTTCATCGGCTGCTGCCGGAGATCACGCATCCGGTATCCGACCGGTTCCACGCGATCGCTCCGCAGAAAACGGAGCGAGAACTTCTGGATGTTGGCCACGTTGAAACCGTAGTTGAACGCCACCTGTCCCTCGCAGAAGTTTTCATAAAAATGAAGGGCGGTGCGTCCGAGGATGCTGGTCGGGCCGCGGCCGATGTGGCGCACCGACGGATCGGTCATCGTGTCGCCGATCTGATGTGCGAGGAAGCTGTGCCCTGCCGCGACGAACGGAACCGGGTATCCCGCGTAATGCCCGACGAGACGCTCCTCGTCGAAGGTCAGACTGATCCGCTCCCGGCCGTAAGGACTCTGCTGGAACTTCCACCGCCATTGCGCGCTGGTGCGCGGCGGATGAAACGAGCGGGCGAAGAGATCGAGAATGCTCTGCTCGTCTCCGGCGCGGTACGCGCGAACGACGAAGCGCTCCGTGTCAACGGGCATGCGTCGGCTCTACGGAACGGATGGCACGGGCGTTGGTTGCGGCCCCCGCGCGGCGCTTGGCGAGGATCCGGATCGAGCCGGTGCCGACGAGCAGCGGATCGGGAAGCAGCCGCAGCGCACCGCGAACCAGCGGCGCGATCGCCGGCCAGCGGCTGCCAGCGACGTGACGGAGAAACTTGTGATCGCGATACTCGAAGTCGGGACCGATGGCGTCGATCTCGAATCCGGAGTGCTCCAGCAGCTCGATGAGCGCGGAACGGGAGTAGAGGATCAGGTGCGTCCGGAAGTTCTGCGCCATCCGCTTCCGTTCGGTCAGCAGGTACATCAGCCCTTCGGTGTCGAAGGTCGTCAGAAACAGCAGCCCTCCCGGCTTCACCAGTTCCTTGATGCGCGAGAGCGCGTCGTGCGGGTCGGGCATGTTCTCGAACACGTGAAAACAGGCGATGGCGTCGAACGACGGCCCGGTGTTGACGAAGTTCGCCAGCGTCGCGCAGTAGACCTCCAGACCGCGCGCGCGTGCGTGCCGCGCCACCGCCGGCGAGCGGTCGATGCCGACATAGTCGTACTCACGGCTGGCCGCGGCGCCGAAACTTCCGTCGCGAACACCGATCTCGAGCAGCCGCGCATGCGCCGGCAGTTGTTTGCGGAGTGCGGCCATCCTCCGCCGGCTCGTTTTCTCCCGCGCCGAATCGGAGTGCCCCACGTCGGTCTGGTCGGCCGCCACGGCGTGGGGGCGCAGCACACGCCGCACGGGATGCGTGTCATCGTCCTCGGCGAACTGATTGAGATATCTGCACTTACAGCGCCCGCAGGCCCGGATCACATTTCCCGGAACCTGCGCACAGGTCCAGACTTCGGGAGAGAAACAGACCGGACATCGCCGCGCCGCGCGGTACCCCATGTCGCGATTCGTGAGGCGTATCCGGATGGCGGCGGCGAGCGCCCGCATCGGACCGAGGCGGCTCAACGCGTGCGACGCAAGCTCGACGTGCAGACGCTCAACGCGGAAGCCGTACTTGTTCACCAGGAACCCGACCTCCAGATCGCACTCATCACCAGCGAGCTTCGTCTCCGCCGCGATCAGCTTCGCCGATGACGACGTGAATGCCTTCAGCATCAACGATGTGTCGGGAAGTCCCGGAACCAGGATCCATCGGACGAGGGCGCCCTCACGCGGACGCAGACGCGACTCCGCGAACACGACCTCGGCCATCCCCGATTCGATGATTGCCACCGCGTCGCCGATCGCCGTGACCGGATACGGCAGATCGGAATCGACCACCACTACGACGCTTCCCCGCGCTTCCGACATCCCCCGCCGGAACGCCACGCCGTACGAGATGTCCTCCGGCACGATGATCTGGAACGTGAATCCCGTCGTGGCGAGGTAGCGCGCGATCTCCTCGCGGACGCCCGCGGGGGGCGGCGCACCAGGAGGCACCGGCATCAGGATGGAGACCGACGAGCCGGCCATCCTCCGATTGTAATCAACTCCTGTACCGGACGCAGGTCGCGACGGTCGTGGCCGTGCCGGGATCGACGGCACGCAGGTAGAGCGCGGCGTCGCGGTACCGCTCCCAGACCTCGCTCGGAACTCGCACCGTCGTGGATTTCGCAAAGTGCCCCGCCGCGGTCGGGAAGTCGGGCAGCGGCGAGGCCTCGATGAGCAGGCCCGCCCGCGGAAGCGCCCACGTCTCCTGGCAGGGCTGGACCGGCCGTGGAGAGGGTGCCCGCTGCAGCGCCGTCACGACCGCGGCGGCGTGCTTTCCGTACCACTTGGCCCAGTAGGCGCGCTCCGACGCTTCGTACAAAGCCGCTGCCCGCTCACGCTCTGCACCGGCACTCTGGTTGTAGATGTGGCGGCAGCGCGCTTCCGGGACATAGACAGTCTGCAGTCGTCTTCGCTCCAGGCGGCGGAGAAAGTCGCTCTCCTCGAAATAGAGCGGAAAGCGCTCATCGAATCCGCTGGTGGCGTCGAGCACGTCGCGCCGGATGGCCATCACCGCGCCGGAGATCGCCCGCACGGTCGTCGTCTCCGTGAGCGACCAGAACGCGAGGCGCTCCCGAATGCGCCGCCGGTCGCGCCGCGCGCGCCAGAACGCCGCTCGCGATGCGAGGATCTCGTCGAATTTCCGGGCCAGTGTCCGGCCGTCTGCCGGGGGGAGAATCCACTCCTGTTCCACATCCCAGTAGAGCGCCGGCCCCGCCACTGCGCGGCCGGGCTTCTCCAATGACGCCGCGAGGTGGTCGATGGCTCCCGGGAAGAACACGACGTCGGGGTTGGTAATGACGACGATCTCGCCCGCACAGTACGGGCGCGCGTCGTTGATGGCGCCCGCGTAACCGCGATTCGTGGCGCTGACCAGCAGCGTGTCGGCTACGGGCCGGAGCCGCTCGGCCTCCGCTTCGTCGCAACTGTTGTCGACGACGACCACCTCGAGAGTCTCGCGGCTGGCCGCGCGCGCGGTGCGGATCGCCTCCACCGCCATGCCGGCGGAGCGATAGTTCACCACCACCAGCGAGATCATCGGCCGGCGGCCGGCCGCACGGCATCGGCGGTGAAGCCGAGCGACTCCCATCGATGGCGGACGGCGAACAGTCCGACGTCGAAACGGTCGGTAGCGATCGTGAAGCCGGGCGCAAGGTCGCGGCGGTCGAACGGCGTCATGGCGTGCTCGTCGCCGACGTAGGCAATGACGCTGTAGTCGCCTCCCTGCAGCGGCATATCGGCAAGGCGGAGAACCAGATCGTACTCGGTGCGGCCGGAGAGCGGTGGAAGACCGTCCCAATGCGTCCCCACGGCGAAACACTGGAAGTCGTCGGCGGACCGATTCACTCCGATGATGACGTGGATCGGCTGGGCCGGATTCTCGGCGACGATCTTCGCGCGAACGAGGACGTCGTCGCCGCGGCGGAACTCGGTGCGCTTCTCGCCCGCCGGACCGGCCACTTCCAGCGACGCGATGCGGGCCGGGGTGGAGCGGCTCTCGACCGGCGTCTCCGTCGCCGGGTGCGCGCGATCCCGCTCCAGTAGAAAGCGCTCGTACCGGTGCACGACCTCGACCGATGGTCCGAACTGCATGACACGTCCCTGATCGAGCCACAGAGTCCGGCTGCAGATGGACGTCACGTAATAGAGCGCGTGCGAACAGAAAAGAATGGTCTTCTTCCGCTGCTGGAACTCGCGGATCCGGTCGATGCACTTCTTCTGAAAGTGCCCGTCGCCGACCGCGAGCGCCTCGTCGATCACGAGGATGTCGGGGTCGACGTTCACGGCCACGGAAAACGCCAGGCGCATGTACATCCCGGACGAGTAGGTCTTCACCGGCTGATCGATGAACGAGCCGAGCTCCGAGAACTCGATGATGGCCGGCAGGGCCCGCTTCACCTCCTCGGCGGAGAGGCCGAGGATCGCGGCGTTCAGCGCGGCATTGTCGCGGCCGGTGAACTCCGGGTGGAAGCCGGTGCCGAGCTCCAGGATCGATGCGATCGGACCACGCGCCTCGAGCGTCCCCGCGGTCGGCTTCGTCACCCCGCAGAGCAGCTTCAGGAGCGTGCTCTTCCCCGCGCCGTTCTGGCCGATGACTCCGATCGTCTCACCCGGCTCGATGTCGAACGAGACGTCCGTCAGGGCCGGGAAGGTCGCGTGTCGCGATCGGCGCGTGAGGATCTCGACCAGCCTGTCGGCCGGACGGCGATAAACCGCGTAGTGCTTGGTCAGCCCGCGGGCGCGGACGGCTGGTTCCATTCATTGCGATTGTACGGCGGAGCCGCCTAAAGCGAAGTGGCGGACCGGAGGGTCCGCCACTTCGAGAGAACAGCGAGTCGAGAGTCCGTCAGTGTCCGGCACCGCGCCGCCGGCTCGGAGCGAGCGGCTCGGAGGTCGGAGGCGCGAGAGGCTGCCCGGAGGCGTCGTAGACGGTGAGCGTCACGATGCAATCGGGACAGGACGACTTGTACGTGTGGTCGACCGGATCCGCCGACGGGGCGGTGACCGACCAGCCGTCGCCGAAGGTCCAGACGTACGACTTGATCGATTCGGTGGCCGTCACAGGACTGATGATCGGCGTGAAGCGATAGGTCAGATTGCCGAGGAACTGCTTGCCGATGGCGACCATGACATCCGGCAGCTGCGGGATGCCCGAGCCGACCTGAACGGAGACCGGCCGGGCCGGGAACTCCTGCCGCCCGTTCTTGACCGTCAGACCGACGTTGTACGTTCCGTTGACGGGGAACGTGTGCTGGACGTTCTGCCCCGCCTTCTGCACGCCGCCCGGGAAGTTCCAGGTGAAGGTGTGGGCGTCGCAGCCAAGGTTGTAGCCGAAGGTGGCAACCGAGAAGTTGATCGGCTGACCGGGCGGGCACTGTCCGCCCGACTGGTTACAGGCGCCGGCGCCGTCGTAGTACTGAATGAAGAGGTTGGCGTTCGTCATGTCGGTGCAGCCGCTGGGCGGCGGCGGGTTCGGCGGCTGCGTAGCACCGCCCACCGTGATCGAGGACTGCGCCGTGTAGGAGGTGGTCCCGTTGTTCACGGTCACCGAAACCGGATAGTTGCCGGCCGTGGCAAACGAGTGCGTGATGGTGTGGCCGCTCTTCGCCTGGCCGCCGATCGTCCAGTTGAACGAGTGGTTGGAGCAGCTGAAGTTGTAGCCGAACGCCGAGACCGTCAGCGTGATCAGCTCACCGGTATTGCACGACCCGGAGGTCTGGCTGCAGGAGCCGCTCGCCGTGTTGTACGAGATGAACACCGTGCTGCTGTTCAGCGGGTTGCAGCTCCCCTGCGGCGGCGGTGGGTTCGGTGTGGTGGGTGGCGGCTGCGTGAAGCCGACCGGCACGCTCATCGGAGTCGGGTTATACGTCTGGGCGGCATTCGAGATCGTCACCGCCACCTGGTGCGTTCCCGCCGGCAGCTGCCTGGAGACGTTCTTTCCGGTGAGCTCCACGTTATTCGGGAAGGTCCACTTGAAGTCGTGCTGCGCGCAGTCGAAGTTGTAGCCGAAGGTGGCGACGGTGAAGTTGATGGTCTCGGAGGTGCTGCAGCTTCCCAGACCGGGCCGGCAGCCCGAGCTCGGGCCGGTGTACGTCGGGAAGACGTTCCCGGCCGACATCGGCTCGCAGTTCGTGCCGGCCGTGGTGACCTGCTCGACCTTCGAGACGGCAACGGAGCCGATGGGGTTCGTGGCCGTGACCGTCACCGTGTAGGAACCGACGGATCCAAAGGTCGGGCTGTAGGTCGGGGTCGTGGCGCTGGACGGCGTCACCAACCCCGGTCCGGTTGCAGACCACTGGTATGACCAGCCCGACATCGACTGGCCGGTGGTCGAACCGACGGCGAAGTTGCAGGGGGGAGCCCCGTTGGTACAGCCGCCGGTGATGACCGGATCGGGAGGATTGAGCGGTTCTGAGTACGCGACGCTCTCCGTGAGGCCGGCGCAGGCGCCCGGCAGTGTTGCGGTCGTGCTCAACTTGAGCCGGACGCGCGATCCGTGCACGATGCTGGCCTGCGGCACGTCCCAGGAACTGGCGCTGGAGCCCGCCAGGATGAGCTGGTCATTCGCACCAATGAGGTCCCACTGGTGTACGACGTTCGATGCCGCGAGCCCGAGGCCGGCACTGAACCTCGAGGCGCTGGTGAAGCGAAGCGCAGTCCCTGCGGCGGCCGGCTCGCCGACGACGGCAACGAACGGACGGACGGCGTAATTGAACGGCGTGATCGTCCTGGTGAATGCTCCCTGCGCCGTGTACGGCGGGCCGCTCACCAGCCCGTAATGGGTCGTGAAGGTGAGGGAATGGGTGCCGCAATCACCGACAAGCATCGTCTCGTTGGGCGCCTTCGACGTGGTCGTTCCGCCGATGGCCCAGTCGGTGTAATGGCCGGAAAGATCGCCGTCGGATGCGTCGGCGAACAGGTCCCCGAAGACGATCGGGGCGGCCGAGCTGGCGTCCGCAAGCGTGAAGAGATAGTTCGTAGAAAAGATCTTGAAGCGTGCCGTCGGCGGCTTGAGCGTGAGGGACACACTCGCGGCCGCCGGAGACGACGAGGCGGTGACGGTCTTCTGCACCGCGGACGACCCGGTCAGACCGGAGTAGGTGTGATAGACCGCCTGTCCCGTCTGCGATTCTCCGGCGTTCGTATCGAAGCCTTCGGAATTGTCGAAGTTCCAGAGGACCGTTTTCGGCGTCGAGGCGGAGGTCTTCGCTACGAAGCCGACCCGATCGCCGAAGAAGATCTCACCGGTGGGGCGATCGACGACCTCGGCGCTGATGGCGTCCTCCGAGCGGACCTCGATGACGTCACCGAGCGAATAGACGGAGAGGACGATGTAGATCTTCGTGCCCGCCTTGAGCGGCGTGGCGTGGCGCAGGAGGGCGCGGTTCGGCTTCACGTTCGGACTGGGAGGGTTGGAGTAGTACTTGTCAACCCACCCGTGGAGATCGATCTCCTGGGGAGTGCCTCCCGCCACGTTGAAGAGCTTCACGTCGTTGGTGCCGGCCACGGTGAGGTAGCCGAGGTGGTGCTCGACCATCAATCCATAGAAGACGCCGTGCACCGAGATGGTGTCGCTGACCACGTTCTGGTTCACCGTGATGGTGAGGATGCCGAGTTTCTGTCCCCCTGCATCGGCCGTGGCGTAGAAGTGGGGGACGCCGTTCTTGATCTCGCCGGCCGCAACCGACCAGAAGAAGCCGGGAGCGCTGACGCTCTTGAGCGGCGGCTGCCGCGCGATGAAGCCGTCCTGGGTATAGATGTCGAGCTTGCCGCCGCTGCCGAGAACGGCGAAGTAGTTGCCGAGCTTCGCGTACTGGGAGGGGCGCGGCTGCCAGTCGAGATCGGAGACGCGCACCGGGCTCGCGGCGTTCGTCACGTCGTAGACCTGCATCTGTCGCGCGCCCGCCTCGCCGATGTACGCGTAGTACTTCCCGCTGTTGGTTTTGAGCACGAAAATGTTGTCGGGAGCACTCTCGCCGTAGACCTGCGACAAGCTGTCCATCGGCTGGCGATCGTTGGCGAGATCATCCTGCACGATGCCCCAGCCGAAGTGCGTGTAAGCGAGGTAGACCAGTTTCCGATCGTCCCAGTCGAAACCGTACAGGCGCTCCTGCCCGTCGGTCGTGGGGGTGAACCAGCCGCCGGACTCGGCGTAGAAGTACTTGTCGGGACGGAGGAAGTAGTCGACCCCGTCATAGCGCGTGCCGCCCGCGATCAGCTGATCGCGATTCACCAGACGGTTGAGAAAGCTGTCGATGTCATAGCCGTTGAGCTGGCTGCCGATACGCATGTAGACACGGTTGCGGTCGGGCGCCACCACGGCCTTCCAGGCACGCGCGGTACGGAAAGGCTGCTGCCAGTCGCCGACCCACACCGAATCGAGGTAGCGATGGAAGCCGACGATCGGATCGTCGTATGGATAAACCTGTCCGAGAGGTTCGGTGACCGAGGTGCGAGGAGGCGGGCATCCGGGGCACGACTGCGGAGGTCCACCTGCAGGGCCTGTCGGATAGAGAAACCCCTGTCCCTCGAGGCTGGCGGCGAAACAAAGCAGGATTGTCGCCGTGAGCAGAATCTTCTTCACATCACCCTCCCAGATATTGGCATGGACCGAGCGCGCAAATCGGCGCAGTTATTATAAGCCGTCGGCATCAAAAAGAAAGAGTAGTTTTTCGAGCTGCGTTTGGGTCAAACCGAGTCATGGTCCGATCACTTCCCTGGACGAAAAAAAAGCGGGCCGGCGAACCGGCCCGCTTTCGCGTACTGCGAAGGATTGAAACCTATGGATTCCAGTTCGGCGACTGGTCAGCCGGGCTGGGCGCCACCGCAGGACCGATCGGGGGGATCACGCTGCTGTTGCGCGGATTCGCGGTGCAGCCGTTGCCGAGCCACGTCGCGTCGAAGTCAACCGAGAGCGCGCCAGCCGAGGCGCCCGTGCCGGACATCGACACCACGACCCAGCTCTGCGCCGGACGGCCGCCCGGATAGGAGCCAGCCGGATACAGCGGGTTGTTGGTGGTCGAGTTCAGCGTCGGGTTGGAGGCGTTGGTCGCGGTCGGATCGACACCGGCCGGGTTCTGAGCCGGGAGGAATCCAGGCTGCCCGGAGGTTCCGATGGCAAAATCGCGGCTGAAGTCGAGGTTCAGGTACATCCAGCCGCCGATGTCGCCAGCGACAGTCGGCTGGGTCGGGAAGAAGCCGCCGTTCACCGGAACGCGTTGAGTCTCAGGCAGGACCACGGCCGGCGGTGTGGGCGGAGTCGGCGAAATGATCGGACCGCCGGTAACGCCGTAGATGCTCGGGTTCTCGTGCTCGTCGAAGCGGACGACCTCGGAGATCGTCAGCGCGGAGTTGAGCGCCGCGTTGGCGCAGGTGGTGACCGGCGTGACGCCTTCGCGCCAGATCTTGAAGGCGGTGTTGATACCAGGCCCGTCGACGAAGCGCGCAGCCCACATGGAGGGCAGCGGCTGACGACGGTCACGGACGCGCGCGAGCGGGTCGACTTCGCCGACCAGGTAGCGGCTGTAGAACGTGTACGGCAGGTTGGTGTACGCCGTGCCGGCGGCCGGCGCGACATCCGGTGCACCACCCTCCGGGATGGCCCGGATGTGGACGAGCGGCGAGCCGCCCGCGAAGTTCGAAGCGGCCGAGGCGTCGAATGTCTCGTAGTCGCCAGTCAGCACGTTGTCGAACAGGATGTCCGTGGCGAAGTACGCAGGCTCGGTCGGGAGACGGAGCGAGCAGACACGCGCCACGTCGATGGTGACGTAGCCGATCGCGGTGTTGGCCGGGTGGTTGCCCACGCCGTCATCACTGCCGACCCGCTGCGTCGTGGTGCAGAACGGGAAGTCGGGCGAGTGGTAGATGCCGTTGATCAGCGCGTTGCGCATCGCGGCACCGAGAGCCGGCGGAATCTGGCCCGGCAGGTTGGTGCAGTTCAGCGTTCCGGCCGGTCCAACCACGCTCGGGAACAGATTGTTCGGGTTCGGCGGAAGGACCGAACGGCTGCCGTAGGGCGAGAGGCCAACGCCGCTCGTGGTCGAGCCGGTGTCGGTCGTGCCATGAACGCCCGGGGTTGCCGTCGGCGCGATGATGTCGTTGAAAATGATGTCACGGAGGCTGAGGCCCTGGACGTCATACCCGGTCAGGTACACGTTGAAGTCGACCACCGGGAAGGAATAGTCGGTCCAGATCGTGATGTGGGCAATCTGCGCTTCATTCGTGGTGTTGACGATCGTGAAAATCGTGTTGCGATCGGTCTGGTTGGCCTCGAAGTAAGGCAGAAGCAAAGTCGCTGCAGGGGTGGTGCCGATGTCGCACGAGTCGTCGTTGTTGATCGTCGACGGAGCAGTGGTCGTGACACCAAAGCCGCCGATCGATGCTCCCGGCGAGAACGTACCCTGCGCGAACAGCGAGCCCGCCAGCGCGAGCGTCATCGCCATCGCAAGAATCAGAGTTTTCTTCATTCGTTATCTCCTACACATTGTTGGTTGTTACCAAGTTCCTGAGAATGTCTGATCAGCCTTTGCCGGCGATATGACCACCTCCCGCGCCAGAAGTCGGTGCCTGAACTGAGTCGGTTAGCTCGGCGTACTCTAGGAGCAATGGTCCACCGAGTCAAGAACTTTTTATGACGTATCCGCATAGGTCCGCGGACCTGCTCCACCGACCGCCGTCCGATACGGCCACGGGAGCATTCAAGGTCAATGCCGGCCGGGCCTCTCCCGCCCGGCCGCCCATTGCATGGGATTCTATTTAGCTGCGGCGCCGCTCCCCGCCACGCCCGCACCACGGTTCAGAAACAGCTTCATCCCCCCGTTCTGTCTTCCGAACGGCGTCTGCGAGGTCGACTCGTACATCACCAGCACATCCGGCAGCTTGTCGCCGTTCACATCGGCGACGTTGAGGTCGTAGTTCGGGTTGTCCATGAGCGGCAGTCCTTCGACCTCCGCCCGCTTGAACCCACCCTTTCCGTCCCCCAGCAGCAGAACCACTTCGCGCGGCTCGAAGCGCGTGAACAGGATGTCGGTCTTCCCGTCTCCGTCGAAGTCGCCGCTGGCCATCCCGGAGATCGGCCGCTCTCCTTCGAACCTCATCACCGGCGTTCGCTGCGGGGTCTTCCCTCCGAACGAAATGCGGTCGATGCCGATGACCGAGCGGAAGGGAGGCTCACTCATCTCGTTCGCGTCGACCTGCGGCCAGACACGCCGGTAACTGACGATGGCATCGTCGAGAGTGCGCGAGGAGTAGCGGCCCGCAGCCACCGCGGTGTAGAGGGAGTAGTAAGGAACGAGCTCGCCGCCCTCCGGATCGACCCGCTCCCACTTCGCCTTGCCGGCCGACCGGTACAGCGTGTCGACTCCGTGCATCATGTTGCTGGAGGCGACGAAGTCGGGCAGACGATCCTTGTTGAACTTGCCGGTGGCGAGCCAGTCACCGCCGAGAAGGTCGTCGGGACCCGAGATCTCGACCACGCTCCAGCTCGACGCTTTCCCGTCGTTGATGTAGGCGCGCAGCCGGGCGCTCCGGGGACCGGAGCCGCGCGAGGTTCCTTCGCTCAGCGCCACCAGGTCGACATCGCCGTCGCCGTCGACGTCTGCCGCGACCACACGGCGGGTCGGCCACGACTCCTCCATCCCCTTGCTGGCATCGACGAAGCGGCCGTCGCCGTTGTTCAGCAGGACGCGGGGGCCGACCAGATGCATGCCGAAGGCAAGGTCGGTCCGGCCGTCGCCGTTGAAGTCGGCGGCCACCACGGTCCCGTAATCCATCACGTAAGGCCAGACCGCGGCGGCCCACGGAGTCCAGTTCCCCTTGCCGTCGCCGAGGAAGATGGCCGGCATGATCGAGCGCGCGCCTCGCTCCGGCGGAGCGATGATGTCGATGTGGCCGTCGCCGTTCATGTCGGCGAACGCCGCCGAGTGACGCCACGATCCCTGCGAGGGCAGACCTTCCGACGACTCTTCGAACCGCACTCTCCGGCCGGCCGGAGGCGGCGTGAGCTCGCTGAACTCGTTGCGCAGATTCCTGAGATAGCCGGCCTGCGCCTCGGTCAGCGTCGGCGTCGGCTCGGCCGGCTTCTGCTCCACGAGTGCCGGATCATCATCGGAACCGGGCATCCAGACCCACACGTACCGGTCATTCTGCTGATAGATCTCGAATCCGAAGTTCACCATCGCGAAGGGGCGGACGAAACCTTCCGGCGCGTCGTAGGCCGCCCACTGGCGGTCGAAACGCTCGATCTTGTAGACCCTTCCCCGCCGCTCGAAGCGCTGATCCGCGGTCGGGTTCGGCCCCGGATCGACGGGACCGATGCGCTGGCGCCGCTCCTCCGGTGTCTCGTCCTTGATGTACTCCGGAACGCCCCCCTCGATCTCGGTGGCAGCCGTCTCCGGCTGGGTCGTTTCCGGCTGTGTCTGCGCAGCGGACAGCGGGATGATCAGAATGGACAGAACAACAGCCGGCAACACGCGAATCGACATCGATTTTCTCTCCCTTGTGGTGTCGATCAGATGAGATCGACGAGATCGGGCTGCGCCCGTTGCATCAGCGCGGAACCCGCAAGACAAAGTCCGAACGCCACGACCGTGAGGTATACGATCGACGGCCACGCAGGTAACGAAGCCGCCGCGCCGATTCCGGGAATGCCCCCGAGCAGAGCGCGGCGGTACAAACCGAGCAGCGGCGTCAGCGGATTCCACTGGAAGAACGCGTCGAACCGCGCCACGACCGGATACAGAATCGGGCTCAGGTAGAAGGCGACCGACAGAACGAATCCGACGATCTGCGTCACGTCACGGAAGAACCCGTGCGACACGGCGAGAAAAAGCCCGACGCCGCTCTGCAGCGCGAACTGCAGCAGCAGCGGAACCGGCAACAGCCAGAGCGTGGTCGGGAAGACGCCGCGCACGGCCAGAATGACGAGGAACACGGCCAGGCCGACGCACTGGAAGATCATCGCCGAGGCGTTCGGGACGAGCACGACCAGCGTCCCGCTGAGCGGCAGCTTCCGCACGAGCGGGGCGTTGTCGACCATCGACGTCGTCGAGCGCATGACTCCCTCGCTCAATCCCAGCCAGGGGATGAGCCCGGCGATGAGAAACTCCACGTAATGGCTGCCGGTCCGGCCGAGAAGCCCAGCGTCGAAGATTCTGGTGAAGACAAACCAGTAGAGGGCTACCAGGGTCAGCGGCTGGATCACCGCCCAGAGGACCCCGAGGGCCGACCCGGTGAACCGGACGGAGAGATCACGAGCGACGAGCTTCCGAAAGAGGTGGAAATTCACGGCAGGGTCTGGCTGGCAGAGGGCTCCGGAGCGCCCTGACTTGAAAGCTGCGGCATGTTATTGTCTAATAGCATAAAAGTCAACGAAGCCCGCGATGAGACGCACCGTTCAAGTTGAGCTCGTAGGCCGGAAAATCCGGCAGCTTCGGCGTCAGCACAAGCTGACGCAGACTGCCCTGGCCGAGAAGATCGGCATCCATCAGAGCGACCTCTCGCGGATGGAGCAGGGAGAATACAAGGTCGGCCTCGACACCCTGCTGAAGATTCTCCAGACATTCGACCTGAGCATGGGCGATTTTTTCGAGGAAAACGAGGCAGGAACGAATATCCTGCACAGTTACAAAGTGCTGAGCGCGGCCGCGAAACGGGAAGTCGAGGATTTCATCGAGTTCAAGCGGCTGCAGGAGCACGGCGGCTGGGAGGGTGAGGAAGAGACGGATGAGTGACCTCGAAGAAAAAAGAGCCGAGGAGTTGCGCCAGAAGGCGCTGCTCTGCGTCCGCAGGAACGAGATGGAGACCGCGCTCGAGCTCTACGACCAGGCGTATGCCGCGGCCGCGGGTGAGGAGCTTCGCGAGCTGATCACGATCAACAAAGCCGACGTCCTGATCGCGATGGAGCAGACGACGGGAGAAGTGCAGAAGCTGCCGGCCATCGTCATGCGCCGGCGCAACCCGCACCACACATTCCTGGCCGCGTACGCACTGACGTACAAGCATCGGCTGCAGAACGACGTGAAGCGGGGCATCTTCTACGCGCAGATCGCGCTGAACACGGCACTGGAAGCGAATGAGCCGCTGTGGGAGCTTGGCGCGCACAACGAGCTGGGCGGCCTTTACGAGATTGACGGCGACTTCGCGAGCGCGATTCAGTCGTTCGAGCGTGCGCTCGACCTGGTGGTCCATGTCTCCGATCCGGCCGAACGGAGTCTCTCGCGCGGAGCGGCGCTGCAGAACCTCGGCGCCTCGACGATGCTGGACGGACGCGTGGAGGAAGGGGTGGCGCGGATCCATGAAGCGCTGCCGTTGATCGTCTCGCCGAGCTCGCTGGCCGAGGCCTACATCGATCTCTGCTACGGCTCCATCGAGATGGAACGGCTCGAGGATGCGGCGGCCTGGGGCACCAAGGGGCTGGAGCTCGCTTCCGAGAATCGGCAGATCCGCAACGCTCATTACCTCCTCGGCGAAGCGGCCTACAAGAGCGGCCACGTCGAGATCGCTGAATTCCACTTCGCGCAGCTGGCGAAGTTCTACCCCGGTTTCCGGCATCTCAAAAACCTCCTCATGGCGGTCGACCTCCGGTCGATGGTGAACCTGAAGGCATGAAACGGACACTCCTCTTCCTCGCCCTGTTGCTCGTCGCTCTCAGCGCTTCGGCGGAAGGACCGCGGGAGCGCGATGTTCTGCTCACGAGCGAAGGCTTCGTGTACACGGTTGAAGCCATCAGCGAGGAGAACCCCGTCGACGGAACGTCGGGGCGCTATCTTCGAATGACTGTCCAGCACGGTGAGGAGCGCTCGACGGCGCCCGTGCCGGCGACGCTGATCGGCGGCGCACATGGGCATCCCGCCCTCGCCTACGACATGGAGTCACAGACGCTGTTCCTCTTCTGGCAGGAAATGCTGTTCCACGGCCTTTCCAGCCGCCTCCTGTTCGCCTCCTACGAGGACGGCGTCTGGAGCGACGTCACCGCTCTCGACAGCGTCGACTGGAAGCTGCGCCGGAACCTGCGCATCGCCGTCACGCAATCGATCCAGGCGGTCGACGAGGAAGGCAACACCGTACAGGTGCCGCAGATCGTGGTGCACGCGGTGTGGTGGGAAGAGACCGGCTCCGGAGAGTGGGCCCGTTACGCGATGCTCGGCATCGACGATGGCATCGTCACGAGCACCGACTTCCGCTACCTGACCGAGTTCACCGGCACGAGCATGGACGACGGGAACGCGGCCGGGCATACGGACAACGAGGTGCTCACCCATCCGGCGATCTTCACCAACCCCTCGCGGGACTCCGTGGAGATCCTTTTCGGCGACGTCCGAAGCGACGCCATCCGGCGGCTGCGGATCAAACCCGTCCTCGACGGGCGAGTCCGGATCCCCATCGGTGTCCGCGGCGGCAACCTCCGGAATGTCGCACTGAACTTCGCCAGCGGATCGCGCGTGGCGGCGGTGATCTCCGAAGAGACCATCGCGCTCTACGCCGTCAGCGAAGAGCAGGTCGACTACGTCGTCTACCGCCACGGAGTGTGGTCGAAGCAGCGGAAAGTCGTACTGACCGAGGAGCTCCCGCCCGATACGGCGGTGGATGCCCTCCGCCGCATGGTGGCGGCGCAGTAACAACCCAGGCCAGATCCTCAAAAAAAAGAGCCGGCGCCGCAAAGCGCCGGCTCTTTTCATATCTGCGGCGGCTTGGAGCCTTTCACCGAGACGATGACGCCGATCCCGAGCAGCAGGAGCGCGCCGATGGCGATCCAGATCGGATCGACGTCGAAGCGATACGCGGCGATCCCGACGGCGATGATCACGATCACCCAGCCTACGAGGGACAGATTGAACCAGTTCACAGCAGTCCTCCCACGGCTGAGCTCAGCAACGGCGGTGCCAGTGCGCAGCAGGAAAAAGCCCGGTGTTGCCACCGGGCTTTCGTGTGTGGTGCTGAACTCCGGTTTACAGCTGGTAGACGAAGAAAGCGATCAGCAGCGCGTAGATGACCAGCGACTCGATCAGTGCCAGACCGATGATCATGGCAAGACGGATCGCCGGCGCCGCGCTGGGATTGCGAGCGATGCCTTCCACCGACGCGGCAATCGCGCG
>DATLFC010000109.1:0-7244 GCA_035525015.1 Thermoanaerobaculia bacterium | reverse complement strand
GAGGCGATGTACGTGCCGGAGATCCGCGCCAACGGCGACGAGGTGCGGATCACGGTGGCGGAGAGCGCATCCGCTTCCGGCAGCGCCAGTGCAGGTAGTTCACCATGATCCAGAAGGTGCGGAAGGCGGGATTCCGCGTCTCCCGATGATGGTAGCGGTAGTAGATCTGCTGCGCGATGGTGGAGAGGCGGAAGAGGCCGAAGACTTCGTAGAAGAGTGACGCTTCCGGCGAAGTCCCGCTCCGCTCGGCGTAGTAGTCGATCACCTCACGCCGCGTCAGCATACCGGGGAGATGCGTCGGCTGGCGTCGCGTGGAGCGGGCGATGAAGTCGTCGCTCGCTTCCACCCAGTACGCCAGCGCGTTGCCGACGTCCATCCACGGATTGCCGAGCGCGGCCAGCTCCCAGTCGAGGATGCCGACGATGCGCGACGGCTCTTCGCGGTCGAGGACGAGGTTGTCGAATCGAAAGTCGTTGTGCGTGACGCAGATCGTCTCGGCAGCCGGGATGTGATCCGCCAGCCATCGCATGAGGTGCTCGCCGCGCGGCACGTTCCAGGTGCGCGCGTTCCGATAGCGCTCGCTCCATCCTTCGACCTGCCGCTTTGTGTAACCGGCCCCTTTGCCGAGGTGTTCGAGACCGGCGGCGACGTGATCGACGTGATGCAGCTCGACGAGCGCATCGAGGAATCGAAGGCAGAGGCGCCGCACGTCATCGGGACTCATCGCCACGCCGAGCTCTCTGCGTGGAATGATGCCGTCGATCCGCCGCATGACGTAGAACTCGGCGCCGATCACCGATTCGTCGGCGCAGTGCGCGATCATCTCCGGCACGTACCGGTAGACCGGCTTCAGCGCCTTCTGGATCCGGTACTCGCGCCCCATGTCGTGCGCCGATTTCGCCTTCGTGCCGGCGGGGGGGCGGCGGAGCACGAGGTCGTGGGAGTGGTAGAGCAGCCTGTAGGTCCAGTTCGACGCGCCGCCGGTGAACTGCGTGACCTGCGGGCTGCCAAGCAGACCGTCGACATGACTCTTCAGCCACCGGTCGACGGCCGCCGCGTCGAGCTCCTCGCCCTGATTCATGAGCGGTATTTGCGCAGCTCCTGCCGCGCGATGACGCCGAGGTGGACGGCGTCGGGCCCGTCGGCAATGCGGAGCGCGCGCGCCATCGCGAAGAGCGCGGTCAGCGGCAGGTCGTTCGACACCCCCGCGCCGCCGAACATCTGGATCGCTTCGTCGACGACCTGCTGCAGGACGTTCGGCGCGACGACCTTGATCTCCGAGATCTCCTTCATCGCCCCCGCCGCTCCTTCCTGATCGATCTTCCACGCCGCGTGCAGCGTCAGGAGGCGGGCCTGGTCGATGGCGATGCGGAGCTGCGCGACTCGTTCGCGGTTGCCGCCGAGGTCGATGAGCGGCTTGCCGAAGGCGACACGGCTCATGGCGCGGATGATCATCAGTTGCAGCGCCCGTTCCGCGGCGCCGATGGCGCGCATGCAGTGGTGGATGCGCCCCGGGCCGAGGCGTCCCTGCGCGATCTCGAATCCACGCCCGAAGCCGCCGATGAGGTTCGACGCCGGCACGCGGACGTCGTCGAACGTGACCTCGCCGTGGCCGTACGGCTCGTCGTACTCGCCGAACGCGGTGAGCATCCGCTCGATGTGGACGCCGGGCGTGTCGAGCGGCACGAGCACCATGCTGTGCTGGTGGTGTCGGTCGTTGCCGGGATTTGACCGCCCCATGAAGATGGCGATCTTCGCGCGCGGGTGTCCAAGCCCCGTGGCCCACCACTTGAGGCCGTGCAGAACGAGCTCATCGCCCTGCTGTTCGATCGTGGCGTGGATGTTCGTGGCGTCGCTCGACGCCACGTCGGGCTCGGTCATGCAGAAGACCGACCGGATCTCTCCTTCCATCAGCGGCGCCAGCCACCGTTTCTTCTGCTCGTCGGAGCCGTAGTGGTGGAGTACTTCCATGTTCCCGCTGTCGGGCGCGTTGCAGTTGAAGATCTCCGGTGCCAGCAGGCTGTGTCCCATCGCCTCGGCCAGCGGCGCGTAGTCGGCGACGGTGAGCGTCCCCGGATAAAAAAGGTTCCAGAGCCTCGCCGCCTTCGCCTTCGCCTTCAGCTCGTCGACGAGAGGCGACACCTCCCATCGCCTCCAGTCACCGCCATGGTTCTGCTCACGAAGCTCGCGAAAGTACGACTCCTCGACCGGCACGATTTCCGCCGCGATGAAGCGGGTGACGCGATCGAGCAGGTCGCGGGCGCGTTGTGAGTGATGAAAGTCCATGTCCCGACCGCCCAGAGTGTATCGTTCCGAGCGCATGCTCCGCACGGCCCGTTTCCTGGCAGCGCTGATTGTCGCCGCCGCCTGTGCTTCCACCGCTCCCCCTCCGCTCCGCTTGCTCGTCTACAACATCCACGCGGGCCGCGACGCGGCCGGCGTGGACAATCTCGAGCGCGTCGCCTCGTTGATCCGGGAATCGGCTGCCGACATCGTGCTGCTGCAGGAGGTCGACCGCCACACCGCGAGATCGGGCAACGTCGATCAACTGGCGGTGCTCATGCGGCGCACCGGGATGCACGGCGCGTTCGGGAAGTCGCTCGACTATCAGGGAGGCGACTACGGGATCGCCACGCTGTCGCGGTGGCCGATCGGCCGGCAGGAGATCGTGCCGCTGCGCACCGAGCCGCCGCAGCCGAGGGCGGGCGGTTCGGTGGAGCCGCGCATCGCCTTTCTCACGGTGATCGAATCGCCTTACGGACCGCTGACCGTGTTCAACACGCATTTCGACGCCTCGCGCGAGGAGACGTACCGGCTGCAGGAGACGGAGGCGCTTCTGACGCGGATACGCGCGGTCGAGCCGCTCCTCGTGGGAGGCGACTTCAACGCCGAGCCGCGGAGCCGCGTCCACGCCCGCCTCGTCGGCGCCGGGTTGCGCGACGCCTGGCTGGAGTGCGGCCGCGGCGACGGCCGGACGTTCTCCGCGGCAACACCGGTCAAACGGATCGACTATCTTTTCCTGCGAGGCGGCGCGACGTGTACGACGGCCCGCGTCCTGCGCACGGAGGCCTCCGATCATCTCCCACTGGTGGTGACAATTGAATGAGGCTCCGAGAGCCAATTAGCCGGGAATCAGGAGGACCAACGAATGCACTCCGTTGACACGCAGCGCGTCCGTCTGCTGGTGCAGTTCGAGCGGGTCGTGGAGCGCCCCATCATTTTGCTTTCGCTCCTCTGGGTGGTCATCGCGGTCGTGGAGCTGACGCGAGGATTGAGCAGGGGAGGGCAGATCGCTGCGACGACGATCTGGATCATCTTCCTCGTCGACTTCGTGGTGAAGCTGATCATCGCGCCGAGGAAGCGGACGTTCTTGAAGAGGAACTGGCTGGTGGCGCTGTCGCTGCTCGTGCCGGCGTTCCGCCTCTTCCGATTCGCGCGCGCCTTTCGCCTCCTCCGCGTCACGCGAGGCATCCGCGTGGCGAAACTTCTCGGCTCGATCAACCGCGGGCTTCGGGCTCTCCGCCGGACGCTGAAGAGGCACGCCGCGGGATATGTCGGCGCGGCGACGCTGCTGGTGCTGCTGGCCGGTGCGGCGGGGATGATGGTCTTCGAGTCGGAAGGGCCGAACCGCGCGGCGTTCCAGAGCTACGCGTCGTCGGTGTGGTGGACGGCCATGCTGATGACGACGATCGCGTCCGAGTCGTGGCCGCGCACCGGCGCAGGGCGGGCGCTGACGCTCTTCCTGTCGCTCTACTCCATCGCCGTCTTCGGCTACGTCACGGCCACGCTGGCGTCGTTCTTCGTGACCCAGAACCGCGAGGAAGGGAGGCGGTGATGTGGTTCGACGGCTGGGACAGCATCGGAAGAACGATCCTCGCCGGCGCCGTCGCCTATGTGGCGGTGGTGATCGTGCTGCGGGTCTCCGGCAAGCGGACGCTGGCCAAGATGAACGCCTTCGATCTCATCGTGACGGTGGCGCTTGGATCGACGCTGTCGACCGTGCTGGTGTCGAAGGACGTGAGCATCGCCAGCGGCGTCGTGGCGCTGGCGATGCTGGTCGTGCTGCAGTACCTCGTGGCGTCGCTGATGATCCGGTCGAAGCGCTTCCAGCGCCTCGTGAAGAGCCAGCCCGCGCGCCTTTTCGCGGCGGGCCACTTCGACGACGAGAAGATGCGCGAAGAGCGGATCGTCCACGAAGAAGTTCTCGCCGCGATGCGCAGCAGCGGCTACACCGATCCGGCGCAGGTCGAAGAGGTCTATCTCGAGACCGACGGCTCGTTGAGTGTCATCCCGCGCCGCTCGGGCTGAGCATAGACTCCAGCCATGGCAGATGCCCGAAAGGTCGTGCTCGTCACCGGCGGCAGTTCCGGAATCGGCCTCGCCACCGCGACCGCATTCGCCCGCGGCGGTGCCGCGGTGGTGATTGCGGCCCGCAATGCGGAGCGCGGGACGGTCGCCCTCGAAGAGCTTCGGAGAATCGGAGCGGAGACGGAGTTCATCCAGGCCGACGTTTCCAGGAGCGCCGACGTCGAGGAGTTGGTACGCGCGACCGTGGCGCGCTTCGGCCGTCTCGACGTCGCCGTCAACAATGCCGGGTCGCTCGAGAGCGGTGTGTTCAAGCCTCTTGCGGACTTCGACCAGGACGAGTTCGACGCCCACATTTCTCTGAATCTGCGGAGCGTCTGGTTGTGCATGAAATACGAGATCGCGCAGATGCTCGAGCAGGGCGGCGGCGGAGCGATCGTCAACGTCGCTTCGGTGAATGGGCTCGGGGGGGTTCCTCTGAACAGTCTTTACGCCGCGGCGAAGGCCGGTGTGATCGCCCTCACCAAGTCGGCCGCGCAGGAGTACGCGGCCAACGGCATCCGCGTGAATGCTCTCGTGGCCGGCGGATTTCGAACGCCGATGCTGCTCGACACGTTCGCGCGCGCCGCCCCCGATGATCCCTCGTCGATCGAAAAGCAGTTCGCGTCGATGGTGCCGCTCGGCAGGATCGGTGATCCCGCGGAAGCCGCGGCGGCCATCCTCTGGCTGGCCTCCGATGCGGCCTCGTACGTCGCAGGCCACTCTCTCATCGTCGACGGAGGCCTCACCGCACCCTATCGATGAGCGGTCTGTTGCTCAGCGGCGCGACTGGAGCACTCGGAGGAATCGCCGGATGCGGCCGGCGTTCGCCCCGGCGTCACTCCGTCCGACGCGCGAGGTCGAGCGGACATCGACGCGGCTTCCACCCTCGGCAGGCCGGACGCGGATCACCACGTCGTCGCGGAATCCAAACCACGCCGTCGTCGCCGTCGCCTCGACCGTCCCGTCGGCGGTGTTGACCGAGAGGACGTGCCATCGCAGCGAGCGCGCCACGTCGGCCGCGCGCACCAGCGCCTCCTCCGGCGGCACACGCAGAAGGACCGAGCCGAGATCGGGGTAGGCGGCGCGCTGCTGGCGCACGACGTCGGGATCGATCTGTGGCGGCGCCGGATTCGATCGGTCGCCGCGCACGGTCAGCGCCGCCCGAAACTGCGGCGGATCCTCGACGTCTGTGGCGATGTCGTGGATGCTCGGCACGCGCCGCGCCGTGATGAGTCCATAGGCCGGCAGCACCAGGGCACCGAGCCCCGCCGCGATGGCGAAACCGCTGGCCCTCGCCACCGACGATCCGGGCAGCGCGCCGCGGCGGCCGGCCAGGCCGAGGATCGCCGCGATGAGACCGAAAAGCCCGGCCGCGGCGAACAGGAGAAGCCCGACGCGGAAATCCCACCATCTCCAGCGTGTGCCGGGGCCGGAGAGCGCCAGGGAGATGAGGGCAATCGCGGCGAGGATCGCGCCGATGCGGCTGACCATGGACCGCGCCATTGTAAGAGATGGCGCCCCATGTTTTACGCGACCTTCACGTACTGGTAGTCGACCGGCAAGTTATTGATGCCGCGATCGGGCGGGGCGATCCAACTGGCGATCTTCCCCGGTTCGAGCACCGGCTGCATCACCGACGCGACGAAGGCCTGATCGTCGGGCGTCGGGATCCACTGCCTGATGCCGCCGGCGAAGGCCTCCGGCGAGATCGGGTTGCCAGCCGGGTCGGTCGGCACGTTCGCCCAGTAGCCGACGGTGCGGCGGAAGCGCGCGCTCGGAAGACGCAGCACGAAGTCGAGGCCGCCCTTCTCGATGATCTTGTTCCAGCGCCGCACGCCGTTCTCGCAGTCGCGGATGTAGGCGTTGCGCACGATCTCGTTCATCGCGTTGCGCATCGAGACGATTTCCTTCTTCACCCCTCCCTTGCCGTCGGGAACCTCGAGCTCATAATCGCCGTGGGCGAGGTGATCCTCGTAATGCCCCTCGTCCGGCCGCCCCTTCAGGCCGTTCGCGAAGTAGCTCGCCGCGTTCGACGACACCTCGGAGCCGAAGAGGTCGAGCGCGGAGCTGAACCAGAAGTTCATGTACTTCTGGATCGTCAGCAGATCGATGGCACCCGCGGCGCGGATCTTCACCGGATCGTCGGTGCGCAGCTCGTTCATCACCTCGACCGTGCGCCGTACGACGCGGCCGATGCCGGTATCACCGACGAACATGTGGTGCGCCTCCTCGGTGAGCATGAACTGGCAGGTGCGCGCCAGCGGATCGAATCCGCTCTCGGCGAGTGCCTTGAGCTGGAACTTGCCGTCGCGGTCGGTGAAGTAGGCGAACATGTAGAACGACAACCAGTCGTTGATCGGCTCGTTGAACGTGGAGAGGATGCGCGGTTTGTCGACGTCGCCGGCGTGGCGCTCCAGAAGTCCCTCGGCCTCTTCCCGGCCGTCGCGGCCGAAGTAAGCGTGGAGCAGATAGACCATGGCCCAGAGGTGCCGTCCTTCTTCGACGTTGATCTGGAAGAGATTGCGGAGGTCGTAGAGCGAGGGGGCGCTCTTGCCGAGGGCGCGCTGCTGCTCGACGGAGGCAGGCTCGGTGTCGCCCTGCGTCACGATGAGACGGCGGAGCGTCGAGCGATGCTCGCCCGGCACGACCTGCCACGCCTGCTGTCCCATGTTGTCGCCGAAGCCGATGGTGCGATCGGGCTTCTCGTCGGCGAGGAAGATGCCCCATCGGTACTCCGGCATCTTCACCATCCCGAACGTGGCCCAGCCGGCCTGGTCGACCGAGGTCGCCGTCCGGAGGTAGACGTCGTTGTTCTGGAAGACGGCCGGACCGAGGTCCTTCCACCAGTCGAGAAAGCGCGGCTGCCAGTGCTCGAGCGCGCGCTGCAGGGTCTTGTT
>DATLFC010000102.1:0-2350 GCA_035525015.1 Thermoanaerobaculia bacterium | reverse complement strand
CGAGCTGGAGCAGCGCCAGCGTGGTTGCCGGATCATCGAGATCGACTTCGCCTCGGCGGATCTGCTGGATGAGCGCCGCTGGAAGAACGGTGGCGTCGACTTTCAGCCCGAGGCCGAGGGCGGCCGTCGGACTCAGGCCTGAACCGACGCCGCCGTTGGCCGAGCCTGCGATCGCCTGATGCAGCCTCAGACTTCCACCCCAGAAGTCTTCGCTTCCGAAAGTGTCGTGGCGGAAGATCGACCGGCCCGTATCCACCATCTGCTGGGCGTTGTCGTTGATCCGCTGGTCGATGAGCTGCCGGGCAAAGCGCCCGCGCAGGTCAGCCTGCCCGGTGGTCACGAAGAACAGCGAAAGTCCTGCGATGGCAACCGCCACGGCTGCTCCGCCGACGAACCCGCGTGCGGCCGCACTCCGGCGGAAAAACGTTGATGGAACTGGCATGGGGCACCTCCATTCATCGAGCGTCATGCAAACGCAGGTCCACTTTTCCAAGTCTGCAGGTGGATAAACGTCGAGGCCGATATCCAACACCAGATTCGGAAAATGTCCGGATCCGCTGCCCCGGCCGCCGACCCGCCGCCGGGGCGGTTCCTAGTAGAATCGCCGCATGCTCGACATCGTCGTGCTCGTGGCCCTCAGCGCCCTCGCTGAGGAGCGGGCGGTCAGCACTCTGTTCAACGAATCCGGCCGGACTACGGTCACCGACAGCGGCATGACGGTCGTCCGCGCGCCGCAGCCGCACGTGCTGGTGGCGCGCGTCGAGGACGACGGCACACTCGCCACGGCCTGCGTCACGACGGAGACCGAGGTCGACGCGCTGCTCGCCGCCGGCCGGCCGCGGAACGATTGATGCGGCGCGCACTGCTCCTCGTCGTGCTTCTTCTACCGCTGCAGGCCGAAGCGGCGACGAAGATCACCATCCAGATCATGCCGGGACCGGAGGGGGCCGGCTTCAATGACCCGACGCCAGGCGAGCCAGTGGGAGGCAATCCCGGCACGACGCTCGGCCAGCAGAGGCTCAACGCCTTTCACCACGCGGCGCGCATCTGGGAACAGGTCATCGACAGCCCGGTCGAGATCCAGGTCCTGGCTTCCTTCTCTCCCATGGGCGACTGCACCGAGACCACCGCCGTGCTCGGCGCCGCCGCGGCGTGGGAGAAGGTGGCCGACTTCGAGAACGCTCCCGAGCCGGGGATCCTCTATCCCATCGCCCTGGCGAACAAGCTCGCCGGTCGCGATCTGCGGCTCGGCCAGCCCGACATCCGGGCCTACTTCAACTCCGCGGTGGACACCCCGGAGTGTCTCGGGTCGCGCAACTGGTACTACGGTCTGGACGGCAACAAAGGCAACGACGTCGACCTGATCACGGTCCTGCTGCACGAGATCGGACATGGGCTGGGGATGTCGGGCAGCATGAACGTCAGAGACGGCGCGTTCTCGGGGAATCTTCCGAGCATCTTCGAACGGCACGCCCTCGATCTGAGCACCGGACTTCGCTTCGACCAGATGAGCGCCGAGCAGCGGAAGGCGGCCGTCGTCAACGACAACCAGACCGTGTGGATCGGAGAACGGACCCGGGAGGCGGCGGCGCGGATGCTGGCCGCGTCGACCACGCTGCGCATCACCGATCCTGCGGCGGTGGCCGGCACCTATCCGATCAATCCCGCAACCTTCGGACCGGCCGTCGACCAGACACCGCTGGCCGGGCAGATCGTCGCCGCGCTCGACGCGGCCGACGCAGAAGGACCGACGACGACCGACGGCTGCAGCCCGTACACCAACGCTGCCGACATGCCCGGACGTATCGCACTCGTCGACCGCGGCACGTGTACGTTCGTGATCAAGGCCCTTCTGGCGCAGGCAGCCGGAGCCATCGGCATCATCGTCGCCAACAACGCCCCCTGCGGATTTCCACCGATGGGCGGTGGAAGCAGCGAGGTGCTCATCCCGGCGGTGGGCATCAGCAAGAATGACGGCGATGCGCTGCGCCAGCACCTGGCCGACGGCGTACACGGCTCGCTTCGGCTCGATCCTTCCACCCGCGCCGGGACCAGCCTGGCGGGATACGTCCGCCTCTACGTTCCCTGCAGTGTCTCGCCGGGCTCGTCGATGTACCACTGGGACGTCACCACGACGCCGAATCTGCTGATGGAGCCGTTCATCAGCGACGACCTGCCGCACGGCGTCGACATCACGCTGCAGCAGCTCCTCGACATCGGCTGGACGGAACCGCCGAGCGGCCGCCGCATCCTGCGCCGCCGCTGATTGCGGTTAGAATCCGTCGCCGCGCGTGCGCTCGCGCTGCAAGGAGAGCGAATCGATGCGGATCGGCATTCCGACCGAAGTCAA
>DATLFC010000095.1:0-20314 GCA_035525015.1 Thermoanaerobaculia bacterium | reverse complement strand
CATTCTTTAACAACCTGCCTTGCTCCTTGGACCATCACGGTCCCGCCAGGCCAGAAGGAGGAATCATGAGGACTTACGAAGTCCTGTTCATTCTCTCTCCGCAAGTCGCGGAGGAGGAAGCCAACGCGCTCGTCGCCGAGTTTCGATCGGTGGCCGAGGGCACCGGTGCCGCGCTGAAGTCGGAAGAAGCGTGGGGCCGCCGTCGTCTCGCGTATCCGATCCACAAATTCAACGAGGGCAACTACCACCTCTTCGTGTTCGAGAGCGATGGCTCGCTCGCCGAGCTCGACCGGCGGATGAGGAACTCGGAACGCATCCTGCGGCACATCATTGTGCGCACGGATCTCGATCTGAAGCGCGCCGACAAGCTCGCCAAACGCAACCCGAAGAAGGAGCGCGTCCGTCCGGCCCCCGCGTTCAGCGGTGAGGCTGCACCGGCGCCGGCCCCCGCGCCGGCCCCCGCGCCGGCCCCCGCGCCCGCGCCTTCCGCCGAAGAGGCGAGAGGCTGATCAGGAGGAAATGATTCATGGCTACGACTACATCATCGCGCGGGCCGCGTTCCGGCGGAGATCGCCGGGAAGGCCCCGGCGGGCAGCAGGGCGGTAAGAAGAAGTTCTTCTATCGCCGGAAGCGCGTCTGCAAGTTCTGCGTCGAGAAGCTCGAGTACATCGATTTCAAGGACGTGAAGATGCTGCAGCAGTTCATCCCGGAGCGGGGAAAGATCCTGCCGCGCCGGATCTCCGGTACGTGCGCGCTGCACCAGCGCAAGCTGCAGAACGCCATCAAGCGCGCCCGCATCGTGGCGCTGCTGCCATTCGCGACCGACTGAGCGAGGGAATGATCGTGACGTCGCTGGAGCAGAGCGGGATGCGGCCCTCGCAGGCCGCCTCGGGGCAGCCGGAGAGCGGCCAGTCGATGCGCGACGCGCGCACGGCCGTCGGCTACGGCGTGGCCACGGCGTTGATGCTCATCTCGCCGCTCCTGGTGTTTGCTCCCGCCGCGCTTTTCCAGTGCGCGCTGCGCAACGGGCGGCGCGTGGCGTGGGGGGCCTTCACCGTCGCCGTCATTCTGACGGCGCTGTACTTCATGCGACTGGCCGGCGTATCGGAAGCCGTTGCGGCGTCGCGCATGGCCTGGGCGTCGCTGACAGCCCTCGTTCTGTCGATCGCCGTACCGTCGATGGCGGCCACGCCGCTCGTCGAGCGGGGCGAGCGATTCGGCACCGTGCTGACGTTCGCGCTGACCGGCAGCACGGTCGGCCTCGGTCTCACGGAGATCGGGATGAGGACGTTCGGCGGCTTCTCCCCCTACGCGCTGCAGCTCGCGCAGGCGCAGCAGATGTCGACGCGGATCGCCGAGTTCTACCGCGAGAACAACGCCCGTGCGGAGCTCGTCAGCGGCGTGCAGCAGTGGATGCAGTACGCGATGCAGGTGCTGCCGGCCTGGATCGTGATCGACTTCGCACTCATTTTCGTACTCAGCCTGATGATGGTCGGGCGGCTCAAGGCTTGGAGTGCCTTCGCCGCCGACCGCACCATCGCCGATCAGGCCGACCGCCCCTACCTGTTTCGCAATCTCGCTCTGCCGGAGTGGCTGCTGTTCGGCTTCGTCTTCGGCGGTCTCACCCCGATCGCGACCGGGCCGGTGCAGCAGGTGGCGGCGAATGTTCTCGCCGTCGTCGTCTTTCTCTTCCTGCTGCAGGGACTGGCGGTGTTCCGTTTCATGCTCGTGAAGGCCGGCACCGGCGTGCTGGGGACGATCTTCGGATTCCTCCTCCTGGCCCTGCTCTGCGTCACGGGCTTTGGCCTGCTGCTGCTCGTCGTGGCCGGCCTGTTTGATCCATTTTTCGATTTCAGAAAACTCAAGCGAAAGGATGACTCTCATGAAAGTCATACTGATTGAGGAGCTCCGCGGCCTCGGAACCCGCGGCGACGTCGTCTCGGTGAAGGACGGCTACGCGCGGAACTACCTCATCCCGAAGAATCTGGCCCGCGAGGCCACTCCCGGCAACCTCAAGTCCATCGAGCAGGAGCGCAACAAATGGGCGCTGCTGTCGCAGAAGGAGAAGGACGTCGCGCAGAAAGCGGCCAACGCCGTGCAGGGGACGAAGATCACCATCCAGAAGCGCGTCGGCGAGGCCGGCCAGCTCTTCGGCTCGGTGACCGCGAACGAGATCGCGGACGCGCTCGAGGCCAGGGGCATCGAGGTCGACAAGCGCCGCATCGAGCTGGCACACCCGATCAAGACCCTCGGCTCGCACGAGGTCGATGTCCGCCTGCATCGCGAGGTGACGGCGCACATCCATGTCGAGGTCGTCCCCCTCGGCGTAGAGAAGCTCGAAGAGGAGCCCGCGCCGCCCGCCAAGGCGGAAGCTCCTGCAGAGCAGGAAGCGTAAGAGTCGAAAATTCGCACTTCGGCTATTCTCCCCTCATGAGCGATGAGCGGTACGTCGAGGGCGCCCCGGCCGGCGCCGAGGGGTGGCGCGACGTATGGCGCGACAACCGGCGGTACCGGAGCGGCGGTTTCCTCCAGAATCTGCTGCAGAAGTTCGGCCGCCGCGCCTCCGCCGCCGATCGCGACCGGCAGCGTGATTTCAACCTCGCCGTTCTCGACCTCCTGAACGACGTCCGTTCCCTGACCGAAACGATGCGCGGCGATCTGCGCGGTGACATCGAGGGTGTCCAGCGCGACCTCCGCAATGCGGAAACGGCGCTGGGGGGTCAGATCCGCGAGCTGATCCCGGTCGTGTCACGCCGGAACGACGCGCTGATCGCGGCGCTCGACCAGAAGATCGAGACGCTGGCCGTACGGCTCCGCGATCTGACCACTCCGCTCATCGCCGCGGACGGCGCGACGCCGGCTACGGCCGCCGACTTTCTCTACCGCCGGCTCGAAGACGGGCTGCGCGGAACCGACGCGGAGATTCGCGAGGCCATGCTCCCGTACGTCGAGCGCGCCGCGTCCGCGCAGCCGGTGCTCGATGCCGGCTGCGGCCGCGGCGAGTTCCTCGCGCTCTGCCGGGACCGCGGCATCACCGCACGCGGCTTCGACACGAACGAGCGATCGATCGCCGATCTCCGGCAGCGCGGCTTCGACGTGCAACTCGCCGGCGTGCCGGAGTGCCTGGCCGCTCTGCCCGATGGCAGCGCCGGGTCGATTCTGGCGGCTCACGTGGTCGAGCACCTGCCGGTGGACGTGCTGTTCGCGCTCTTCCGCCACGCCGCGCGCGTTCTGCGGCGCGGCGGTCTGTTCATGATCGAGACCCCGAACGCGGAGTCGATCGCGGTCAGCGCCTCGGAGTTCTGGCGCGATCCGACGCACCTGGCCCCGCGCCATCCCGCTGCGCTGGTCCTTCTCGGGCGCGAGCACGGATTCGACGTCGAGGAAGCACGGGCCGTCCATCCGCTGCCGGCCGGCACGGCGCTCGAGCACGCGCCCGATGATCCTCCCGCCCTGCGGCGTGTGATCGACGCGATCAACACGCGTCTCTTCGGTCCGCAGGACCTACGGCTGATCCTGTCGAAGCGGTGAGTCTTCGTACGGCTGGACGTCGACGACGGACTGGCCCGGCGGAGGCGGCGGCACGCGATGCGGAATGAAGCCGAGGATCAGCCCCGTCACCATGCCGGCGATGTGCGCGGTGTTGTCGATGTGGGGCACACTGAATCCGAGCACGAGGTTGAGAAACGCCCAGAACATCAGCTGGCTGATGAGCCCTTTGGTCCACGGCTCGTTCCGCCACTGCGGTGAGCGGCGTATGGAAAAGATGAACGCGCCGAGGATGCCCAGCACGGCGCCGCTGGCGCCGACGGACGCGGTCTCGACGAAGAGGGAGCTGGCGATCGACGCCACGACGCCGCTCACGAAATAGATCATCGCGAAGCGCGCCGAGCCGAACATGACCTCGTAGAGCGTTCCGAGCTGGTACAGCGCCCAGGAATTGACCGCCCAGTGGAGCCAGCCGGCGTGCAGGAACATCGCGGTGAAGATGCGCCACAGCTCGCCCCGCTGGAGGAGATCGGGAACGATCGCGCCGCGGATCAGCATCCGCTCGAAATCGCGGAGCTCCGCGATCCAGACCACGGCGATGGCCAGGAGGATCGCGGCGGTGACCGGTGCGCGCGACAGGGCGTGCCTCATCGGCGCTCCAGGAGCCGCGACACTCCGCGGAACACCGCGTGCGCCAGCCGCGGTGAGAATTCCTTGAACCGCATGAATGCCGCGGCCAGCGGCGGCATGATCCGCCGGTACTTCCCGTCGGCGGCGGACGCGCAGATGACGCGCGCCACCCGCGCCGGCGGCACGGCCAGAATCAGCCGCGAAGCGCCAGGCATCTTTCCACGTTCAGCTTTCACGAAAAACTCCGTATCCGTCGTTGCCGGGCAGACCAGTGCAACGCGCACGCCGCGCGGCATCAATTCGTCTCGCAGCGCCTCGCTCCATCCCACCATGGCGAACTTCGTCGCACAATAACCGCCCATCCGCGCGTATCCCATCAGACCGGTGATCGACGCCACGTTGACGATCGTGCCGTTTCCGCGCGCCAGCATCTGCGGCAGCGCCGCCTGCGTGCAGTGCACCATACCGAAGAAATTGGTGTCCATCATGCCGCGCAGATCCTCGAGGCGCGCCTCGGCCCCCGCGTCGTAGATCGCGAAGCCGGCATTGTTCACCAGAACGTCGACGCGCTCGGTGCTGGCAATCAGCTGCCGGCATGCCTCCGGATCACGGACGTCGGTGGGTACCGCCTCGGCCCGCACGCCCAGCTCACGACACTCTTCCGCGACCGCCATCAGCAGATCCGTGCGCCGCGCGGCGAGCACGACATCGGCCCCGCGCCGCGCCATCTCCAGCGCGGTGGCACGCCCGATTCCGCTGGACGCGCCGGTGATCACTGCAATCTTTCCGTGTAGCGCCATTGTTCTCTGACTCGTCGATGCAAACCCTTCCGAAATGGCAGGTTTATAGCATTGACACCCAAAAACAGCGGCACCTATACTCCGGTGAGCCTCAGCCTTTGACTCGTTCGAGTCGACGACCCACTATCCGAGGAGGCGTGAATGCCGTTCGAGGAAGTCAAAAAGATCTGGATGAACGGTCGGCTCGTGGACTTCGCCGACGCGAAGATTCATGTCCTGACCCACGGCCTCCACTACGGATCGGGGCTGTTCGAAGGGATCCGCTGCTACAAAACGAAGCGGGGGCCGGCCGTTTTCCGGCTCGACGAGCACATCCGGCGGCTCTACGACAGCGCCAAGATCTATCGGATGGAGATTCCCTACTCCGCCGAAGAATTCAAGCGCGCCTGCATCGACATCATCCAGGCCAATGACTTCGACGACTGCTATCTGCGCCCCCTCGTCTACCGCGGCTTCGGCTCGCTCGGCGTGTTCCCCGGCCCCTGCCCTGTCGACGTGGCGATCGCGGCCTGGGTCTGGGGCAAATATCTCGGCGCCGAAGGATTCGAGAACGGCGTCGACGTCCGCGTGGCCTCCTGGAGCCGGATGGCGCCGAACACGTTCCCCGCCCTCGCGAAAGCGACGGCGAATTACATGAACTCGATCCTGATTCGCTCTGAAGCAGGGGTGGATGGCTACGCCGAAGGGATCGCCCTCGACGTGAACGGTTATGTCAGCGAAGGTTCGGGCGAGAACGTCTTCGTCGTCCGCGACCAGAAGATTCTGACACCGCCGCTCGGCGCCTCCGTGCTGGCCGGCATCACGCGCGACACCATCATGCGACTGGCGACGGACCTCGGAATCGAGGTGGCGGAGGCCCTCATCCCGCGCGAAGCGCTCTACATCGCAGACGAGGTCTTCTTCACCGGAACGGCCGCCGAGGTGACGCCGATCCGCAGCATCGACCGGATCCAGATCGGCGCCGGCCGCCGCGGCCCGGTCACCGAAGCGATCCAGAACGAGTACTTCGCGTACATCGGCGGCGAGATCGCCGACCGCTACAACTGGCTCACTCCGGTCTACACCGGCAAGCAGCTCGAGGCGCGGCGGGCGGCCCTGGCCACGTCCTAGATCTGGCCTCTCTGGCGCATTGAGTAAAACCGGTGTGTGCCGACCACGATGTGGTCGGCGAGTTCGATGTCGCACAACTGCAGCGACTCGCTCATCTTCCTGGTGAACATCAGATCCTCCGCCGACGGCGAGGGGTCGCCCGAGGGATGGTTGTGGTAGAGCACGACGGCGCAGGCGTTCTCCTCGAGCGCGCAGCGGACGACGTCTCGGGTCGACACCGCGGCATGGTTGATTGTGCCGACGAAGATCTCGCGCTGGCGGAGAATCCGCTGCCGCGAATCGAGAAACGCCGCGCCGAGGCGCTCCTGCACGTGGTGCGCGTAGCGGTTGACGAGGGCGCGGCCGAAGCCGTCGATGTCGAACGTCGGAAGCGAATCGGGCTCGGCGGAGGCCAGGCGCCGCGCCACCTCGAACGCGGCGGCGATGCGGCTCGCTTTCGCCGGACCGACGCCCCGGACTTTCGCGATGCTCGCCGCTTCGCGCCGTCGCAGCGCCGACATCCCATCCTGCAGCATCTCGCGCGCGAGCTGGATGGCGTTCTTCCCAGGTACACCGGAGCCGAGGAGGATCGCGATCAGCTCCGCATCGGACAGCGTATCGGGACCGTGATGCAGCAGGCGCTCGCGCGGCCGGTCATCGACCGGCAGATCGGCGATCACTTCTCTCAACGTCTCACCTCCAGGAGAGCCTCCACCACCGCCGGCGTCGCCTCGGCGGCGCGACTCCGGATCATGCAGCGCGACGACGATGGGAGCGACGACGCCTCCGGGTTGATCTCGATGGAAAGGCCGTCGTGCAGCGACACCAGTCCCGCGGCCGGATAGACGACGCCGGAGGTGCCGATGATGAGAAGGAGATCCGCACCGAGGATCGCGGCCGTCGCCCGCGCCAGCGCCTCCTCGGGCAGCATCTCGCCAAACCAGACCACGTCCGGCCGTAGAGGCGCGCCGCACGCGCACTGCGGAGGCAGCGTCTCGAAGGCTTCCTCGCGGATCGCCGTCGTCTCCTCCCGCGTGCAACGGACGCGGAACAGGTTTCCGTGCAGCTCGATGACGTTGCGCGATCCGGCGCGGGTGTGCAGGCCGTCCACGTTCTGCGTGACGACGACGGCATCGGCGAGGCGCGCCACCGCGTCATGTGCGGCGTTCGGCGACGCCTGCCCGATCCGATGGCGCCGGGACTCGTAGAACTCCCAGACCAGCTTCGGATCGCGCGCGAAGGCCTCGGGCGTCGCCAGCTCCTCCGCGCGGTACTTCCGCCACAAACCCTCTTCTCCGCGAAACGTCGGAATGCCGCTGTCGGCGGACACTCCCGCGCCGGTGAAGACGACAATGCGCCGCGGGCGGGTCTCCCGGATCGCGGCAAGAGCATCCTCGAGCTCGCTCATCGAGCCCGAGGATACCTCGGCGTCAAGATTGTCTACTGGGTGTGGAGATCGCGGCTACACGCGCGGCACGTTCTGCTCTTGAATCTGGATGAAGGCGTCCTTCCGCAGATTCTCGAGATAGGCCTGCAGGTCGCGCTGGAACGTCTCTTCGCTGGCGTCCCTGCGGAGACGGTCCTTGACCGACTCGAAGGCCGGCACTTCGGACGGGAGCCGCTGTTCGATCTTCAGAATGTGCCAGCCGGAGCGGGTCTCGATCGGGCCGATTACATCGCCGGCCTGAGCGTTGAACACCGCCTCGTCGAGATTGGTGAGGAGCTCTCCGCGCGCCACCTCGCCGAGATCGCCGCCCTGCTCTTTCGTTCCGGCGTCGGAGACGGACTGTGCGATGTTCGCGAAGTCGGCACCGGCCGCCCGTACCTGCGCGGCGGCGTCATTCGCGCGCTGACGCGCCGCTTCGACATCGGCCGCACTCTCAGGCTTCACGATCACGATTTCCCGCAGTCGGGCGCGTTCCGGAAGCCGGTAGCGATCCTTTTCACGGTTGTAGCGCTCGCGCAGCTCACGGTCATCGAGCTCGGCCCGATTGCGCAGCTCGCGTGAGAAGACCTTGTTCGTGATGAGGGTCTCGCGGAGGCGCGCTTCCATGTCGGCGCGGGTCATGCCGGACTGCTGCAGCGAAGCCTCGAACTGTTCGTCGGTGGCGATGTTGTACTGCTGCTTGAGACGGAAAATCGCGTCGTTGATCTCGTCCTGCGTCACGGTGATGCCGATCCGATCGGCGCGGTCCTTGATGAGGAGCTCGTTGATGAGATCGTCGATCAGCTCGGCGCGAACTCTCTGCTTCCGTTCGTCGATCTGGTCGGGGGGTGTGGTCCCCTCGATCTCGCGGTACATGTCCCCGAGCCGCTTCTCGTACTGCGAGCGGGTGATGATGCGGTCGCCGACGCGGACCACGATCGCTTCGACGAGGTCGGCCGCGCCGGCCGTGGTGGCGGCGAGGGCCAGGGTGATTGCCAGGGTCAGTTTCTTCATAGTCAGTCCATCCGACGGGTGGCCGTGACAACAAGTTACGGGGCCGTTTATTCGTTCTCGGAGCGGGGGAGGGTGCCGGAGTAGGTGAAAGGGAGCCGCTTGGTGAGGATGGCGATCTGCATTTCCCGGCGGGCCTGAGCGACGAGCTGGGCCATACGGTCCCGGGTCGCCTCGTCCTGCAGCCGAGCCTTGATGGCGGGTGTCGCCGCCTCGAGACTGAGGACTCCGGGGGCCCGATGCTCATCGACCTTGAACAGATGGAAACTGTTGTCGGTCCGGATGACGCTGCTGATCTGCCCTGCCTCGAGCGTGAAGATCTCCTCCTCGAACATCTTCGGGAGGTCGCCGCGGCTGACGAATCCGATTTCGCCTCCCCGCTTGGCGTTCGCGGCACGGGAATGCTCCGCGGAGAGATCTTCGAACGAGGCGCCCTTCTTCAGCTTTGCGGCGATGTCGTTGGCCAGGGCTTCGTCGTGTACGAGGATCTGCCGGACGCGGACCTCTTCGCCGCTCCGGAACTCGTTCAGCCGCAGCTCGTAGTACTCGCGGATCTGCTGTTCGGCCGGCTCGCCGATGTCGGCCGAGATGGAGGCGAGGAGGCGCTGGCGGCGCATCTCGTCGCGCTTCTCGATCACGGTCGCGCCGGCGTCGCTTCGGACCGCGGCGGCGATCACGTCGGCGGGCACCTCGATGCCGCTCTTCGCGGCGTACTCGGAGAGGATGACTTCCTCGACGTACTGATCGAGCAGCGCGCTGGCCACTTCCTGCGGGAGCTGCGCCAGGTCGGTGCCGGCATTTCTCTCGAGATAGCGTTTGAAGTCGGCGAGCGTGAGCATCCGGTCGCCGACGCGCACCACCACGTCGGGAGGCGTAACAGGCCTCCGATTACAGGCCAGGACCGTCAGCACGAGTGCGGCAGCGAGAATTCGTCGCACGGCGGTGGAGAGTAACAGAGTGTCATTCCGAGCGTAGCGAGGAATCTGGGCGGGCGGAGGCGCGATGCTCCTGACTACGCCGCCACCCTCGTCAGGAGGCCCTCGACGGCGTCGATGACCGCGCTGCCGTGTTCGCGAAGGGGGAACGACAGCACGCCGTTGGGGGAGAACTTCGCCTGCGGATTTTCCTGGATCAGCTCGAGGAGCCTGTTCGGGTCGACCTTCGCCGCCGGCTTGAGCTTGACCACCAGCCGCGCCCCTTCGCGAACGATGGAAATGACCCCGATCGACTGCGCGTACCGCTTGAGCTTCACGAAGCGGAGGAGGTTCTCGACGTTGGGCGGCACGGCGCCGAAGCGGTCGCGCAGCTCGTTGTGGATGTCGGCGAGCCGCTGATCGGTCTGGGCCGAGGCGATCTTCTTGTAGAACGTCATGCGGAGGTTCTCGTCGGCGATGTAATCCTTCGGGATGTAGATGTCGACGCCGAGGTTCATGGAGGTCTCGATCTCCTCCTCGACGCGCTCCCCCTTCATCTCCCGGATCGTCTCTTCGAGCAGCTTCGTGTACATCTCGAAGCCGACGGCGGCGATCTGCCCCGACTGCTCGCCGCCCAGCAGGGTCCCGGCGCCGCGGATCTCAAGGTCGCGGGCGGCGATGCGGAAGCCGGCTCCGAGATCGGAGAACTCCTGGATGGCGGCCAGGCGCTTCCGTGCGTCGCTGGTCAGGACGCGGTCGGCCGGCACGAGCAGATAGCAGAAAGCGAGACGGTCGCTGCGCCCGACGCGTCCCCGCAACTGATAGAGCTGGGATAGACCGAAACGCTCCGCGTGGTTGATGAGGATCGTGTTGCAGGCCGGGATGTCGATGCCGTTCTCGATGATCGTGGTCGCCAGCAGAAGGTCGTACTCCCGGTTGATGAACGCGAGCATGGCCCTCTCCAGCTCTCTCTCCTCCATCTGCCCGTGGCCCACGATGACGCGAAGGCCTGGAACGAGCTTCTCGAGGTACTCCTTCATCGCGTAGATCGACTCGACGCGGTTGTGGACGAAGAACACCTGGCCGCCCCGGGCGGTCTCGAACTCGATGGCCTCGCGGATGAACTCGTCGTGGAACGGCACCACGGCGGTCTGGATCGCCAGGCGGTCCTTCGGCGGCGTCTCGATCACGGAGATGTCGCGGATGCCGACCAGCGACATGTGCAGCGTGCGCGGAATCGGCGTGGCCGACATCGCCAGGACGTCGACGGCTTTCTTCACCTGCTTGAGCCGCTCCTTCTGCGCGACGCCGAATCGCTGCTCCTCGTCGATGACCAGCAGCCCGATGTCCTTGAACCCGATGTCCTTCGACAACACCCGATGCGTGCCGATGACGACGTCGATCTCCCCCGCTTCCAGTTTCCGGAGAATCTCCTTCTGCTCTTTCGCCGAGTAGTAGCGCGTCATCAGCTCGATCGTCACCGGGAAGGAGGAGAACCTCCGCAGAAACGTCTGGTAGTGCTGGAATGCGAGCACCGTCGTCGGAGCGAGGACGGCCACCTGCTTGCCGTCCATGACGGCTTTGAAGGCGGCGCGCATGGCCACCTCGGTCTTGCCGTAGCCGACGTCGCCGCAGAGCAGCCGGTCCATCGGTCTGCGCGACTCCATGTCCGACTTCACGTCATCGATCGCCGCCGCCTGATCCTCGGTCTCGTCGAACTCGAACGCCTCTTCGAACTCGAACTGCCACGGCGAGTCCTTGCTGAAGGCGTGGCCCTGGACCATCTGGCGCGTGGCGTAGAGCTGCAGCAGCTCGTCGGCCATGTCGCGCATCGCCTTCTTGACCGATGCTTTCGTACGGGCCCAGGCGGTGCCGCCGAGCTTGTCGAGCTTCGGCTGGGCGTCGCCGCCGCCCGAGTACTTCTGGATGAGGTTGAGGTTCTCCATCGGCATCAGCAGCTTGCCGCCGGAGGAGTACTCGATCTCCATCACCTCGCGCTCGGTCGCGCCGAACGGGATCCGCTGCAGCCCGGTGTAGCGCCCGACGCCGTGATCGATGTGGACGATGTAGTCCCCGATTTTCAAGTCGCGCAGGTCGGTGACGAACGCGTCGGTGGTCTTTTTCCTCCCGCCGATCCTCGTGGAAGTCGGCGGCTCGAACAGATCCCACTCCGAGTAGGCCGTGACGCCGATCTCGTCGAAGGAGAAGCCGCGCGCCAGGTTGCCCGGCGTGACGACGAGCTCCTCGGCGAACGCGGAACCGTCGTCGACGAACGGCACCTCGAATTCGCGCAGAAGCCGCTCGACCTTCTCGCGGCCGCCCTTCGTCGCGCAGAAGAAAAGCTGCCGGCGTCCGGTGTTGTGCCCCTCTGCCAGATCGGCCGCGAACTCGCTCAACCGGTTCGTGAATCGATCCACCTGCTGTGCATGCACCCGCACCTCGGTCATTCCGGCAGGACCGCCGATGTGTACGTCGCTCATGGCCAGGCGCGCTCTCCCGAGGAACTGCAGGACGTCCGGTCCCGGCGCGACCACTTTTTCCGGCGGATAGACGGCGCGCCCCTTTTCGCTGGCGTGCTCGTGCTCCGACCGGAGCAGCGATTCGTACTTCGCCACCGTCGTCGCGATCTGGTCCGGCTCGACGAGGGCCAGCGACCATTCGTCGCCTCCGAGTATCTCCGCGAAAGTGATCGATTCGGAGGCGATCGGAAGGTAGTGCGCGATGCCGGGGAAGGTGCCGTTCTCCGCCAGCCGGTCGATCTTCTCCGCCAGGTCGCGTTTGTAGATGGGGTTGTGGAAATCGAGTGAGAGCCGCCTGGCGAGCGCAGTGCGCGCCGCCTTGTCGAGCGGAAACTGCGTCATCGGCAGGACGGCGACCGCCCCGGACGGATTGCCGGAGCGCTGCGTCTCCACATCGAACCAGCGCAACGACTCGACCGTGTCGCCGAACAGCTCGATGCGGGCCGGTTGCCCGGTCGTCGGCGGATAGAGATCGAGGATGCCGCCGCGGAATGCGAACTCGCCTGCCTCGCCGACGAGATCGGTGCGGACGAAACCGTTCTCGACGAGTCGCTGCAGGAGCGCGTGCAGGTCGAGCTCGTCCCCCACGGCGATGGTGATGCTGCGCTGCCGGAACTGGTCAGGCAGCGGGAGCCGCTGGAAAAGGGCACGGGCCGGGACGATCAGCACGTCGGTCGCGGCGTCGACCAGCATGCCGAGGGCGCGCATTTCCTCGCGCACCACACCGAGGGAGGGAGCGAGGTCCTGGAAGGGGGAGAGGGAAGGGCTGGGGTAGACGGAGACGCACTGCGGATCGCGGTGGAACAGGCGAAGCGCGGTCTCGAAGTCGGCCGTGGCGGCCTCGCCCGGAACGATGATCGCCAGGCGGCTCGACGACGACTCCTGCAGGGCGGCCAGGATCAGCGCCCGCGCTTCGACCGGCGCGCCGGTGAGCTCGATCCGGGCCTCGGCGGCCTCGAGCCTCGAAAAGAAATCGCTCCGGGCCACTTCGGCACGGAGCGAGGCGATCAGGCGGTCGTTGCGCGTCATGCGCGCGCGATTCTATGGCGTGAAGTAGCCGCGGACCGTTCTGGCCCTCAATTTCGGCGATGCCAGTGTGACCGTGATCCGCCGCCACTCCTTCGGCCGCACGAAGTCGGTGACCTGGTAGAGGATCGCGAACTGCGCCCTGAGATCCTTCTCGATCTCCCCATACTTGCTCTGCAGATTTTCGGTCGTGGCCACGGCCACGAACCCGCCCGTCTGCGAAGCGAGGTGCTCGAGCCGGTCGATGTCGCGCTGCTGCGACTTCAGTCCCGTGTTGTAGGCGATGAAATAGACCGGGATGCCGGCTTCCGCCGCCTCTTTCCTGATCTCGTCGTAGGAGCGGAGCGAGTCGGTGTCATCGCCATCCGTCAGCGCGACGATGGCGCGGCGGTTCTTCTCGTCCTTCAGCTCACGAATCGCCGCGGCGATTGCGTCGAAGAGCGCCGTCCGGCCGTCGGGCTGCATGCTCTGGAGAGCGTTCGCGATCAGCGACGGGTCGTCCGTGAGCGGCTGTTTCCGTCTCGGCACATCCTGGATCGCGGTGACGCTGCAGCGGTCGCCCGGCCGCAGCGTCCGCGTGACGAACTCCTGCGCCGCGTTCGCGGCCGCTTCCATCGAGTAGGTCATGCTCGTCGAGGCGTCGAGGAGCAGCGCAATCGAGATCGGCTGGTCGAAGGCTTTCCCGAACTCGACGATCCGTCCTTCGGCATCGTTGTCCTTGATCCGGAACAGCGCGCGATCGACGTCGCTGTGCGTGGCACCGTCCCGGTCCACGACCGAAACGAAGATCGGTACGGTGCGCACCTGGATCGACTCCACGTGGATGT
The DNA here is from genome assembly GCA_035525015.1 of Thermoanaerobaculia bacterium. Lineage (GTDB taxonomy): Bacteria > Acidobacteriota > Thermoanaerobaculia > Gp7-AA8 > Gp7-AA8 > DATLEX01. The sequence continues at coordinate 6,583 of DATLFC010000095.1, read as the reverse complement.
CGCCGGCCGCCGACCAGAAGTCCGCCACCTCATTGCCCGCCTTCGTTCGCGCCGTGACCTGGACGAATCCACCCGCCAGCACTTCCTCCGGAACCTCGAACTGGAAGGGTGCCTTGTCGGCGGTCGCGATTTTCGACCCCTCGTGCCACAGTTCGACTGCCACGACAGGATCGTTCTCCGGTGCCGTCGTGTGAGCCGCGAAAAGACGGCTGCCGAGATCGACCGGCTTGACGCTGATCCGCAGCGGGAAGTGCCCCCTGTTGATCGTCTCGTGCCATTGCACCCGGCGTTTGTTGCGCCCGACGGCGCTGACCGAGATCTTGTGCTCGACCGCATTCGGTCCGAGGTCGACGTTCACGCGGTAGGGCCATTGGATCCCCTCGGCGATTTTCTGGCCGTCGATCGTGATCCAGACGCGGGCATCGTCGAACCCGGGGTCGACCAGGAGATCGACCACGCCGACATACGTTCCTTTTTCCAGCGCTTTACCGTGGGTGAGGATCAGCTGACTCGACGCGAACGCCGGCACAGCGCAAAGGAGCAGGGCGACGCAAAGAAGCGGACTGACGATGCTCCGATGGCGACTATTGCGAAAACTGCATGCTGCCTGTTTCATAAATCCGCCGGTATTCGAACCGGTTCCTGGTTACGATTTTCACGTAGAGCCGGGTCTCGGCGTACGCGATTGACTCTACAAATAAGTCCGGGTCGCCGACAGGCGTCCGGGCAATCCATCTGCCGACCGCCGTTTCCCCCGCGTTGTAGGCGGCGATGGCGAGGGTGGGGTTGTTGTCCATCCGCGCCAGCTTCTGCGCGAACTCGGCTGCGCCGACGGCGATGTTGTCGTAGGGGTCGAAGAGCCGTTCGCGAGTCAGCGACCCGAGCCCGGCCAGCGAGGCGATTCGCGGCGCCTCTTCCGGCATGATCTGCATCAGACCGACGGCCCCGGCGCTGGAGACCGTTGCCGGCTCGAAGCCGCTCTCCTGGCGGATGATCGACGCGACGAGGAAGGGGTCGAGATCGCGTCGGGCCGCCTCCTTCTGGATCGTCTCCCAGTAGTTGAGCGGGTAGAGGATTTCCCAGAACCGACTCGGCACGTTCTCGCCGCCGTGGCGCACGATGTCGCGGAACTCCCGCTGCAGGATTCCGTTGGCGCGGAACGGCTCACCGCCCTGCACGTAGACGTCGGCGAGCATGAAGGCCACGCCGCTGTTGCCGGGGTGAGCGGCCGCCACCGCCTTCATCTCCCGCGACGCGTCGCGGCCCAGACCGATCGCGAGCAGTTCGCGGACGGCGTGAAGACGCGTCTGGGGCATCGCCGCCAGCTCCGTCTCGATGTCGGGGAAGCGGTTGCCGTTGGCGATCGATCCGGGCGGCAGAGCGGGCTCGCCGAGGATGTCGCGGGCGCGGTATGCGTAGTAGTTGTAGGGGTACTGCGCGATGATCTGGCGGAGACTCGCGTCGCGTTCGGCGATGCGGCCGTTGCGCTCGTGGATCTTCGCCGTCCAGAAGAGCGCGTTCATCCGATAATTCGCGTCGTCGTACCTTCGGAGGTACTGCCCGAACACCTTCAGCGCTTCGTCGTCTTTCTCCCAGACGGTGTAAATCCAGCCGAGAGTCCAGATGTTTTCGCCGTCGCTGCCGACCGCACCCGCGTCGATGGCTCTGGCCAGATCGGCGACCGCTTTCTCGTAGTCGACGACGTCCGTCGTGTAGTACTTCGACCGCAGAATTTTCGCGGTCGCGGCCTCGCCGGATCTCGGGAAGCGCTTCTCGAGCTGGGCCAGGCCGGCCAGGAACTCCTGAGGGCGGTCGTCGCGCCAGGCCGCATGCGCGCGGAGCAGGAGCAGCGCCGGATCGCGAAGCGTCGCCGGGCGGGTTTCCTCGAGCAGCTGCGCGTAATTCCGCGAGCGGAAGAGGGAACGGAGCCGGACGCTCTGATAGAACTCGCTCGTCTCCGATTTCGGGAACCGTTTGCGGATGGCCTGCAGCAGATCGAGCGCCTGATCGTAACGATTGGCGCGGGCCAGGCTCTGGGCGAGCTTCGTCGAGTCATCGAGCGAGAGCGCGATCAGTGGAGAATCGGCCGCCGCCACGAGATCCCTGTAGATCGCCTCGGTGAAGCGGCCACCGGTGTAATCCTGCAGCAGGCGCATCCGCAGCCGCGCGGCGAGGTCCGCGCGCTCGTGCCTGGCCAGGAGCTCTGCCAGGTCGACGAGCTCCCGTTCGGTCAGCTCGTCGATCGGAACGGCCATGGCCCTGGCGAACGCCGCGTCGGTGGCCTGGCGATCTCCAGCCGCCGCGTGGAGCGCGGGCAGCCGGAGGCGGGCCACGGTCGCAGCCGTCGTGTCGGACGCGATCACCTGGTTGGCCGCGGCGATGGCGGCGGCAACGTTCCCCCGTCCCAGTTCCGCTTCGACGATGCGGAGGCGGAGGAAGGGGGCGGCCAGCGGCATCCGGCCGGCCGCGGCGTCCAGCGCCGGCACCGCCTCGTCGTACTTCTTCTGGGCGAACAGCTGCAGCGCCGCCCTGGCGCCGGCCTGCACTTCCGCAACCGGGTCAAGCGGCTCCCCGACGGCGGCCGGCGCGGTCGAGGTACTCGCCGGCAATGTCGAATCGAACGCCCAGACGCTCGCCCCGATCGCGATCGCGACCAGCGTCAGACCTGCTGCTGTGAAGCCGTAACCTCTCGTATCCACGTGGGACCCTCCCGCTCAAACCCGACGCGGCGCAGAAACGCGGCGCTCTCCTCGGCTGCTTCGCGAACGATGAGCCGTCGACGCTCCATCTTCGCGGCGATCTGCTCGAGCTCGGCGAGCATCACCCGGCCGATTCGCTTCCGTCGGAGACCCCTTGCCACCACAATCTCGTCGATCTCCACGGCATCGGCCGTGATCTGCATCGCCAATACGGCCACCAGATCGCCGACCAGCTTCCCGAGCAGACCACATGCCGGAATCGCCGCGGCGCGTCCTTCCGTGATCAGAAAGCGCCGGACGGCGTCGTGATCGCCTTGCTCGATGGCGCGAACGAAGAGTCGCTGTCCTTTCATCGCCTGCCGCTACGTCTCATGCTCTCATGCTCTTACAGCATATAGTGTAAATCAAATAATACTTGACTTCACTCCCCCCCGGGTTAGACTTCGCTCGGTCCTCCCATTCGCTTCGGCGTGAACGAGTCATCCATGAATGTGCAGCAGGCAATTACCGAGTTCCTCGAGCACGGGCAGACGGTCCGCAACCTGTCGGACCGGACCCTGCGCGCCTACCACTCTGACCTGAGCCAGTTCCATCTCCATATCAGCGACGCCGGGACGGACGAGATCACCTCGGACGATCTCGAGGGTTATCTGGACAAACTCGGGACCGGCCCCTACCGCGACACCTCGATCCGGCGGAAAGTCGCGGCGCTGAAGGTGTTCTTCCGCTACCTCGAGGAGAAGGGCGTGGTCGAGGAATCGCCGGCGCGGAAGCTGCGGATCAAGCGTCCGGTGGAGCATCGCGTACCGACGGTGCTGTCGACACGCGAGATCCGGTCGCTACTGGCGGCGCCGAAGGAGCAGATCTCGGTGCTGGCGGCGGCGCGCGATCAGTCGCCGGGCGGGCGGAACCGTTATTTCTGCGCGGTCCGCGACGACATCATTCTCGAGCTCCTCTTCTCGACCGGGATCCGGATCGGCGAGCTGGTGGCGCTGAACGTCTCCGACGTCGACGTGGAGCGGCGGCAGATCCAGATCACCGGGCGCGGGACGCGCGGCCGGGTGGTGACCCTCAACTCCGGGTTGGTCATGGAGTCGCTGGCGCAGTACCTCGATCTGCGCGGCGACCGGACGCTGGACACCCCGGGGCTGTTCGTCGGGCGGAGCGGAACGCGGCTGACGATCTATTCGATCGAGAACATTTTCAAGAAGCACGTTCGGCTGGCCGAGATCAAGCGCCACATCACGCCGCATTCGCTGCGGCACACGATGGCGGCCATGCTCGTCAGCAGCGGCACTGACATCCGCGAAGTGCAGGAGATCCTCGGCCACGCGTCGATCCTCTCCACGCAGGTCTACACACGCCTGCCGATCTCGAAGAGCCGCCGGTCCGCCGTGCCGCCCCCCGCGGCGCGCATCTTCGTCGACTCCGCCCCCCGCCTCCCCATCAAGAAGAAGTAACCCGTCTGCGGCGCACCTGTTCCACGCCATGCGCTACAATCCACGTCCCCGCGAGCGGGCGTAGCTCAGTTGGTAGAGTAGAAGCTTCCCAAGCTTTTGGTCGCGGGTTCGAATCCCGTCGCCCGCTCCAATCACATCTCCCGTATCATCCGTTTCTGCCGTGCTGACTTACGAGGAGCACATGCCTCCGGCGGCCCTGCTGCCGTTCGTCCGCTGCGTCTGGACTCTGCGTGGCGAAGGCGACCCCGCGCGGACCGACCGCATCCTCCCCGACGGCTCCTTCGAAGTGATTTTTCACCGCGGGGAGCCGTTCACGCGCGACGGCGAAAGGCAGCCGCGCGCCATGCTCGTCGGCGAGATCTGCCGCCCCACGCTCGTGGCGGCGAGCCGCGACGCGAACGTGCTCGGCATCCGTTTCCGTCTGGGCGGTCTCGGCACGCTGACCGGCCTCCACGCGCGCGAGCTCCGCGATGGCATTCACGATCTCCGCGACGTGCTCGGAGAAGACGAGCCGGAGGGGGTGCTGGCGATGCTCTCGCGCCGCCGCGGTGAGAGGGTCGACCGCCGGCTCTCGGCGGCGGTGTCGGCGATCGTCACCACGGACGGCCGCATCCGGATCCGCGAGCTTGCAGAACGCGCCGGCACGACGGAGCGGACCCTGGAGCGGCTTTTCGATCGTCTCGTCGGTCTCCGGCCGAAGGAGCTGGCGCGGCTGGCGCGCTTTCAGGCGTCTCTGCGCGGCGTCGACGACGGGTATTACGACGATGCGCACCGCGTGCACGAGTTCCAGCAGTTCGCCGGCGCCCCTCCCTCTGTCGTCTTCGCCGAGCGCAGCGAGATCACAGACGCATTTGTCGGAAATCTACAAGACGACGCTGCCGCCGGAGATCGATAATCGCCGCATGACCACACATACGTTGATGATCCTGCTGGCGGTCCTCCCCGGATGGATGAGCGGAACGTGGCGCGCGGCCACTCTCCAGTCGGTCTCGGAGGAGGTCTGGAGCGCCGCGGACGGTACGCTGATGACCGGGATGCACCGCGACATCCGTACCGGGAAAAAGACCTGGTTCGAGTTCCTGCGCATCGAGCAGCGCGGCGAGGGCCTCGTCTATGTCGCGATGCCGGGCGGCCGGGGGGCGACGGAGTTCAAGGCCACGCGGATCGAGGAATCAAGAGTGACGTTCGAGAATCGGGAGCACGATTTTCCGAAGCGCATTCACTACTGGAAGGACGGCCCGAAGCTCTGCGCGGCGATCGACGACGGCACCGACGAGAAGGCGCAGAAGTGGTGCTGGGAGCGGGTCCCGTAGCATTACGATGGGTGTCGTCATCGCCATCGTCGTGCTGCTCGCGTACGCCGCCCGCGGGCTGTCGGGGTTGCTCGGTGTCTGGCTGATCGTCTACTCGTAACGCAGCGCATCGATGGGAGTTCGATAAGCTGAGACGATGATGACGCTCGACGAGATCATCGCAGAGCTCGATGGAATGGATGCGTGGAAACTGCGTGCGATGTGTGCGTCCGCAGCCGAGCGAGTCGCACCGATGTTCCGGAGACTCGGCCGCGCGGCGAGCATGCCGACCTTCGAGGCCGGACTCGATGCGGTGTGGGCAGCGGTCGCGTCAGGACGGCCCGCCAGGGTCAAAGGAGCTCTCCGGCGCTTACCGGAGACCACAGCCGACGACTCGCATTCGCGCGAGTACTACGCGAATCGGGCGCTCCTGATTCTGTTCCGTGCGCTCGACTGCGTTTCGGCCGGCGGCAACGACAGCGCCCGAAGCTGTCTCGAGGAGGTCGCAGACTTCTGCGACGGCATCGATACGGTACTGACGTCCGCCCCCGGACAGACATACCGGTACGACCCGAAGAATCCTCCACCACGGGGGGAGATCGAGACTGAGGAGCTCCGCGCGAGAACGCTCGTCCATGTACGACGCGGCAGGTCCGCGACTTCCGCTTTCGTGATGATCGTCTACTCGTAACGCAGCGCGTCGATCGGATCGAGGCGCGAGGCTTTCCGCGCCGGGTAGAAGCCGAAAAAGACACCGACGGTGGCGGCCACGAGAAACGCCACCACGATCGACGCCGGGCTGATGACGATCGGCCATCCCGCGACCTTGCCGAGCGCCACCGCGGCGCCGACACCGAGGAGCACACCGGTCAGACCGCCGGCGATCGAAAGCGTCACCGCTTCGATCAGAAACTGCACGAGCACGTGACGTCCTTTCGCGCCGACGGCGAGCCGGATGCCGATCTCCCTCGTCCGCTCGGTCACCGACACGAGCATGATGTTCATGATGCCGACGCCGCCGATCACCAGCGACACGGCGGCGATGGCGAGGATCAGGTTCGCCATCGTCCTGGCCTGCTCGGCGCTGGCCTCCATGATCTCGGTCTGGGCCCGGAGCCGGAAATCAGCCGGG
>DATLFC010000094.1:0-7051 GCA_035525015.1 Thermoanaerobaculia bacterium | reverse complement strand
TGCCGCCGATCCCGCGGCCGTCTCCGCGGGAGCGAAGGAGCGGGGAGGCGATCAGCTGGGGACGATCGGATCGGGCAACCACTTCGTCGAAGTGGATCTGGTCGAGACCATTTACGACGAGGATGAAGCGCGGCGGTTCGGCATCTCCAGAGACCAGGTGGTCATTCAGATCCACACCGGCTCCCGCGGTCTCGGCCATCAGGTTGCCACCGACTCGATCCGCATCATGATGAAAGCGATGCCGCGGTACGGCATTCGCCTTCCCGACCGCGAACTGGCGTGTGCGCCGCTCCGCTCGCCGGAAGGGCTCACCTACCTCACCGCCATGGCTGCCGCCGCGAACTTCGCGTTCGCCAACCGGCAGATCATCGCCGGCGGGTTGCGGCGCGCCTGGCGCCACGAGCTCGGGTCGGAGGAGCGCCTCGACCTTCTCTACGACGTCGCCCACAATGTCGCCAAAGTCGAGGAGCACGAGGGGCGCAGACTCGTCGTTCATCGCAAGGGCGCCACCCGCGCCTTTCCAGGACAGCCGGTTCTGATTCCCGGAAGCATGGGGACCGCGTCCTATCTGCTCGCCGGCCGCGAGAAGGCGATGACCGAGAGCTTCGGGTCGTCCTGCCATGGCGCGGGCCGCGTGATGTCGCGCACGCAGGCGAAGAAGCAGATCGACGGCGGGGAGTTGAAGGCGCGCCTCGAGCGGATGGGAATCATCGTCGAGGCTCGATCGACGAAGGGACTGGTGGAGGAGGCGCCGGAAGCCTACAAGGACGTCGATGCCGTCGTCGAAGTCGTCGCCCGCGCCGGCATCGCCGCGAAGGTCGCCCGGCTCACGCCGCTCGCCGTGATCAAGGGATGAAAGGCCTCGGGCCTCGGGGCTCAGGACTCGGGGTCAGGGCTCGGGGGCGGGTGGGTCCGAGGCCCGAGGCCCGAGGCCCTCCTCCTGGACACTACCATCAGAATGGCGGGGACCAGCGTCAGCGCCGCGAGCGCGCTCGTCCCGACGCCGAACGTCGCGGCGTATCCCATCGAGCGCAGCCCCGGGTAGTGCGACAGCGCGTACGAACCGTAGCCGACGATCGTGGTCACCGCCGCCATCATCACCGCCTTCCCCGTCTCGGCGGCGTGCTCGGCGAAGTGCTCGCGGCTCTCGGTGAAGCGCTGGAGCATGTAGAGCGCGTAATCGGTCGCGACGCCGACCAGCATCAGCCCGACGAAGACGTTCATGTAATTGAAATCGAGCTTCAGCGCGGCCATGATGCCGAGCATCCCCACGGCACCGACGATCAGCGGAAGAAAGACGAAGAGCGCGCGGCCGATCGACCGCAGCATCACCGCCAGCATGATGAAGACGAGTCCGATGGCGAGCGCGGTGGCGCCGGTGGCATCGGCGGCAACGATGTCGCGAAGCCGCTCCGACACGAGATTGATGCCGGTCAGCGTTGCGTCGGTCTGGCGCGCGGCGGTCGCCAGCAGTCCCCTCGGCACCGTGCGCGGCCAGGTGCCGCCGACCGGATAGAGATAGACGACGGAGGTGTAGCCGCTGTCGACGTCCTTGAGGAAGCGCGCGGTGAAGTCGCGGAGCTCGTCCGGCAACGATGCCGGCGTCACGATCTCCCGCGGGGCGAGCATGCGTTGGAGCAGCGGGAACCAGTCGTCATAGCTCGAAGGGCGGAAGCCGTTCTCGACCAGGGCATCGCGGAACGTCGCTTCGATGCGGCTGTACGAGAAGTGATCGTCCCTTCCCGTTTCGAGCGCCCGGATGACCTCGCGCTGCTCGGCGGCCGGGGGGATGAAGGTGGCGATGGACTGGTACGAGGCGATCTCACCCTGCCGGACGAGCGCGTCGAGCTCGTGCCGGAGAGCCGCGGTCCGGGCCAGGGCCTCCTCGGCGTCGCGGCCGCGCACGACGAACATCATGAACTCGAACGACTGCCCGAATTTATCGGTGACGTACTCCTGCATCATCATGCCGCGATTGCCGGCGGCGCGCAGACTCTGCACGTTTCCGCTGAAGCCGACGCGCAGTGCGAAGACGCTCGCCCCCAGCGTGACGACGATCCATACCGCGATGGTGACCCACGGCCTGGCCAGCGCGGCGCGCACCAGATGGTGCGCGCCGAACGAGTGGTGGAAGTAATGAGGCCGCTTCTTTGCGCGGCGCTCCGCCCAGCCGATGAGAGCCGGGAGAAGGAACACCACGCACGCCAGAAAGACGAGGATGCCCACCGCGGTGAGCAGCCCGAGCTGCGCCATGCCGCGGAACTCCGTGACCATGAAGGCTGCGAAGGTCGCGGACGTCGTGATCGCCGCGATGACGACGGCCGGCATCGTGCTGCGCGCCATGCGGCGCACGCTCTCCTCCGGTTCCACTCCGCTGCTCCGCTCCTCGACGAAGCGTCCGTAGAGCACGGTGATGAAGTCGATGCCGAGTCCTGCCAGCAGCGCCGCGAATCCGGCGCTGGCCGAGGTGATCTCGCCGATCGCCAGCCCGGCGAATCCGAACGTCAGGCCGACCGCCATCAGCATCGGCACCGACGCAAACAGCAGCGTCACCGGGCGGCGGAACGCGAAGAGGAAGAGCAACAGCACGCCGGCCAGCGACGCGGTGACGTTGACGATGATGTCCTTGCGGATCAGCTCCGCATCGTCGATGGCGATGGCATAGCCGCCGGTGAAACGGACAAGCGGCGGCTGACCGCCGCCCGCCGCCGTCCACGCCGCGGTCGTCTCGCGCACGATCGCTTCGCTGTCGGCCATCACCGCGCGCGTGAAATCGAGATCCTGCGGCGGCTTCCGCGGCTGCATGATGATGAGCGCCGTGGTGTGGTCGGCCGAGAGGTAGTAGCCGCTCATCGCATCGATGCGGAAGCCTTCCCCCGCCGACCCGAGCTTCCCCAGGAAGAGGCGCAGGATGCCGAGAGGGTCGTGGCGCACCAGCCCTTCCATCGCCGTCGACTGCGGCGTCTGCAGCATGGCGCGGTTCTGTTCGATCCGCTCCCGGATGGCCTCGTCGGTCAGCGCCTCGGCCACGACCGGCAGATGCTCCGGCCCGAGAAGGAGCAGCGCGCGGGGGATCAGCTCGTCGATGAACTCCAGGACGTCGGGGATCCGGTACATCACGTGCTCGAAGTGCGGCGACTTCTCGAAGCGCCCCGCCAGGTCGTCGACGTACCGGGAGTGGTCGTCGAACTCGGCGCCGGCCGGGATGTCCACGACCGCGACGTGGTAGTCGAGCGTTCCCATCTCCTCGAGCACGCGGCGGAAGTCGCTCAGGACCGGATCGCCCTCCGGGAAGAGGTTCAGCAGGTCGGGGTCGAGCCGCAGGCGTGTGATCGCTCCGAGAGCGAGAAGCAACAGGAGCGCGGCCACCATGACGACGCGGCCGGGGCGCCGCAGGCCCTGCTCGGTGATCCACTCCACCACCCGTACGATGTTCAATCGATCTCCAATGACGTGACGGTCGGAACCGGATTATCCTTTGCCGGCGCGTCCAGACAAACGGAAAACGGCCGGAGGCATGAATGAGCACAGAAGCTGAAGCGGAAGTGCGCCCCATCGAGCTCTCGCCGGAAGATCTCGCGGCCGAGGCCACGCTGCGAGGATCTCATGACGTGGTGCGCATGCTCGAGGAAGTCGCGCCGGCGAAGGTCGTCGAGGTTCTGCAGTCGATGAACCCCGCCGCGGCCGGCGACGTGCTGGAGGCGCTTCCCCCCGAACGGCGCAACGCGGTGCTCAGCGCCGCCTCGCCGCAGCAGCGGGCGCAGTGGATCCGCAACGAGCGGTATCCGGAGGATTCCATCGGAAGGCTCATGGAGCTGCCGAACGCGGTCTTCCGTCCCGACCAGACCATCGCCGACACGATCGAGTTCGTGCGCGAGCTGGCCAAGTCCACCCTCGTCACCTACCTCTACGTCGTGGAGCGGGGCCGTCTCACCGGCGTGGTGACCATGCGCGACCTCCTGCTCGCCGACCGCGCCGCGCGGCTTCGCGACGTGATGATCACCACTCCCTTCTTCCTCACGCCGCAGATGGAGCTCGGCGACGCCATGAAGGAAGTCGTACGCCGCCACTTCCCCGTCTATCCCGTCTGCGAAGCGGACGGCACGCTGGTCGGAATGGTGCGCGGCCAGAGCATTTTCGAAGAACAGACCTACGAGATCAGCGCGCAGGCCGGCCGCATGGTCGGCGTCGACAAGGAAGAGCGCCTCTCCACGCCGTGGCAGCGCAGCCTCAAGTTCCGCCATCCCTGGCTGCAGCTGAACCTGCTGACGGCCTTCATCGCCGCGGCCGTCGTCGGCATGTTCCAGGGAACGATCGATCGCATCGTCATCCTGGCCGCGTTCCTCCCGGTTCTGGCCGGCCAGTCGGGGAACACCGGCTGCCAGGCTCTCGCCGTCGCACTGCGCGGCATGACCCTCGGCGAGTTGAAGCCGGGACGCGAGCGCGTCCTGGTCATGAAGGAGGCCCTCCTCGGCCTGCTCAACGGCGCGCTCGTCGGCGTCGTCGCCGCGGCGGGCATGTTCATCGCCGCGCGCGCGCAGAGCCATCCCGCGGCGCTCACGCTCGCGGTCATCGTACTTCTGGCGATGGTCGGAAGCTGCGTGATCAGCGGCATCTCCGGCGCGGTGATCCCCCTGACGCTCCGCCGTCTCGGTGCCGACCCGGCCACCGCCTCGGGCATCTTTCTGACCACGGCCACCGATGTGGCCAGCATGGGGATGTTTCTGGCGCTGGCAACGGTGCTGGTCCGGTAGCTATGCTCCGCCTGCATGTTCGGAGCGCTGCAGGCATCGGGTATCGAGAATGTCCTGCTCGGCATCGCGCTGCTGCTGCTGCTCAGCATCGCGGCGAGCAAGGCCTCGGGGCGCCTCGGCGTTCCGTCGCTGCTCGTGTTCCTGGGGCTCGGGATGGCCGCCGGCTCGGAGGGCATCGGCGGCATCGAGTTCAACGACACGCGGCTGGCGCAGTGGCTGGGTGTCGTGGCGCTGGCGTTCATCCTCTTCGCCGGCGGGCTGGAAACGAACTGGCCGTTCGTCCGCCGCAGCGTCTGGCGCGCCGCGTCGCTCTCGACGTTCGGCGTGCTCGCCACGACGCTGATCGTGGCCTGGTTCGCCTGGACATTTCTCAACTTCACGCCGGCCGGCGGATTCCTCCTCGGCGCCATCATCTCGTCGACGGACGCGGCGGCGGTCTTTTCGATCCTCCGCTCGCGCGGCATGAGGCTCGACGAAGACGTCGCCGCAACGCTGGAGCTGGAGTCGGGCAGCAACGACCCAATGGCCGTCTTTCTCACCACCGGAGCGATCCAGCTCGTGCTCGATTCGCACCTCCCGGCGTGGAGCCTGGCCATCTCTTTCGTCCGGGAGATGTCGCTCGGCGCGATTCTCGGAGTGGGCGCGGGGCTTTTCGCGGTGCGGCTGCTCAACCGCGTACGGCTCGAGTACGACGGGCTCTATCCGGTGCTCACCATCGCGGTGGTGATGCTCACCTACGGTTTCACCGATCTCGTCGGGGGAAATGGATTCCTTGCGGTCTATCTGGCGGGGATCGTCATGGGCAACCGGAATTTCATCCAGCGGCGTACTCTGACGCGCTTTCATGACGGCATCGCCTGGCTCATGCAGATCACGATGTTTCTCACGCTCGGATTGCTCGTCTATCCGACGCAGCTGCTGCCGGTGGCCGGCGTCAGCATGGCCGTGGCACTGGTGCTGATGTTCGTGGCGCGACCGATGGCTGTCTTCCTGGGGCTGCTGCAGTCGAGTCTCAGCGTGCGGGAGAAGACGATGGTGGCGTGGGTGGGATTGCGCGGAGCGGTACCCATCATCCTCGGGACCTTTCCTCTTCTGGCCGGCGTGCCGCAGTCGCAGACGATCTTCAACATCGTCTTCTTCGTCGTCATCACGTCGGTGGTCGTGCAGGGGTCGACGCTTCCGCTGGTCGCGCGATGGCTGCACCTCGACGTGGCCAACGTCCCCGACGTTGCGCCGTTCCAGCCGGCGCTCGGGTCGCGGTCGGAGAGTGCGCTCGTGACTCTCGAGGTCGTGAAGGGCTCCGCCGCGGATGGTCGGAGGCTCGTCGAACTGCCGGACTGGCCGCGCGAGGCCTTCATCCTCGTCATCTACCGGGGCAGCGAGTTCTTCGTTCCCTCCGGGGGCACGCTGGTCGAGCCGGGAGACCGCCTGATCGTGCTGACGAGCAAGGACACGGTCGATCGCGCCCGCGCCATCACCGAGCGTGCTACGGTGCCTGCGCGCGCCTGAGCAGCGCGTCGTCCGGCCGCCCGGGAAGCGAGGGGATTCCTCATCGTCCGGACGATATCAATCACAGGGACGGACGTCGACGCGGCACATTACATGCGTGTCAGCCATCACCGATGCCGGAAGCACGCGAGCCCAAGAATGACTGCGGAACCTGAAGGAGGAATCCAAATGTCACACCCGCTGCGCCGCGTCCTGATCTTTCTGGCCGCCGGAGCATTCCTGTTCGTGGCTCCGTGGGCTTACGGCAGCCGTCAGCGCGCTGCCGCCCCCGCGACGCCGGCCGCGCCGTCCGAGGAGCCGCGGTTCCTGACCACCCAGCTGGAGTTTTATCTGAGCGAGGACGGCATCGCCTACATCCGGCCCGGCCTGAACATCCGAGTCGACTCGGTGACGATTCCAGCCGACCGCCGCCCGGTCGTCGAGCTGACGCTCACCGACGACATGAATCAACCGCTCGATCGCCTCGGCCAGGTGACGCCCGGCGCGATCTCGATGAGCTTCATCCTCGCGGCGTACAACCCGGAGACGCGCCTGTACACCTCGTACACCATTCGCACCCAGAACGCGAGCCCCGCGGCTCCGAACGCGCCGGCGTCGGCCATTCAGGCGTCCGCCGACTCGGGGGGGACATTCACCGACCTGTCGACCGGGAAGGTGCGCTACAGGTTCCGCACGGCGCTTCCGGAAGGTTTCGACGCCTCCCAGACGCTCACGCTGGGGATCTACTCGACACGGAATCTCAGCGACATCATCGGCAAGAGCTACTACGACAACGTCCTGCACGATTT
>DATLFC010000092.1:0-2449 GCA_035525015.1 Thermoanaerobaculia bacterium | reverse complement strand
GACAAGCAGCCCGGTGACTTCTTCCAGGGGTTTCAGTTCACAATCGGGAATACGTTCTAGAGCGCGGCGGATTGAAGTGTTGTCCAGCTGACACAGTCATAAGGAGAGTCCCCATGAAGACGTTTCTCGTATCGGCCGTGATCGCGGCCATGGCGGTACCGGCGATGGCGCAGAACGCGCCCGCAAAAGTTGCCGTGATCGATGTTCAGAAGGTGCTGGCCACCTCGACGGCGGGGAAGACCGCCTACGAGCGCCTCAAGAAGATGCAGGACGAGCGCATCGCCAAGGCCAAAGGGATGGAAGACGAGCTGCGACGGCTCGAGACCGAGCTGAGCACCAAGCGCCTGTCGCTGAGCGAAGACAAGGTCACGGAACTGTCGAAGCAGATCAACGATCGCAAGATTTCGATGCAGCGCTTCGCGCAGGACGCCGACCGTGAGGTGGGCGAGGCGCGCGACCGCGCTCTGCTCGAGCTCGAGAACAAGATCAAGCCGGTCATCGACGCCCTCGGCAAGGAGATGGGGCTGGCGGCGATCTTCAACAAGTTCGAGTCCGGCCTGGTCTACGCCTCGGACGCGATCGATCTGACGGACACCGTCGTCCAGCGGTTCAACGCCGCCGTCGCCTCGAACCCCGCCTCGGGTACCCCCTCCGCTTCGAACCGCCCGTAAAACGTGTCATCCTGAGCCGCGAAGACGGCGAAGGATCTCCCGTCGGACGGGGGGGGATTCCTCGCGCTCTCCGGCACTCGGAATGACACTCTCACAAGCCGCCCTCGGGCGGCTTTTTTGTTGTCGGATACAATCCGCCGCCATGCCTGAGGTGACAGTCGGCGAGATCGCCGACCTGGTGGGCGGCACGTACGAAGGGGCGCGCGAAATCCGCATCGCCGGCGTGGCCCCGCTCGGAGAAGCGCAGGAGCAGCACCTGAGCTTTCTCTCGAATCCCCGCTACGCGCCGCTGCTCGAGACGACGAAGGCGGCGGCCATTCTCGTGGCGGCCGATCATCCCGGCAAATCGACGCGGTTCATCCGGGTGAGGGACCCCTACTACGCGATGGCAACCGTCGTCGGGCGCTACTTTGCCGGGCGTCCGAGGCCGCAAGGCGTTTCGCCGCTGGCCTCGGTGGCAGCGTCCGCGCGGCTGGGACGGAACGCCGCCGTCGGACCGTTCACCACGATCGGCGACGGCACGGTCATCGGCGACGACGTGGTCATCTATTCGCACGTGGCGATCGAGCCGGGATGCGTGATCGGCGACGGCACGGTGATCTACCCGCACGTCTCGCTCTACGAGCGGTCGCAGATCGGCAGGCGCTGCATCGTTCACAGCGGCGTGGTGATCGGCGCGGACGGCTACGGCTTTGCGCAGGAGGGTGGGAAGCATCACAAGATTCCGCAGATCGGCATCGTGCGGATCGAGGATGACGTGGAGGTCGGCGCGGGAACGTGTATCGACCGGGCGGCGCTCGGCGAGACTGTGATCGGCGAGGGGACGAAAATCGACAACCTCGTGCAGATCGGGCATAACGTCAAGGTCGGGCGGCATTGCCTGCTGATCTCGCAGGTGGCCCTGGCCGGATCGTGCGAGCTCGGCGACTACGTCGTCATGGCCGGACAGTCGGGGATCTCCGGACATCTGAAGATCGGGGCGGGCGTGCAGGTGGCCGCACAGTCGGCTGTGATCAAAGATGTCGAGTCGGGGAAAGTCATGGGGACGCCGGCGGTGCCGTTTCGCGAGTTCGCGCGCCGTGAAGTGCTGATCGGGCGGCTTCCCGATCTGATCCGCCGCCTCGAAGAACTGGAGAAGAAGGTGACGAAGTGATGATGAGCATCGTCGAGATCATGAAGCTGCTGCCGCATCGCTATCCGATGCTCCTCGTCGACCGCATCCTGGAGATCGAAGACGGGAAGCGGATCGTCGGACTGAAGAACGTCACCGCGAACGAGCAGTTCTTCCAGGGGCATTTTCCCGGTGCGCCGGTCATGCCGGGCGTCCTGATCATCGAGGCGCTGGCGCAGTGCGGCGCGGTGCTGTTCGTTCGCGACGTTGCCGATCGGGAGAAAAAGCTCTTTCTGTTCGGCGGGGTGGACAAGGCCCGCTTCCGGCGGCCGGTCGTGCCGGGAGACCAGCTGCGGCTGGAGTGTGACGTCATGCAGCGGCGCGGGCCGACGGTGAGGATTCACGGCGTGGCTCGGGTCGGCGATGAGGTGGCGGCGGAGGCGGAGATGCTCTCGATCATGGTGGACCGGCCGGAGTGATGATGTCGCGAGGGATCGACGCCACAGCCATCATCAGCAGCGACGCTTCGATCGGGCGCGACGTCGTGGTCGGCGCGTACAGCGTCATCGGGCCGCAGGTGACGATCGGCGCCGGCACGGTCATCGGGCCGCACACGCGGATCGAAGGTCCGACCACGATCGGCGAGCGCAATCAGATCGTCGGTCAG
>DATLFC010000088.1:0-13614 GCA_035525015.1 Thermoanaerobaculia bacterium | reverse complement strand
AGAACGCGTTGAGGATGTACTCGAGCGGGTTCACGGCTCTGTTGTCGAGCCGGACCTCGTAGTGGAGGTGCGGGCCGGTCGAGCGGCCGGTCGAGCCGACGTAGCCGATCACGTCGCCGCGCTTCACACGCTGGCCCGGCCGGATGGCGAAGCCGGAGAGGTGGCCGTAGCGCGTCGCATAGCCGTTCCCGTGGGAAAGGTAGATGACGTTTCCGTAACCGCCCTCGAACGTGGCCTTGACGACGGTCCCGTCTGCCGGAGCTCGGACGGGCTGCCCGACGGCCGACGAGATGTCGATCCCTCCATGCTGTCCCGGTTCCCCGGTGAAGGGATCGGAACGTCCGCCGAATCCGTCGGTGAGGATGCCGCGCACCGGGGCGATCGAGGGGGTGGTGGAGAGGAGGTGGTACTGGGCGACGAACTTCTCTTCCAGGACGGCCAGGTCGCGCTCGAGGCGATGCGAGCGGAAGCTCATCTTGTCGATGTCATCGCGGAACGGAAGGGTCATGGGGTCGGTGCGGGTACCGCCCACGCCGCCGATGCTCGTTTCATCGAGCGTGCTGATGCCGGCCACGATGGCCAGCTTTCGCGTCTTCTCTTCGACCGTCCGCAGCTGCGTGCGGAGCGACTCCACCGACTTGCTGAACTGCTCGTTGGCCACCTGCAGGTCGCGGTTCTCGCTGCGAAGGCTGGAAAGCTCGTGAGTCCGGGAGAGTGACGTGAAGTACTGGACGGAGAAGAACGTGGAAAGGCAGAGCGACGCGGTGATGAGGGAAACGACGGAGAACAGAAGACGGTGCGAGACCTTCAACTTTCGGAATTTGGCCCGCGCGTGCGGGACAAAAATGATCGTCGAGTAGCGCTTGTCCATGCGTTCTCCAGTTTGTAGACAACTCGGTGAATTTTGGGCCTTACGTGATGGCGTATTGTAAGGAACGCCTGAGGAGAGTCAACGACTAACTCATCCCAAAGCGTGCGTTAATGGAAAGTGCTGGCATACGCCCAACTCCTCCAGATTCAGAGAGTTCCATGCCGAAAATATGGTACTACGGCATATTGTGTCCATAACGCGGGATCTTCTCGTTTAATGCTCATAATAATAATGACTGTTCCACGCCTGTTCCATGTCAGAATCATCGTCGGCGCCCCTGCGCCGATTCCCCCCACGCCCCCCTGCTAGAATGCGCCGCTCTCATGCGCGCCGGCTGGAACGAATACTTCATGGGAATCGCTCACCAGGCGGCCACCCGCGCCACCTGCCAGCGAAAACACGTCGGCGCGGTGATCGTCCGCGACCGGACCGTTCTGTCGACCGGTTACAACGGGTCGGTCCGCGGCCTCCCCCACTGCGAGGACATCGGCTGCGTGGTCGAGGACGGCCACTGCATCACCACCGTGCACGCCGAGGCCAATGCCATTCTGCAGGCGGCCAAGAACGGCGTGTCGATCGAGGGGAGCGAGCTGTATACGACCGCCTCCCCCTGCTGGAACTGCTTCAAGCTCATCGCCAACGCCGGCATCCGCCGGATCTATTACGGCGAGTTCTATCGGGACGAGCGCTCCCAGGAAGTAGCCCGGCAGATCGGGATCGACCTCGTCGATCTGCAGATGCCCGGCTTGAAAAAGGACGGGTGACCCGTTACGAGTGACACGTGATCATCCTCGGCGTCGACACGTCGCTTCCGCTCCTTTCCGTTGCGCTGCTGCGCGATGACGCCCTGATCGGTGCGCTCTCGCTCGAAGGCAAAGGGTCGCGCAACGAGAAGCTCCTTCCGGCGATCGACTGGCTGCTGACCGAGGCCGCGGTTTCCCGCACCTCGATCGACCTTTTCGCCGTGACGCGGGGCCCCGGCTCGTTCACCGGCGTCCGGATCGGTCTGGCTACCGTCCAGGGGCTGGCGCTGGTTCTCGGCCGCCCGGTCTGCGCCATGTCGACGCACGAGGCGATCGCCTCCTCCTTCGACGACGACGTGGTGATCGCCGACGATGCCGGGCGGGGCGAGTTTTATGTCTCGCACTTCGCTGGCGGCCGTGAGACGTCTCCGCCGCGGCTCCTGACGGCGGCCGAGCGGGCGGAGCTCTCCGGGCGGATCATCACCGTTGCGGAGTTCGCGGAACGGCAGAACGTGGCCGCCGGCGCGGCGCGCCGCGCGCACCGCGCGGCGGCGGAGGGAGACCTCGACCGCTTTGCCGACGCGACCCCCATTTACGTCCGCCTCGCCGAGGCGGAGGTGAAGCTGCAGCAGAAGAGGAGCCGGTGACCGCGGAGGTCGAGATCCGCGCCGCGCGCGATGCCGATCTCGACGCCATCCATCGACTCGAGCAGGCCTGCTTTCCAATTCCGTGGCGGCGGGAGTTCTTCGCCAGCGAACTGCACCAGAGCGGCCGGATCTGCCTCGTGGCGGTGCGCGGCCGGAACCTCGCCGGCTACGTCTTCGCCATGACCGTGCTCGATGAGATGCACATCAACAAGATCGCCGTGATCGAAGAGGAACGGCGGCGCGGCATCGCCGTGGCCATGATGGACGGCTGCCTGGAGGCGGCGCGTGCGCGCGAGATCAGGCTTCTCTCGCTCGAGGTGAGACAGTCCAACCAGCCCGCGCAGGATTTCTACCGATTCCTCGGATTCGAGCCGGCGTACATCCGCCCGCGGTATTACCCGGATGGCGAAGCAGCCGTGATCATGACCCGAAGGTTGTGATCAGTCGCGCAAGCGGAGCCGGTACGTCGCTTCGCTCCAGGTTCGAGGGCCGAGGTTCGAGGGAAGAGGTCGCCGCGCCACCTCTTCCCTAGAACCTCGAACCTCGAATCCCAGGAGTCTGTCGAACAGAGGCGCACGAAGCGGCGCATGTCATTCCTCGCGGATCGCGGTGATCGGGTCGAGCCGCGAGGCGACGCGTGCCGGGTACCACGTCGCCAGAACCGACAGCAGCACGGCCACGACGTTGACGCCGATGATGTCGGCGGCGTCGAGGCGGAACGGCAGATAGGGGATGTAGTAGATCTCACGCGGCAGCGGAACGAGCTGGAAGCGGTTCGCGGCCCACGAGAACCCGATGCCGATCAGGTTGCCGAGCAGGGTGCCGGTGAGCCCGATGAGCAGTCCCACCTGAAGGAAGATCGACAGGATGTTGCGTTCGCTGGCCCCGAGCGTGCGCAGGATCCCGACCGACGGCCGTTTCTCCAGGATCAGCATCGAGAGCGACGAGATCAGGTTCAGCGCGGCGACGAAGATGATGAGTGAGATGGTCGCGAACATCACGATCTTCTCCAGCCGCAACGCCAGGAAGAGCGGTCGGTTGATCTCCTTCCAGGTTTTGACCTGCACTCCGGGAAACTTCGCCGCGAGCGCGCTCTGCATCGATTCCGCCGCCTCCTGTTCGCCGTAGATCTCGATCGACGTCGGACCTTCGGTGCCGAACAGCGCCGCCGCTTCCTCCATCGGCAGCGCGGCGTCGAACATCTCCTCTGTATCCGGCATGAAGAGGCGCTCGATCTCATAGGTGCGCACCACGGGGACGGGCCCGAAGGGGGTGAGCCGCGTCCGCGGCGCCACGACGGTGACGAGCTCTCCGACATCGAGTCCGACCGACGCGGCGAAGTCGCGGGTCAGCGCGATCGCCGGAGCGCCGGCGCCGGCGCCCTTCTCTCCACTCCGGATTCTCATCGGCCGGCCGCGGTTCTCGCTCTGGTTCGCGCCCCAGCCGATGCCGCTGACGATCGGAAGCACTTCGCGCGCCCCCAGCTCTCTCGCCGCGGCGACGATTTCCTCCGCCTCTTCGATCGTATTGCTCCCGGCCGGCTCGATCAGCACCTGCGGACTGGATGCGATGAGGCGGCCGGTGATCTGCCCCTGCAGGCCGGACAGCAGGGCGATCGAGATCAGGAGCGTGGCCACGCCGACGGCAAGGCCGAGCATGCTGATGAGCGAAAGGAACGCGGTGTGCCGCTGCCTCCGCGCGGCCCACAGATAACGCCGGGCAATGCGGGACTCGATCATTTCGGCCGCATGAGAGGGAAGAGAATCACGTCGCGGATCGAGGCCGAATCGGTGAGGATCATGGTCAGGCGGTCGATGCCGACGCCCTCGCCGCCGGTGGGCGGCATCCCGTACTGCAGCGCGTTCACGTAGTCGTCGTCGGCCTGATGCGCCTCCTCGTCGCCACGGGCGCGCTCGGAGAGCTGCTGCTGGAACCGCCGATCCTGCTCGTCGGGGTCGTTCAGCTCCGAAAAGGCGTTGGCCACTTCCATCCCGCCGATGTACAGCTCGAACCGTTCCACATAGCGGGGGTCGTCCTTCCGCTGTTTCGAGAGCGGTGAGACCTCCACGGGAAAATCGGTGATGAAGGTCGGGTTGATCAGATGCTCTTCGGCGATCGACTCGAACAGCTCGGCGACGAGCTTTCCGTCATTCATCTTCTCGATCTGCTGGACCCGCGTCCCCTTGGGGGCCTCCGTGCCGTCGGCCTTTACCGGGTGGTGCTGGCCGTACTTCGCCACGAGACCGGCCAGCCTCTCCCGATCCTCGAGCCAGGCCGTCTCCATCTCGAGACCCTTCTGCGCTGCGAAGTGGACGATCGCTTCTTTCATCGTGAAGCGGGCGAAGGGCCGGCGGAATGAGATCTCGTTCCCGCGGAACGGCACGGTGTCGGTGTCCTTGATGTCGGTGACGAGCCCGCTGAGCAGCTCCTCGGTGAGCGCCATCAGCTTCTCGTAATCGGCATAGGCCTCGTAGAACTCGAGCATCGTGAACTCGGGGTTGTGCTGGGTGGAGATCCCCTCGTTCCGGAAATTGCGGTTGATCTCGTAGACCCGCGGAAGCCCGCCGACGATCAGCCGCTTCAGGTACAGCTCCGGTGCGATGCGGAGAAAGAGGTCGACATCGAGCGCGTTGTGATGCGTGACGAACGGCCGCGCCGCGGCGCCGCCGGCGATCGGCTGCATCATCGGCGTCTCCACCTCGATGTAGCCGTGGCTGTCGAACCAGTTGCGGATGTGGCGGACGATCTTCGCGCGCGTTTCGAACGTCTCCTTCACATCGTCGTTGACGATGAGGTCGACGTAGCGCTGGCGATAGCGTTGTTCGACGTCGGTCAGTCCGTGCCATTTGCCGGGCAGCGGCCGGAGCGCCTTGACGAGAAAGCCGAGGCGCTCGGCCCTGATGGAGAGCTCGTTCGTCTTCGTCCGGAAGACCGGGCCCGACGCGGAGACCCAGTCGCCGGCGTCGAGGTTGCGATACAGCTCCCATTCGCGCTCCGGGAGCGTGTCCTTCCTGCAATAGACCTGGATGCGCGCCGTCCCCTCCGACAGGACGAGGAACGCGGTCTTGCCGAACTCCCGGATGGTCATGATCCGTCCGGCGATCTTCACGCGCGGCATTTCGTCCGTCAGGGCATCGGCCGGCTTGCCGCCATGAGTCGCCACGACCGCGGCGATGGTCGTGTCGGTGTCGGCTTTCGTCGGATACGGATCGAACCCGAGCGCGGCGATCCGCTCGAGCTTTTCACGCCGGATTCGGATCAGCTCACTCTCGGGGACCTCGGTCGCTTCCGGCTGGTCGCTCATAGGGCGCGCAGAGCCTCGACCGACTGCTCGATCACCTCGATGGTCGTCGAGAAAGACACGCGAAGATGTCCCTCCCCCTCGGGGCCGAACACCACGCCGGGGACCGAGGCGATGGTGGTTCGCTCGAGCAGCGTCTCCATCGCCTTCCAGGAATCGCCGCCGAGACGCTGCCTGACGTCTGGAAAGAGATAGAACGCCCCGGGTGGTGTGAGGCAGCGGAAGCCGGCCTCCTCGAGGCCGCGAACGAGAAGGTCGCGGCGGCGGCGGTACTCCGCCCGGACCGACTCGAAGTAATCGCGGTTGTGCGTGACCGCGGCCACCGCGGCGAACTGCGTCGGGGTCGAGACCCCGTTCACCGTATTGAGGACGAGCTTGCGAATGAGCTCCATCAGCGGCTTCGGCGCTGCGAGGTAGCCGATGCGCCAGCCCGTCATCGCGAAGCTCTTGCTCAGCGTGAACACGCTGATGGTCCGGTCGAACATCCCCGGCAGCGATGCCATCGAGACATGCGCACCATCGTAGACGAGATCCTCGTAGGCCTCGTCCGCGATGACGATCAGATTGTGGTCCGTTGCGAAACGGGCGATCGATTCGAGTTGCGGCCGCGTCAGGACGTCCCCGGTCGGATTGGCGGGCGAATTGACGTAGAGGACGCGCGTGCGCGCTGTCCGGCGCTCCTCGAGAACGGGCCGCGGATCGGCGACGCCGCGGATGTCGATCCACGGAACGCGGACCGGCGTGCCGCCGGAAAACGAGACCTGGTCCCTGATGGGCGTCCAGTAGGGAGCGAAGAACATCACCTCGTCGCCCGGATTCACCGACGCCTGAAAGGCGCAGAAGAGCGCATGGGCGCCGCCGCTGGTCACGATGATGTCGCCGCTTTCAGCCGCGATGGCGTTCTTCTCCGCGAGCTTCGCGCGGATGGCCTCGAGGAGCGGCGCGATGCCCGACGACGGCGCGTAGCGCGTCTGGTTCTGGTCGAGGGCGTCCTTCATGGCCTGCTTGACGAAGTCAGGTGTCGGCATGAACGGTTCGCCGCCCTCGAGCTGCAGGACGCGCGCGCCGCCGGCCTTCATCTCCAGGACGCGATTGCGGATGCGGACGATGTCGGAAAAGCCGAGAAGGGAGGATCTTTCCGCTGCTCTGATCGTCGCCGTCAACAAGCGGCGCATTGTAGCGCGCCGGCCGGGATCATCGGCCCGGCGGCGGCGTCTGCGTCCCCGGATCGGTCACCGGCGGGGCCGGCGTGACGATCTCCGCGGCGGTGGCCTCGTCCGACGGAGCCCTGTGCGCGGGCTCGACGTACCCGGTCGGAGGAGGCTGGAAGATCGCGCTCTCGCGGTCGTGGTCCCGCTGGTATTTCTCCACGAGCGCCAGGTACATCAGGCGCGAGTCGAGGACGCGGGGATTGATCCGTACGTTCAAGAGCTCCGGATTGTGGTGCAGCGCCTTCGAGTAGTAGTCGATCGCCGCCGAGTGGTCGCCTGCCTTCTCCGCCAGGAGTCCGAGCTCGAAGAGAGCCGGACCGTGACCCTTCCGGTAATTCACGGCTCTGCGGAAGGCGCGCCTGGCGCCGGTTGTGTCGCCGAGCGACTGGCGGACGAGGCCGAGGTTGTACCAGGCAGGGTAGAAGCCGGAATCGAGATTGATGGCGCGCTCGAACTCGCGGGCGGCGTCCTTCGGGAACTTTTTGACCACGAGCAGCTGGCCGAGGCGGTTGTGAAGCACCGGCGAGCCCGGCTGCTGCCGGAGGGCCTCGAGGTTGTGCGCGATCTCCGCATCGAGTTCACTGCCCGTGTTCAGGAATTGCGCGTAGAAGGGAGGTGGATCGTACGGGTTGGGGTCGTGCAGCGCCGCGCATCCGGCAAGGGAGAGCGCGACCGCGGCGATGAGGATTCGTGTCATCTATCGTTCCTGGATTGGTTTTGCCTTCAGCTTCACTTTGCCGTCTACCGTTTCCACCCGGAACCCGACGGCGTCGACTTTGTACCGCGACCGGACGACCTCGCTCTGCTTCGTGATCATGTCGCGCAGCTGTTCGAAGGTCATGTTGGGCCGCGTCCCGAGCTTGCCGTGCTCCTGATTCAACTGGTCGTACAGGCGCCGGATCTCATCACCATTCGGGCCGGCGGCCACTTTTACATACGGATCTGCCCCGTTCGACGTTACGCGGCCGGCGGTGGAACGCTCCGGCGGAGGGGGAGGCTCGGTCGTCGGGGACTCCATGGCGGCCTGCCTTCTGCGGAAGTCGAGAGGTCCCTCTTCCCGCTCGCGCATCCGCCGTCCCCACATTTCGCGGTACTGGTTGTAGCGGCCCTGGAGGGTGCTGAAGCGGAAGCGGCGCGTGTTGTCACGCATCTTCTGTCTGTTCAGATCGTGGATGACGCCTTCCAGGTTCCGCCGTTCCGTCATGGGCGGCATCTTCTGGATTCCGGCGAAGTACTGGTCGTACTTGTTCTTGAGGCGCCGGATGTCTTCTTCGAGCTTGTCCAGCTCGTCGTCCTGTTTCTGCATTGGCTGCCCTGATGTCTCTCCTGACTACAATACGGCGTGACCTGCCATGCGTAAAGCGGCGGTGCCAGCCGCAGATTCCGCGGCCGCGGCCCTCCGCTCGATTCCGTCGGTGGAACGGGTCCTTTCTACGCCCCCTTTCGTGAGTCTGGCGTCAGAGTTCGGTCGTGATGCCGTCAAAGTGGCCCTGACCCGGCATCTCGCCTCCCTGCGGGAGCGCCGGGAGCCGTGGGAGGAGGCGCGCGCGGCTGCCAGCGTCCGGTCCCGTCTCGAAGTTTCGACGTCTTCCGCTCTCCGCCGCGTGATCAACGGGACGGGGGTGATCATCCATACGAACCTGGGTCGGTCACCGGTCGACCCGGCGCTCTGGAGCGGCGCGGCGGATGTCGTGGCGGCCTACTCGAATCTCGAGTTCGATCTCGCGACGGGGGCACGTGGGAAACGGGACGAGCTGCTGGGCTCACTCTGCCGCTCACTGTTCGGCTGCGAGGCGGCGATCCTGACGAACAACAACGCCGCCGCGGTGTTGTTGCTGCTGTCGGCTGTCGCCGCGAAAAGGGAAGTGATCGTGTCACGCGGGGAGCTGGTCGAGATCGGCGGCGGATTCCGCGTGCCGGAAGTGATCCAGCAGGGAGGGGCGAAACTCCGCGAGGTGGGGACGACGAACCGGACGCGATCGGCGGATTACGCGGGGGCCGTCAGCAGAAAGACGGCGGCCATCCTGCGGGTGCACCGTTCGAACTTCGACATCGTCGGTTTCACCGAGACGCCGTCGATCGATGAGCTCGTCGCCGTCGCGAAGTCGAAGCGCGTTCCGCTGCTGTACGACGAGGGAAGCGGGCGGGTGGTCGACCTGGCGCCTTACGGGTTCTCGAGCGCGCCGACGATTCGCGAGCTGATCGAGTCGGGAGCCGACGCGGTGACCTGCTCGACGGACAAGCTCATTGGCGCCACGCAGGGAGGGCTGATCATCGGTCGCGAGGAGATCGTCGAGCGTTGCCGGCGGCACCCTCTCCTGCGCGCCGTCCGCGCCGGGAAAGAGTCGTACGCGATCGTCGGCGCAGCGCTTCGCGCGTTCGCCACGGGGAAGCACGAAGAGTCCATCCCCATCTACAGGATGCTGGCTACGCCGGTCGACGAGCTGCGGCGCCGTGCGGAGGCGTTGACCGCGGGGACCCCGGCACGCGTCATCGAGAGCCGCGCCGTCCTCGGCGGCGGGACGACTCCGAACGAATCGATTCCTTCGATTGCTGTCGCGATCGACGGCGACGCGGCGATGCACGATCGCAGATTTCTCGAGTCGACGACGCCGATCGCCGGCCGCGTCGCCGATGAGGTGTTCACGATCGACCTTCGAACCGTTCTGCCGGAGGAGCTTCCTCTGATTCGGGCGGTGCTGTCGGACTGGCGCTGAACTCCGGACCGAAGAGAATCCGCCCGATCCGGTTCCGCGACTCCTCCGCCATCCGCTCCTTGTCGCGAAGCGTGAGTCCCGCGGTCGGAATGGGGTGCGTTATCGTGATGGTGACCGGTCCCGGCGTGACGCGCATGGCGCCGGCCCGGAAGACTTCCCACGTTCCTTTGATCGCCACCGGGACTACCGGCAGCTCCGTCTTGAGGGCCAGGAGGAAGCCCCCTCGCTGGAAGGGGCGCAGCCGGCCGTCGCGCGAGCGTCCCTCCTCGGGAAAGACGACGATGGTGTTGCCTTTCCGGACGCGCGCGGCGGCCAGGTCGAACGACTTCACCGCGGTCCGGCGGTTCTTCCGGTCAATGGGAATGAATCCGGCCCGGGCGATGGCCCAGCCGAAGATCGGAATCTTGAAGAGACTCTGCTTGGCCAGGAAGCGGATCGGCTGCGGGATCGCGGCGAAAACGGAGGGGATGTCGAAATAGCTGTAGTGGTTCGCCACGATGATGTAGCGCTGCGAGGGATCGAGAAGCTCCGTATTCTCGGTTCGCAGCTGGATGCCTGCGCCCCAGAGGATCAGACGCGCCCACAGCTGGATGATCCGTTCGATGGCCGGCGAGTTCCCGCGCACCGAGGCGACGATGATGGTGGCCGACGCCAGCGGGACCGTTGCCAGCAGCGCCACGAGAGCGGCCCAGATCGTCCGGAGCATCGGCCCGCAGTCTATCGCGAGGATGACGCCTCATAATTTACGTCATCGTGCAGGAGATCCCATGGCGCGGCGCGCTCGACTGGCGGCATCTTTCGGCGTTTCTCTCACGGCGGGCGATCGCCGGTGTGGAGACCGTCGAGGCGAATGGCTACCGGCGAGGATCGGTGACCGTCCGGCGCGATCCGAGGCGGCGCCGGTTCATCGTCACGGGAGGCGACGAGGAGACGCCGCGCCGCGTGCGCCATCTGTTCGACGTCGACGCCAACTCGGCGTTGATCGCCGCACATCTGCAGCGCGACCGGCTGCTGGCGCCACTCGTCCGGCGGCATCGCGGCATCCGCCTGCCGGGGGGGTGGGATCCGTTCGAGATCGTGATCCGCGCGATCGTCGGGCAGCAGATCAGCGTCGCGGCGGCGCGCTCGCTCCTCGGGGCGCTCGTGGAAGGGTGCGGCGAGCGTCGGAACGGGGCGCTGGCGTTCCCGACGCCGGAGCGCCTCGCCACCGCCCCGCTGCACCTCGGCATGCCGCGACGGAGGTTCGAGGCCATCCGGACGGCCGCGAGCCATGTCGCGGCCGGGTTCGCTCTGGAGCGCGGCCCGACGCTGGAACAGACGATTGCCCACCTGCGGGACCTGCCCGGCGTGGGGCCGTGGACGGCGAATTACATCGCCATGCGCGCCCACGGTGAGGCCGACGCCTTTCCGGCCGGCGACCTCGTCCTGCGCCGCGCTGCGGGAAATCTGACCGAAAAAGAGCTGTTGAGACGGGCAGAGCGGTGGCGTCCCTGGCGCGCGTACGCGGCCGTCCTGCTGTGGGCGGGGTGAGCGCGGCTGCTATACAATCGTCATCTCCGGTAGAAATGGATACACCCCCCGATCAATCCAAACGCAACCCCACCCCCGAATCCAGAGGAGAGTGCCGGTGTCCGACACACTGACAGCGCCTGCTTTGCTCGCTGAGACCACCGATGGAGAGCAACCGAGCGTCAACGATCTGACGATCCACGTGGCGACGGTCAACGGTTCCGGATCGCAGTCGTCGAACAACGTCCTGATGCGCTCGATCTTTCAGATGGGCGTCCCGGTCAGCGGCAAGAACATGTTCCCATCGAACATCGCCGGACTTCCGACGTGGTTCACGATCCGGGCGAACAAGGACGGCTGGGTAGCGCGTAAGAAGGAAGTCGATCTGATGGTCTGCATGAATGCGCAGACCGCGCGGGAAGACGTGGAGGCGCTCGACCCGGGCTCGCTCTGCATCTACGACGCGCCGCTGAATTGCAAGACGATCCGCAACGACATCTTGTTCTTCGAGGTTCCGTTCGCGAAGCTGGCCGCGGAGCTGAGCACCGACTCCCGGCTGCGGAAGCTGCTGACGAACATGATCTACGTCGGCATCGTCGCAGAGCTGATCGGGATCGACCGCGAAGAGATCGTCGTGGCCATCACGAAGCAGTTCAAGGGGAAACAGAAAGCGATCGACCCGAACGTGCTGGCGATCGACAAGGGCATGGAGTTCGCGAAAAACGAGCTGCCGAAGCAGAACCGCTGGCGGATCGAGCGGATGAACGCCACCGCCGGCAAGATCATCATCGACGGCAACGCCGCGGCGGCGATCGGCGCGATGTTCGGCGGCGTCACCGTGGTGACGTGGTACCCGATCACTCCCTCGTCATCGTTGTGCGAGTCGCTGATCGACTACATGAAGCAGCATCGGATCGGTCCCGACGGCAAGGCCACGTTCGCCATCGTGCAGGCCGAGGATGAGCTGGCTGCGATCGGCATGGTGCTCGGCGCAGGCTGGGCAGGCGCGCGGTCGATGACTTCCACCGCCGGACCCGGCATCTCCCTGATGAGTGAGTTTGCCGGGCTCGGTTACTTCGCCGAGATCCCCGGTGTCGTGTGGGACATTCAGCGCGTGGGACCGTCGACCGGTCTTCCGACCCGGACCGCGCAGGGCGACGTCACGCAGGTCTGGTATCTCTCTCACGGCGACACGCAGCACATCGTCCTCTTCCCGTCGTCGGTCAGGGAGTGCTTCGACTTCGGCAGCGAAGCGCTCGATCTCACCGAGATGTTCCAGACGCCCGTGTTCGTCCTCTCCGATCTCGATCTGGGGATGAACAACTGGATGTCTGATCCGTTCCCCTATCCCGACAAACCGATTCGTCGCGGGAAGGTTCTCGGGAAGGAGCAGCTTGACGAGCTCGGCGGCAAATGGAGCCGGTACGCGGATGTCGACGGCGACGGCATTCCGTGGCGCACGCTGCCGGGAACCGATCACCCCATGGCTTCGTACTTCACGCGCGGATCGGGCCACGACTCGATGGCGCGCTATTCGGAGAAGCCGGAAGATTACAAAGCGACGGTCGACCGCCTGGCGAAAAAGATCGAGACGGCGAAGGAGCTCGTGCCGAAACCGGTCATCGACCGGCATCCGGACGCGACGATCGGCATGATCGCCTACGGCACCACGGACTGGCCGTTGGAGGAATCGCGGCACCAGCTGCGCAGCGAGCGCGGCGTCGAGACGAGCTATCTGCGTCTGCGCGCCCTCCCCATGAATGACGACGTGAAGCGCTTCGTCGCCGAGCACGACCGGATCTACGTGGTCGAACAGAACCGCGATGGACAGATGGCGGACCTCATCCGCCTCGAAGTCGGCAACGACCAGCACAAGATCAGAAAAGTTCTGCACTACACCGGATTGCCCTGCGACGCCCGCTTCATCACCAACGCCGTGCTGGAGATGGAGTCGACGGTCGAGGCACCGGATCCGCTTTTGATGGTTCGCGGAGCGGTGGGAACGAAGGCCCGCGCCGGCGCCGCTCCGCGGCAGCCGCGGATGGAGGATTGAGATGGCCGAGAGCGTACTGAAGACCAGCAGCGCCGAACCGGCGAAGGAAAACCGTCTCGGGCTGAAAGCCACCGACTACCACGGCGGCAAGTCGACGCTCTGCGCCGGCTGTGGACACGACGCCATCAGCAATCAGATCATCCGCGCCTTCTACGAGATGAGCGTCAAGCCGGAGAAGGTCGTCAAGTTCTCCGGCATCGGATGTTCGTCGAAGACCCCGGCATACTTTCTGTCACGCTCCCACGGATTCAACGCCGTACACGGACGGATGCCCGCCGTGGCCACCGGCGCGGCGCTGGCCAACCACACGCTGATGGGCATCGGCGTGTCGGGTGACGGTGACACGGCCTCGATCGGCCTCGGGCAGTTCATGCACATGGTCCGGCGCAACATCCCGATGGTCTACATCATCGAGAACAACGGCGTGTACGGCCTGACCAAGGGCCAGTTCTCCGCCACCGCGGACGAGGGATCGAAGCTCAAGACCGGCGTCCTCAACGACCTGCCGCCGATGGATCTCTGTGCGCTGGCCGTGCAGCTCGGATGCGGGTTCGTGGCCCGC
>DATLFC010000086.1:0-13188 GCA_035525015.1 Thermoanaerobaculia bacterium | reverse complement strand
GAGGCGAAGAATGTGGACCGGGAGTTCGTGAAGTGGGGAACGCGGCTGGCGGCGGCGGAGATGATCCGTTCCGGAACGACGACGTTCGGCGACATGTACTACTTCGAGTCGGACATCGCGCGAGAAACGAAGCGCGCCGGGCTCCGCGCCGTCCTCGGCGAAACGCTGATCGATTTTCCCGCGCCCGACAACAAGACGTGGGACGAAGGCATCGCCTACATGCGGAAGTTCGTCGCCGAGTGGAAGGACGATCCACTCATCACTCCCGCCTTCGCGCCGCACGCGCCGTTCACCGTCTCGCGCGAGCATCTGCAGCAGGTCCGGAAGCTGGCCACGGAGCTGGGCGTGCCGATCCTGATCCACGTTTCCGAGACGCGGGACGAGCTGCGGCAGGTCGCGGAGCGGGCGAACGGGATGACGCCGGGCGCCTACCTCGAATCGATCGGCTTTCTCGGGCCCGACGTCGTCGCGGCGCACGGCGTCTGGCTCACGGAGAACGAGCTGCACCAGTTCGCGAAGCGGGGCACCGGCGTCGTGCATTGCCCAGAGAGCAACATGATGCTGGCCTCGGGTGTGGCGCCGGTGGTGGCGATGCAGCGCATCGGCGTCAACGTCGGCCTCGGTACCGACGGTCCGGCGGGCTCGAACAACAACCTCGACATGATCGAGGAGATGGCCAGCGCGGCGCGCCTGCAGAAGATCACACGCAGCGATCCGAAGGCCCTGACGGCCCGCGAGGTCCTGGAGATGGCCACCATCGGCGGCGCGCGCGTCCTCGGCCTCGCCGGTAAGATCGGCACACTCGAGAAAGGGAAGCGCGCCGACATCGCCATCATCGACTTGCAGAACGTTCGTTCCCAGCCGGTCTACTCGGTCGAGTCGGCCATCGTCTACGCCGCCTCCGGCAGCTCCGTCGTCACGACGATCGTCGACGGCCGTATTCTGATGCGCCGCGGCCGGCTGCTGACGATCGACGAGGCGGAAGTCATTGAGAAGGCGAAGGAGTACCGGGCGAAGATTCTGAAAAGCCTGAAAAGAATTGAGAATTGAGAATTGAGAATTGAGAATTGGCGGCCGGCGGCATTCTCAATTCTCAATTCTCCATTCTCCATTCGGCTACGGCCAGCGATCCGCGAGTCGGCCGTTTTTCTCCTCTTTGCCGCGCTGGCCGTAGCCGCCACCTGGCCGCTAGCCATCCGGCTGCCGACCGCGGTTCCCGATCTCGGCGATCCGCTTCTCAACGCCTGGATCATCGACTGGGTGGGATGGGCTCTCATTCACAACCCCCTCGGAGTGTTCCAGGCTCCGATCTTTCATCCGGCGGAGATGCCGCTGGCTTTCAGCGAGAATCTGATCGGCATCGCGATCTTCGCCATTCCTTTCCAGCTGGCCGGCCTCGCGCCGCTGACCGTCTACAACATCCTCCTGCTCCTCGGTTTCACACATGCCGGATACGGCGCATTCGTGCTGGCGCGCGTGGTCACACGCGCGACGCTGCCGTCGATCATCGGCGGCATTTTCTTCGCGTTCGTCTCGTACAAGTTCGACCAGCTCTCGCACGTGCAGGTCCTCTGGAGCGGATGGCTGCCGCTGCTGCTCGCGGCGGTGATCGCGTACTGGCGGCGGCCGTCGATCGGCCGGGCCGCTCTCGTCTTCGGCGCGTTCGTGATCAACGGTCTGACCAACATTCACTTTCTCCTGTTTGGCGGGGTGGCGCTCCTGCTCACCATCGCGGTTCTCGCCGTGCTGGATTCGAAGCGCGACGCGCGATTCTGGATCCAGCTCGCCTCTGCCCTGGCGCTCGCGGGCCTCGTCCTGCTGCCTGTGCTCCTCCCCTATCGTCACGTCGCGGAGTTGTATGGGATGAGACGGTCTCGGGACGAGGTACGGTCGGGATCCGCGACGCCGGCGAACTGGCTGCAGACGACGACGCGAAGCCGCGTGTACGGCCCCTACCAGCCGCCCGACATCCGGAACGAGCTGACGCTTTTCCCGGGACTCCTGCCGCTGTTTCTGATGGCCGCCGCCGCCGTGATGACCCGCGGGGCGCGGGTGTCCTCACCCGCGCTTCGAGCCGTGCCGCCCGGCGCGCGTGTGGAGAGGCGCGCTCCACTCATTCTGCTGGATGGCCTCATCGTTGGGGCGGCTGCGGTGACGGTGCTCCTTCGGACGAATCTTTCGATCCTGGTCACCATCATCCTGCTCGCCGTCCGGCTGCTGATCCGTTTCCCGCGCGCGCTCGGTGGGGATCGAGGACGATCGCTGCGCACAGCGGCCGCCGACTCACGCTTCGGTCCCGACGCGTGGGCGTCCGCCGGTTGGATCGTTCTCGGCTTTCTCGGTTCGCTCGGCCTCAACGCGTTCCTGTACACGATCCTCTACCGGCACGTAGCGGCCTTCAGCGCGCTTCGCGTCCCGGCGCGGTGGGCGGTCATCGCCTACGTCGGCCTGGCCGTCTGGACGGCGCTCGGGGCGAAGGCGCTGATCGAGCGGCGCCGCGTCATGGCGGCGGTTCTGGCGCTGCTGATGCTCGTGGAGGTGACCCCGGCGCTCCGATGGATGCACGCGCCGGTCGGCGTGCCGCCCTTCTATCGCTGGCTCGCCGATGCCGGAGTCGGTCCGGTGCTCGAGCTGCCGCCCGACGCCGAGCCGACGGTGCTCTACATGCTCCATTCGACAGCGCATCGCGTTCCGCTGATGAACGGGGCTTCCGGGTTCGAGCCGCCGGTGCACCGGGCGATTCGCGAAGCGTACGAACAGCAGCGGCTCGATGCGGCCTTCACGACGCTGCTCGAGAAGAGCGGCGCCAGGCTCATCGTGCTGCACGGCGACGCGCTGTCGCACCGGACGGCGAGCGCCGCGGCGTGGATCGAAGAAGGGATCGAGTCGGGCCGCATCCGTTTTCTGCGCCGCTTCGACAGCGGCGTCTGGGGCGACTGGGTGTTCGCCCTGACGCGCAATCTGCCCGACTGGACGACCTATCGCGATTTCGGGCCGGAGGAGCGCCTGCGCAGTTTTCTCGATGGAAAAGCGACGTACAACGCCTCGACGTTCGGCCGGATGGAGCTCCCCAGGCCCCACGACTCGCAGACCCGGCGGCTGGACGTATCGGGGTGGGCACTCTCACCACACGGGATCCGGAGCGCCGCGGTCCTCATCGACAACGGACGGCTGCGCATCCCGATGCAGCACTTCCAGCGCCCTGACGTCCTCGCCCAGTTTCCCTGGTACCCCAAAGTCCCGGAGCCGGGCCTTCACGCGACGCTTCCGAGGCGCCCGAAAGGGACGCCGCGACACACCGACGTCCAGATCGAGATCGTCGACGGCGCCGGCCACGTCACCCGCCTCCCCAGCACCCCCTTCACCTGGCACTGATTACTCCAGGACCTGAGGGAACTTCCAGCGGGCTTCGCGGATCTCTTCTTCGATGATGTCGCGCTCGGGGGCGTCGGTGAGCTGCGGGACATCCCAGTTGGCGAGCCACATCGGATTCATGTAGGGGAGGACGGCGACGTTCTCGAGGCGGTAGGGAAGATCGCGCGCGGCGAAGCGCTCGTTCAGGTAGGCCACGACGTCCTTCGATGTGGGAATGGGATCACTCATCGAGCTCGAGCTCCTTGATCTTCGCCTGCAGGGTCCGTGCGGAGACGCCGAGGAGGTCGGCTGCTTCGGAGCGGGAGGCGGTGGAGCGGAGAGCGTGCATGATCTTGAGACGTTCGACGGCCCGCGTGGCGCGGTCGACGGCTTCGCCGAGGTTGCCGGAGAGATCGATGGCGCTCTCCAGCAGCTCGCCCGACTGGCGCGAGGAGGAGCTGATGTGGAGATCGGGCGGCTCGATGCTGTTCTTTTCGCAGAGGATGGCCGCCCGCTCGATGCAGTTCTCGAGCTCGCGGATATTGCCCGGCCAGGCGTAGCCGCGCAGCGTGGCCCGCGCCTCGTCGCTGACTCGCAGGCCGGGCTTGCCGAGCTCGCGCGCGAACCGCTGCACGAAGAAGTCGGTCAGCGGCTCGATGTCTTCGCGGCGCGCACGCAGCGGCGGAACGGTGATGGGAAAGACGTTGACGCGGAAGAAGAGATCCTCGCGGAACCGTCCCGACCGCACGTCGTCCTCGAGCCGCCGGTTCGTCGCGCAGATGATCCGCACGTCGACGTCGAGCGTCGCCGACCCGCCGATGCGCTCGAACCTCCGTTCCTGCAGCACCCGGAGAAGCTTCGACTGGATCCCCTGTCCCAGCTCGCCGATCTCGTCGAGGAACACCGTTCCCGTGTCGGCGAGCTCGAACTTCCCCGCCTGCCGGGCGCTCGCGCCGGTGAACGATCCCTTCTCGTGCCCGAACAACTCGTTCTCGATGAGCGTGTCGGGGATGGCGGCGCAGTTGATGGCCACGAAGGGACGGTTGGCGCGCGGTGACAGTTGATGAATGGCGCGAGCGAACAGCTCCTTCCCGGTCCCCGACTCTCCCTGGATCAGCACCGAGGAGTCGGTCGGCGCGACCTTCTGCACGGCGTGAGAGACCTCGAGCATGCGCGGCGATTCGCCGATGATGGCCGGCAGCCGGTAGCGCTTCTGGAACTCCTCCTTGAGGAGCAGGTTCTCCGAGCGGAGCTCGCGATGCTCGCGGCAGCGGCGGAGCAGGAGAATCAGGTAATCGACGTCGACCGGCTTCTGCACGAAGTCGTAGGCGCCGAGCTTCATCGCCTCCACCGCATTTTCGATGGTCCCGAATGCGGTCATGACGATGACCGGCAGATCGGGATCGGATTCACGGGCCTGCTTGAGAACCTGGATGCCGTCGGCGCCCGGCAGCCGGAGGTCCGTGAGCACCGCCATGTAGCGCGCGCCGTCGGCGAGCCGTTTCGTGGCATCGCTGCCCGTGGCGGCGATCTCCGCCTCCAGCCCTTCCGACTCGACCGTCTCCTTCAACATCTGGGCGAGGGATTCCTTGTCCTCGACGATCAGCAGACGCTTCACACGCGCTCCCGTCGCCGCGCGCGCGCCAGGCGCAGGAGGTCCTTCACGCCGACGAGGATGTGCACGATGCCGAAGCCGGAGACGAAGCCGCGCACGAACGGGTTATCGACCCAGAGCCCGATGGTGAGGCTCTGGTGCAGCCATGGATTCATCGTCCAGAGCCGCGTCCACGGCACCACGGTGAAGAAGAGCCCGGCCTCGATGCAGTAGAGGGCGAAGAAGAGAGGCACGGACACCCGCTGATTCTAACGAACCCCGTGTCATCCTGAGCCGCGAAGACGGCGAAAGGATCCCCCGATTCGAAGGGGATCCTTCGCGCTCTGCGGCGCTCAGGATGACACTCACTGATCCCGTTTGATCCTTCCGCTGTCACTCCCGCCGGATTTCGACCCGCCGCTGCTGCTCGGTTTCGACCCGCCGCTGCTCGCCCGTGGCGGCGGCGACGACGACGGACGATCGACCTTAGGAGGGGTCGAGGACGAGCCGCTTTCGCGGGTCGCCCGGCTGCGCTCGCCCGACTGCACGCGCGCGCCGCCGATGCGGTCGATCACGCGCGCCGGCACGTCGCGCGACGGCGGCGAGGTCACCCGCGTCCCGGTCGCGGGCGTAGTCGTTCTCGATCTACTCTCGCGCTGCGTTTCGCCGCCGCTGGGACGGACCACGCGGCCGCGCCACGCTCCCCCCTCGGACGGCGTATCCGGCGTTCTGACGGCCGGCGCATCCTGACGCGGCGGCGCGGGAGTGTTTCCGCCGCGGGTCACCCGCTGACCTGTGGAGCCGCTCGATCCGCCCACCGGCGCCAGGCCTCCGCCGCCGATCGGTGCCAGGCCCCCACGACCGATCGGAGCCACCCCTCCCCCCCTGATCGGAGCCAGGCCGCCCGAGCTGCCGCCACCGCTGATGACGGCGGGCTGCGGTGCACGGCTGCCGTCCGACGGCCGGTTGCGCACGACGCGATCGCGGACCGCGTCGGGCAGCTCCGCATCGCGCCGGATGAACGGTGTCACGTCCACGGGCGTCACGGCCGCCCCGGCACCGGCACGTCCGGTGTCGACGCCTTCCCAGCGCCGGTTGATCGCGGCCGCCGGATCGCGGAACTCTTCCCGCGTGAAGCGCGCCGGATCGCTCGACACGGTCGCGAATCCACCATTGTCACGCTGCAGCCGGGCCCTGATGGCGTCGGTCGTCAGCGCGGCGCGGTCGACGCGATTCGAGACGATGGTATTGGAATCGATGAATGTCCAGGGGCGCAGATCGATGTCGTTGATGCGCACCCGGCCGTAGAAACCGGCCCCGAACGTCAGGCCGCGGTTGTGATACGGCCGATAGGCCCAGTTGTAGTAGGGGCGGTGCAGGTCCCACCATCCGGCAGGCGCCCACCCGAGGTATCCGTTGCCGTACCACCAGTAGACCCAGGCGGGGGCGTAGCCGATGCCCGGCACCCAGAACCATCCGTGGTAGGGGTCATGCGACCAGCGACCGTAGTGATAGGGGACCCAGCCCCACGGCTCGTAGGAGACCCAGTTGAGGCAGCCGTAACGGCTGCGGGACCAGTATCCGTTGTGGTACGGCCGCCACCCCACGGCGACCGACGGCCGCCACGCCCACCCGTAATGACTGGTGTGGATCCACGAGCCGTGGCTCGACAGCTCGTCCTCGTAATAGGCAAGGGAGCGATCGAGGTACCGGCTCTCCTCGCGGCCGTAGCGCTCCGAGCGACCGAGAAACCAGCGCTCGAAATCGTCGGACGCATCGGCCGAGGAAGTCAGGTCATACATCCCACGATTGTCGACCTCGGCGGACTCCCCCCGGCGAAGGCGGGTGGAGCGGGCGGGCGTCCGTACTTCGATCACTCCGTCGAGAACCGTCACGCGATCCCGGCCGCGTGAGTCGGTCTCGACGGAGAAGATCGCTTCGCTCGAGGCGAAGTAGGTGGCACCCGGAGTGTCGAGGCGGAGGTGCTCGCGTGCATCGCGGACCCGGTAGACGGCGACTTTGCCGTAGCGCAGCTCGACGATCGTCTCTTCGGAATCGCCTTCGTAGCTGTCGAGCGCCGAGACGAGGCGGATGGCGGTGGCGCGGTCGAGGGCGAGGATATTGCCGTCGGCCAGGCGCAACTCGGTGCGGCCGCGCCGGTTGGTGATCACCTCATCGCCCGGGAAGATCGGGAGATTCACCCGCGCTTCCATCTCGCGGTCGTCGTCGGCCGGACGGACGAGCGTACCGCCGTCGTCATAGGAGATGTAGGTCTGGTGCCGCGCGTCATCCGCCTGCAGCGGGATGGCGAGCGCCAGAGTGAGTGAGGTGAGCAGCGTGAGTCGTTTCATGATGTCTCCCTGGGCAGGTGGCGGGTGCGCGGCACATGCCACCAATGGATGAGCATTCCACCTGTGAAATCAATCACTTATCCCGCACGCCTCCCGCACGCCGCCGGCAGGCTGTCCTCATTTCGAGAATGAGTGTCCGTTTCGGAGTGCGGCGTCACGTTCCAACGCGGAGGCGGTCCGCCAAAATCCGCGGCAGCCCGGCCCGGAGAATGGCCTCGCGGGTCTTCTCGATGGCGTACTCGACGCGAAAGAAGCTCGCCGTCCGGCGGATCGTGTCGACGATGGCGAAGGAGGCATCGGGATCGCGGTCGCGCGGCTGCCCCACCGACCCCGGATTGATGAGATAGCGGCGGTCGGGCTCCAACCGCCAGGTCGTCTCGCCGCGCACGAGGGTTCCCGTGACCTCACCATTCCGATCGATCGAGAAGATCACCGGCAGGTGGGTGTGGCCGTAGAGGATGATGGGAGCGTCGAACATCTCGAAGATCTGCGCGGCGTGGGGAATCGTGAAGACGTATTCGTCTTCGTCGGCCGGCGAGCCGTGGCAGAGCATCACGCCGTCGTGCGCGAGGGGCCCCACGGGCAGCTTTTCGATGAAGCGCCGGTTCGGCCCGCTGAGATGGTCGCGGTTCCAGAATGCCGCTTCACGAGCCGGGGCATTGAACGCGGCGGCGTCGTCGAGTCCCGCGGCAACGCGATCGTGGTTGCCGCGGATGTACAGCTTCCTGCCGCGCGCGGTCCGCATGGCATCGAGGACCTGGTTCGGTTCGGCGCCGTATCCGACGAAATCGCCGAGACAGACGATCTCGTCGTAGCGTTTCCGCCGCACGCGGGAGAAGACGGCGCGCAGCGCCGCGGCGTTGGAGTGAAGATCGCTCACCACGAGCGCCCTCACCTGCGCCTCCATGCGGCGCTCCGCGCGGTCTCGAGGAGGCTCTTCGGCATCTCCAGCACGACCCTCTCGACGACCTCGGACGGCGTTTCGTCCTCGCGGACCTCCACGGTCACGTCCGCCATCCGGTAGTAGCGGATCCGGCTGGAGTAGAGCTCGTGCGCCGCGGCATCGTCACGGAACAGCGGCCGCTCCCCCACCTTGTCGCCGATGCGGGCGCGCAAAAGGCTGTAAGGCGCCGACAGATAGACCGACAATCCCTCGGACTGTATGAACTGGATGTTCTCGTCGAACGTGAACGTCCCTCCGCCTGTGGCGATGACCCCACGCTCCAGGTGGCGCGTCGAGCGGAGGATGTCGCGCTCGCGCTTGCGGAAGTACGGTTCACCCTGCCGCGCGAAGATGTCCTTGATGGAAGCTTCCTCCGCGGTCTCGATCAGCTCGTCGAGGTCGAAGAACGGCGCATCGACCCGCGCCGACAGCTCGCGCCCGACGGTGGTCTTGCCGGCACCCATGAAGCCCACGATGTAGATCTTCATCTCGACGTTGTTCGACCAACGACTCTCATCTCTCGAACGTCTCCATGAACCTCGTCGACAGATCCCCGCGCATGAACCGAGGATCGTCAATGATGGCCCGGTGCAGGGGGATGGTCGTCTTCACACCCTCGATGATGAACTGCTCGAGGGCCCTTTTTCCACGGGCGATCGCGTCGGGCCGCGTCTTGTCCTTCACGATCAGCTTCGCGATCAGCGAATCGTAGTGCGGCGGGACGACGTAGTCGCGATAGGCATGCGTATCGACGCGGACACCCGGTCCCCCCGGCGGATGAAACTCCCGCAACCGGCCCGGATTCGGCGCGAAGGTGACGGGGTCCTCGGCATTGATGCGGAACTCGATGGCATGACCGCGCAGGCGGAGATCTCCCGGCGGCGCGGAGAGGCGGTCGCCAGCCGCGACGAGGATCTGCTCCTTCACCAGATCCATCCCGGTGACCTCTTCGGTGACCGGGTGCTCGACCTGAATGCGG
Source organism: Thermoanaerobaculia bacterium (assembly GCA_035525015.1). Lineage (GTDB taxonomy): Bacteria > Acidobacteriota > Thermoanaerobaculia > Gp7-AA8 > Gp7-AA8 > DATLEX01. The sequence continues at coordinate 3,967 of DATLFC010000086.1, read as the reverse complement.
GTGTTCATTTCCATGAAGTAGAACTCGCCGTCCTGGTAGAGGAACTCGATCGTTCCGGCGTTGACGTAGTTCACGCTCTGGCACAGCCGGATCGCCGCATCACCCATCTTCCTGCGCGTGGTGTCGTCGATCGCGGGAGAGGGCGACTCTTCGATGAGTTTCTGGTGGCGGCGCTGGATCGAGCATTCGCGCTCACCGAGGGAGATGATGCGGCCGTGCGAGTCGCCGAAGACCTGGATTTCGATGTGCCGCGGGTGTTCGAGGTATTTCTCGAGATAGACGTCGGCGGCGCCGAAGGCGCGCTCGGCCTCGATGCGGGCCGTCTCATAGCTGTTTTCGAGGTCGGCCTCGTCCCAGCAGATGCGCATGCCGCGGCCGCCGCCGCCGGCCGCCGCTTTCAGAATCACGGGGTAGCCGATGTCACGGGCCACGCCGCCGGCCTCGTCGAGCGTTTTCACCGGGCCGTCGCTGCCGGGGATGATCGGCACGCCGGCAGCCTTCGCGGTCTCCCGGGCCACGGCCTTGTCGCCCATCAGGCGGATGGCACGCGCCGGAGGACCGATGAAGGTCAGCTGGCACTCGGCGACGATTTCCGCGAAGTGGGCGTTCTCGGAGAGAAACCCATAGCCCGGATGAATGGCGTCCGCGCCGGTGATCTCCGCGGCGGCGATGATGCTGGAGATGCTCAGGTAGCTCTGCCGGGAGAGAGCCGGACCGATGCAGACGTCGTCGTCCGCGTATCGGACGTGGAGCGAATCGCGGTCCGCCTCCGAATGGACGGCCACGGTCTTGATGCCGAGCTCCTTGCACGCGATGATGACGCGAAGGGCGATCTCGCCGCGATTGGCGATGAGGACTTTATTGAACATGCGATTGAAAGTTGGTTGTCCGTTGTTCGGCGGGTGGGACGACCAACGTCTATATCCGAACCGCGAACAGCTTCTCCCCGTACTCCACCGGCTGCCCGTTCTGCGGATAAATCTTCACCAGCGTCCCGTCGGCGTCGGATTCGATTTCATTCATCAGCTTCATCGCTTCGATGATGCAGAGCACTTTCCCCTTGCTCACTCGGTCGCCGACGCTGGCGAAAGCATCCGACTCGGGATTCGCGGAGCGGTAAAACGTCCCCACGATCGGCGACGTGATGATGTGAAGGCCGGCCTCGCTCTCCGCTTCCGTTTCCGCGGCCTTTGGAGCGCCGGTGTCCTCACCGGCGGTTCGGGCCGGTGCCGCTGAGGGCGCCGGCGCCGCAACCGCCGCGTCCGGCTGCGCCGCCTGCGAGGGGGCGTGCTTCCCTTCGATGCGGACCCTGGTCCCCGCCCGCTCGATCTCGACCGCGGCGATGCCGCGCTCGGCAACCTTGTCGATCAGTTCCAGTATCTCTTTGAAGTTCAAAATCGCGACCTCTCACGCCAGCTCGTCTCGAAGCAGATGCTTCGCGCGCGCCAGCTCGAATCGCGCCCGGCCATAGTTGCCGTCGGGACGCATCACCAGGAGGATGAAGTAGTCGGCCGTCACCGCGGAGAGAAACGTCACGTATTTCTCCGCAACGAGCGAGAACTGAAGGACTTCCCCCGTGTTCAGATCGGTATTGGACAGCCGGATGGAGCGGATGAACCCGCCGAATTCGGCGCCGAGCACGTCGAGAGGCACCGCCGGGTTCTTGATGGCTTCGATGGCGATTCCGTCCAGCCCGATCAGGCTCACCGCCAGCGCCCCGTCCACCCGATCGCGAATCCCGGCCAGAACCTCCCTAAACACTCCCCACCCCGGAGCGCTTGACCTTCGAAAGCCAGGTCTCGAGTTTCTTCACCTTCGGGGCCTCGGGGCTGGGCTGGGAGGGGGCCTCGGGCCTCGGGCCTCGGGCCTCGGGAATCGGCATCGTCGGCTCTTCGTCCTCGGGCTCGGGTTCCGAGGCCTGAGGCCCGAGGCCCGAGGCCTCCAGCGCCTCCAACTTCGCCCGCACCGCCTCGTTGCCCGGATCGCGTGCGAGCACATCCTCATAGATGTCCCGCGCTTCGTCGACCAGGCCCTGGTTGGCGTAGAGATCCGCCATCGTGAGGGTCCTGGCGAAATCGTCGGCCTGCGGCGGCGGCGGGGGGACGTTGGCGTCGAAGGATCCCTGGATGAATCCCGGTGCGATTTCTCCTTCCGGGGCGGGCTCTTCCCCCTCCGTCAGGTGGACTCCCGGCGGCTCTTCGATCGAGAAGGCGTCGGCGGTGTAGCCCTCCCCCACGGCCGGCTCGTCGAAGGGACTCTCCTCGTGGGCAGCAGCCATCGGCTCGTCGTCGCCGGTTTCGATCGCGATTTCCTGTTTCCGGTTCAGCCCCGAATAGGTGATGTCGAAGGGATCTTTGTCGCTGGCCCCGGCGAGCTCGGTCTCGATGCGGTGGATGATTGCCTCGATCTCGTCGTCGCCAGGCATGAGGGCGTGGACGAGCTTGTACTTCTTGATCGACTCGACCTTCTCACCGAGGGCGTAGTAGGAGTCGGCCAGGAGGCGGGCGGCGACGACGTTGCCGCGGTCGAGGTCGAGTGCTTTGGAGAGGGCCGGGACGGCGTCGGCGTGCTTCTGCTGTTCGCGGAGGACGCGGCCGAGGACGACCCATGCGGAGAGGTAGGTTGGATGGTGTTCTAGGCCGGTGCGGAGGACCTGCTCGGCCTCCGCGGCCTGACCGATCTTGCGCAGCTCTTCCGCCAGGGGGTAGAAGAGACGGCTTTTCGGGTCGGTCTTGACCTTGAACCGCAGCTCCTCGATTTTCGGATTCGTCCCCGCTGGCGCCATGTCGTTTCTTGCTGATTCTTACATAAACGAACCGCCCCGTCCGGGGCGGTTCGTCAGGTACCGGAGCTCGGATTCGAGTTACTGAGTCGTACCCACCAGATTGAGGCTGCGCGTTCCGGCATTGGTGTCCACCGTCAGGGTGCAGGACTGCGTACCGGTAGCCGGCGGCGAAGGCCCCACGTACCGAGCCGTGATCGGCTGAAGATCGCAGGGGTTGAGATCAAACGGTGTCGGCGCGTGGGAGATGACGAAGGCGGAGCAGCCCACGCTTTGCGTGATCGAGTTCACTGTCAGAAGAGCAGCACCGCTGTTGACGATGTTGACCGTCTGAGTAGCCGACGGAGTAATGCTGTCGGAAGTAGGCGGAGTGGCACCCGGATCGCCAGCCACGAACGTCGCCGTGAATGGAGTGAAACCGTTCGGGCTGAATGCCAGCCGGGCCACGGGCAACGGCTCCACGATGACGCCATCGCTCATCGTGTCCGTGCAGCCGGTGGTCGCGCTCTCGTACGTGATATCGAAGGACGTCGGTTGCGGTGCGGTGACTCCGGGCGCTCCGGCGCAGGCCTGCTGGGTCAACTCCACGTTGGTCGGAACGATGGCCGTGAACGTCGTCGATCCGTCGCCGTTGTCCACCTCGCTGGTGATGCTGAGCACGCGTTGATCGAGTCGAAGCCTGGGGAAGCCGAAGGCGCCGAAGACGCGGACGGTGATCGTGCCGCCGGGCTGCACCGGGCTCGTGGCGCTGATGATGATCGGCTGCGGCACGCGGTAGGTGAACTCGACGCTCGATTCACCCGAGGCACCGGTACTGATGTTCGTGACGGAGATCGGTCCGGTCACGTCGGAGCAGCCCGTGACGGTGACGCCGCTGGTGATGGCGATGATCTTCGTGCCGCTGACCTGGATGGGCTGGGCGGCCACGCCGCCGATGGTCACGGCCACCGGGTCATCGAATCCGATCCCGTCGATCGTGACGCGCGTACCGCCGGTGAACGGTCCTTCGGTCGGACCGACCGCAACGATCCGAATGGCCGAGTGGTACCGGAACCCGGCGGCGAATACCGTCTGCGTGCCGGAGTGGACGTTCCGGATGGTGACCGGCACGGGACCGACCGCCGGCTCGGCGTTGATGGTCGTGTCGCGCGAGTTCGGCGAGATGACCACGATCGAGTTGAATGT
>DATLFC010000084.1:0-16152 GCA_035525015.1 Thermoanaerobaculia bacterium | reverse complement strand
TTTCGTCTCAGTTGGCACTGCGTCAACAGGTAACTCGAAGGCGATGAAGAGAACACAGGGATCTCCGTTCCTACATGAGGCCTTGTGCGGGACCTTGGGGGGGCCATACGCATAGGTTCCAGGCTTCAAAACAACCGCGTTTTCGCCATCGTAGGTCACATCAAGCTCTCCCGAGACCAACACCATCCGCTCCGCAGATGTGTGCCAATGATGCGGAATCGTAAAGTTCGGGGGCACCTTAAAGAAGATGTCAGCGTTCGCCTTGCCGGGATCGCCGTGGAGAACTGCAATCTCGCACCCCTTTGGGATAAAGTCGGGGCAGGGGCCCCACTTAAGCTGCGGGTCCTTGAAAGTAAACGCCAAGGCTGATTCTTGCGCAGGAGTCTCCGCTACTTGATCTGAGGCAGCCGGAGCGGATGTTGCCGCATTCGCGATCGTGGCGTCTTTCCTGCCGTCGCAAGCGCCCACAATCAGAAACGGCACGAGAAAGACCAACGTGCGTACGATTGAGCGAAGCATATGACTCTCCTCGTTTTGGGTGGGCTCGGATCGTAATGGCGGTTCGATAAGGTGTCAAACCCAGGGGAATCTGTGGCGCGGAATCCCAACTCCGGTCGGTCTAACGTACCACGCGTTCAGCCGCGAGCGGCCACTCCGAGCCAACGGCAGAGCGGCACGGCGGCTGCCGCAATTTGAACACGCCATCTGCAGCCGCCGTGACGCCGTGAACCGCGCGCTGAACGAGGCGCTTCAGCGCCGGGCCAGCGAACGGCCGCTCGTCGGCTGCTACGCGGAGTTAGCCAGCGACTCAGTCACGAAGCTTGTGCATTGCCGACTCGAAACCATCTCGCGCCGTACAGCTATCTCTCGTCGCGAATTGCTGCTTTGACTTTCGGCGCAAGATCTTTCGGAATCTCGTCCATTTTGTGCGTCGTTCGCGCATGCTCCCGAATTTTCTTCATGACCTCATCTTCGCTTTCGCCGCGGACTTTCCAATCGCACGGAACGCCGACATCTCTGCACGTATAAGTCTTCACCATGAGTATGTTGCTCCTTTCATTGACCAACCCACGGACTGATGTGGTAACCAAACTTATGTTCGGCCCTGGCGAATGTCACTGTTGGCAGTTGCCGTGAGGGCATGCGATCTCCGCATCACGATCGGCGATCCGGTGGTACGGCTGGTCGTTAGCAACTGCTCGAGCGGCAGCCCGTCTGGCTAACGTAGTATTCGATACCGAGTGTAGCAAGGAGTTCGCTGTGTAACGAGGTTGGGGAGGGCTTGGGCCCCGGGGCTGTTGGCGCTTTCGCTGGCGGTGGGTGGGGGCGGTCGGGGGGGCGCTGACTGCGGGGGCCGCGTGTGTAATCTGTTACGTCATGCTCGCTGTGTAGCCGGTTACGCAGATTGCGCCTCGGGTGACGGACTGGCAGGCATCCCTCGATCCCCGGGCGCGCCTGCTACTGCTTCTTCCAGCGCAGGATCGGGTTCCGCGCCGCGCGCGCTTCGTCGAGGCGGCGGACCGGCGTCGTGTGGGGGGCGCTGCGCACCAGCTCGGGGCGCTCCTCCGCCTCCCTGGCGATGGCCAGCATCGCGTCGCAGAAGGCGTCCAGCTCTTCCTTCGGCTCGCTCTCGGTCGGCTCGATCATCATTGCGCCGGAGACGATCAGCGGAAAGTAGATCGTCGGCGGATGAAAGCCGTAGTCCATCAGCCTCTTGGCGATGTCGAGCGTGTGCACGCCGTGTTCGCCCTGCTTCCGGTCGCTGAAGACCACCTCGTGCAGCGTCGGCGACTCGTACGGAAGGTGATAGGCGCCCTTCAGCCGCGCCCGGATGTAGTTGGCGTTGAGCACGGCCAGCTGCGCGATCCGCCGCAGGCCCGTCGGTCCCATCGACCGCATGTAGGTCAGCGCGCGCACCAGCACGCCAAAGTTGCCGATGAAGGCCCGCATCCGTCCGATCGAATCGGGGTGGTCGTACCGGAGACGGAAGGTCCCATCCTCGCTTCGCTCGACCGTCGGCACCGGAAGGAACGGCACCAGCGCCTCCGACACGCCGACCGGACCGGCGCCGGGACCTCCCCCGCCGTGCGGCGTGGAGAACGTCTTGTGCAGATTCGAGTGAATGACGTCGATGCCCATGTCGCCCGGCCGCGCCACGCCGACGAACGAGTTCAGATTCGCGCCGTCGCAGTAGAGATAGGCGCCTTTCGCGTGAAGGATCTCCGCCATCCGGCGGATCTCGCTCTCGAAGACGCCGAGCGTATTCGGCACCGTCACCATCAGCGCCGCCACATCCTCGGTCACCGCCTCGGCCAGAACCGAGAGGTCGACCGTCCCGCGGCTGTTCGACTTCAGCTCCTTCACTTCGTATCCGGCAAACGCGGCCGACGCGGGGTTCGTGCCGTGCGCCGAATCGGGGATGAGGATGAACTTGCGCGGATTGCCGCCTTTCGCCAGGGCTTTGTGCACCATGAGGATGCCCGTCAGCTCGCCGTGCGCGCCGGCCACCGGCTGCAGCGTCACGCGCGGCATCCCCAGGATCTCCTTCAGCGTCTGCTCGAGCCACCAGAGCAGCTCCAGATTTCCCTGCACCTGGTGATCGGGCTGCTGCGGATGCGACAGCGCGAAGCCCGGCGTCCGGGCGATCTCCTCGTTGATGCGCGGGTTGTGCTTCATCGTGCAGGAGCCGAGCGGATAGAGCCCGGCGTCGATCGAGACGTTCAGCTTCGACAACCGCGTGAAATGCCGTATGACGTCGACTTCCGAGACCTCGACCTCATCGACGATCTCCTCGCGCCGCAACGATCCGGGAATCAGCTTCTCCAGACCCTGCTGCGGCACGTCGAGCACCGGCAGCCGGTAGCCGCGGCGCCCTTTCCGCGAGTGCTCGAAGAGGAGACCTTCGCGATTCGATCCCTGCTTCACTTCCGCGCCGCTCGTGACGGGCGGCTGTTCGATCACTCCGGTCATCGGCGCTCCCTGGAGATGGCTGCGGAAAGGGTGGAGGCGAAAAGGTCGAGATGCTCCCGGGCGTGCAGCTCCGTGACCGCGACGAGAAAGTCGTTCGGCCGGTCGGGGAAATACTTCGCCAGCGGCACGCCGCCGAGGATCTTCTCGTGCTCGAGGTCGGCCAGGATCTCCGCGGCGGGGAACTGCGTACGCACCACGAACTCGTTGTAGACGGGAGCGCTGAAAGGCAGCGTCACCGACTCGATGGCTTTCAGTTTCTCGCGCAGGTACGCCGCTTTCTGCAGCGACTGCACGGCGACCTCGCGCAGCCCCTGCTTGCCGAGAAGCGAGAGATAGATGTTCGCGGCAAGCGCGATCAGCGCCTGGTTCGTGCAGATGTTCGACGTGGCCTTGCCGCGCCGGATGTGCTGCTCGCGCGTGGCGAGCGTGAGCACGTAGGCGCGGCGGCCGTCGACGTCGACGGTCTCGCCGACGAGGCGGCCCGGCATGTGCCGCTTCAGCGTGTCCTTCACGACCATGAAGCCGACATACGGTCCGCCGAACTGGGGCGGAATCCCCCACGCCTGCCCCTCGCCGACGGCGATGTCGAATCCGTGCGCTCCGGGCGGGCTGACGATTCCGAGCGACGTCGCCTCGGTGATGACGGCGATCTTCGTCGCGCCGGCGGCCGTGGCGATCTCGCTGATGGCGTCGTATTCCTCGAGCGCGCCGAAGAAGTTCGGGGACTGGATCGCGACCGCGAATGCGCCGTCGCACGCCGAGCGCAGCGCCGCCGCGTCGACTCGTCCGTCCGCGCCCCATCCCACTTCCACGACCTCGAGCCCGAGGTTCTGGACGTACGTGCGGACGGCGGCGGTGTACTCGGGATGGACCGTGCGGGCGATGACGACCTTCTTCCGCCCTTTGCCGACGCGCTCGGCGAGCAGCACCGCCTCGCAGAGCGCCGTCGACCCGTCATAGAGCGACGCGTTCGCGACGTCGAGGCCGGTCAGAAGGCACTGGTGCGTCTGGTACTCGAAGATCGACTGCAGCGTTCCCTGCGACACCTCCGGCTGGTACGGCGTGTACGCGGTCAGGAACTCGGCGCGCAGCAGCAGCTGGTCGACGCAGGCCGGCTGGAAGTGCGTGTACGCGCCGGCGCCGAGAAAGGAGAGGTGGTCGACGGCGGTGCTGTTCTTCGCGGCGAGGCCGCGAAACCAGCGGCGAACGTCGATCTCGGACCATGGTCCCGGGAGATCGAGCAGGCGATCGAGCTGCACATCCTTCGGAATCGATTCGAAGAGCGTCTCGATCGATTCGACGCCGATCGTGGAGAGCATCTCCGCGATGTCCACCGATGCGTTCGGGATGAACCGGTGAGCGTTGCTGTCGTGGCGTGGATCGGGAAGTGTCATGCAGGGGCTCGGGCTCGGGGCTCAGGGCTCGGAAGGAGGCCCGAGGACCTATTTCCCGCTTTCCTTTTCGATGTACTCCTCGTACTCCTCGGCGCTCATCAGCAGTTCGTCGACTTCATCGGGTGTGCTGAGCCGCACGCGCACCATCCAACCGTCGCCGTAGGGGTCGGTATTCACCAGTTCGGGTTTATCGGAGAGGGCTTCGTTGACTTCGATGACCTCGCCGGAGACGGGGGCGAAGAGCTCGGAGACGGCTTTCACCGACTCGATGCTGCCGAGCTCGTCGGTGGCATCGAGCTGCGACCCGACCTGCGGCAGCTCCACGAACACGACGTCGCCGAGCTCCTTCTGCGCGTAATCGGTGATGCCGATCGTGCCGACGTCCCCCTCCACGTGCACATACTCATGGCTCTTGGCGTAACGGTTGTCTTCGGGGATGTTCGCCATCGATCGCTCCTTCGGTCATTTCGCGCGCTTGTAGAACGGAGTCGGCACCACGCGGGCCCGGGCTTCCTTCCCGCGGATCACAATCTTGAATTCGGAACCCTGGGCCGTTTTGTCGAGCGGAAGATATGCGAGTCCAATCGCTTTTTTCAATGTCGGCGAGTAGGTGCCGCTGGTGACGACGCCGATCTCCTCGCCGCCATCGACCACCGGATATCCATGCCGGGCGATTCCGCGGTCGATCATCTCGAAGCCGACCAGTCTCCGCGCCGGCCCCTCCGATTTCTCCCGCTGCAGGACATCGCGTCCCAGAAAGTCGCCCTTTTCCAGCTTCACGATCCAGGCGAGATCGGCCTCGATGGGCGTGGTGGAGTGATCGATGTCGTTCCCGTAGAGCGCCATCTTCGCCTCGAGCCGCAAGGTGTCGCGTGCGCCGAGGCCGCACGGTTTCGCGCCGGCATCGACGAGCCTGCGCATGAGCCGCGGCGCCTCGGCCGGTGAAACATAAAGCTCGAACCCGTCCTCGCCGGTGTAGCCGGTGCGCGAGATGAGCGCCGGGATGCCGTCGACCGTGCCTTTCGCGAAGCGGTAATACTTGATGGCCGGCAGGTCGGCGCCGGTCAGCGTCTGCAGGATGCGCTCGGCCTCCGGTCCCTGCAGGGCGAGCTGCGCGTAGTCGGCGCTGACGTTCTTCACCTCGACATCCATCTCCCTGGCGATGTCCTCAATCCACTCGTAATCCTTATCGGTGTTGGAGGCATTCGCCACGACGAAGTAGTCGTCGGCGGCGTTGCGATAGATGACGATGTCGTCGACGAAGCCGGCCGTCGGGTAGAGCAGCCCGTTGTACTGCGCCCGGCCGTCCTCGAGCTTCGACACGTCGTTGCAGGTCGTTTTCTGCAGGAGGTCGAGCGCCTGCGGTCCGCGCACCGTGAGCTCGCCCATGTGCGAGACGTCGAAGATCCCGGCCCGCGTGCGGACCGCCTCGTGCTCCTCGAGAATGCCCGAGTACTGCACCGGGAGCTCCCACCCGCCGAAGTCGACCATCTTCCCGCCGAGCTCCTTCTCGATGGCGTTGAGAGGCGTCTTCCGGAGCGGAGTCTCGTCGGGCATGGCGGGGGCGTAAACTAGCATAAACGGGGCGGGCGGGCGGCGCATGATCGGCGAGTTTCTCAACTATCTGACCTACGAACGGAACGTCTCAGGGAACACTGTCGAGGCGTACCGGGACGACCTGGAGTCGTTCTTCTCGTTTCTCTGCAACGACTACTTCACGATGGCGCGCGATCAGCTCGATCTGCGGCGCGTCGACCACCTCGCCATCCGGGCTTACCTCGCACACCTGGCGAGACGGAGGCTGAGCCGGTCGTCCGTGGCGCGGCATCTCTCCGCGCTCCGCTCCTTTTTCAGATACCTGATGCGGGAGGGCGCCGTCGACACGAATCCGGCACGCATGGTGGCCACACCGCGCAGGGAGAAACCGTTGCCGGCCGTGATGCAGCCGGCCGACGTCGCGCTGCTGCTCGAGCAACCGGAGGGAACGGGGGCGCTCGTCCTGCGCGACCGCGCCTTTCTGGAGCTGCTGTACGCGTCGGGGCTGCGCATCGGCGAGCTGGTCGGGATCGATCTCGACGACATGCAGCTCGGCGCGCGCCTGGTGAAGGTTCGCGGGAAAGGATCGAAGGAGCGCATCGTCCCGTTCGGCTCGAAGGCGGAGGGGGCGCTGCGGGCGTGGCTGGCGGCGCGGGAGGCGGACGCGGAAGAGCCGGCGCTGTTCGTCAACTATCGAGGCGAGCGGATCACGGCGCGAAGCGTGCGGCGGATCTTCGACCGCTACGTCCGGGGGGCGGCGCTCCGATCGGGCATCTCACCGCACACGATGCGGCACTCCTTTGCCACCCACCTCCTCAACGCCGGGGCCGACCTCCGGTCGATCCAGGAGCTGCTCGGTCACGCCTCCCTGTCGACGACGCAGAGGTACACGCATCTGAACGACTGGCAGCTGATCGAGGTGTACAGGAAGGCGCATCCGCGGAAGTAGGCCTCCTCTTATAATTCAACAGTGTGATCCGGGCGATCGTCCATCAGGGGTTCATCGGCCAGGCCATCGAGTACTTCGCGGTGGTTGTCGGTCCGGACGTCGAGCGGCGCTTTTTCTTCGAGCAGATCAACAATCCGCGGGGTGACGTGGCCCGTTATTTCGGCGGGGCGTCGGAGCTGGTGCTGAATCCCGAGGGTGTCCGGTTTCGCGGGAACGGCGGCATTTTTGGCGAGTACATGTTCGGCGGTCACCTGCCGGTGGAAGACCTGCTGAACGACGAGGTGGTGAACCGGCTGGTGCTCTTCGGCGCGACGATGGATCCGAAGGCCGGCATCCGCTTCACCTACAACACCGACGGCTTCGAGACGTACGACAGCCTCTTTCTGCAGGGCAACGCCATCGCCAATTACGTCTTCTTCATCGACGACCGGAAGCTGTACGACGATGTCACCGACCGGCAGGCCAAGACGCTCCGCGCGGCCGGCAAGCTGCTGAAGCGTTCCCGCAAGGTCGGCGCCGGGCAGTTCATCGGCCTGGCGCACGAGATTCGCGAGGCGCTGGAGGAGCCGGACTCCACGCTGCTCATCCTGCGCGTGGTGAATCTCGCCAACCAGAAGTTCGGCGAGCGGTGCCGCGAAGCCTACGCCGCGCACAAGAGCGTCGACGAGCTGATCGCGCAGGACCGGGAGCTCGACCGGATCGAGGCCTATCAGCGCGAGCGCATCCAGATCGACGTCATCTACCACGACCCGGCGAACCGCGAGCTGATCGACGAATACAAACGGATCTTGGCGTCGTGCGCCGGCTCGATCATCAACCCGTCGGCGCGCGCGCGGCTGATGCGCATCCGGACGTTGTCGCTGCGCAACGAGGTGCCGCTCTCGATCTTCGACACGCTCGAGGAGATCGTGCTGCAGGATCCGCGCGCCGGCTCCGACGAGGCCGAGCCCGATTACATCCAGTCCACCCGCGAGATCCTGGGGGGGTTTCTGCTGGGCAAGAACCTCCGCCGGAAGCTCTCCTCGCTGGACATGGTCCAGCTGATGGAGAACAAGCAAAAGGCCGCCGGGAACCGGGACCAGACCTTCGAGGAGCTGCTGCTGGAGACGGGCCGGCAGATCGACGAGATCGGGCGCAACGAGGCGGACGTCGAGCGGATGGAATCGTTCGGCGAGCTGGTCACGCTGTTCGACCGCATCGACCACACCACGAACATGATCAACAAGCTCGCCTTCATGGACGACGTCGAGCTCAACGAGGAACAGGTCCGCTCGCTCCTCGGCAACATGCAGGTGTTCGAGTCGCTGCGGCGGGGACTGTTCCAGCAGCTCTTCATCGATCCGATCATGACGAACGAATACGTGCTTTCGTACGGCAAGAAAAAGCTGTACACGCTGACCCTGGGAATGATCTCGCTGGAGACCAACGAAGCGTCGATCGCGGACGTCACGCATTCGATCGCCGAGATCAACCGGAGCGAGCGCGCCTACTTCGCCGCCTACAACCTGGCTCGGCGCCGGATGGCCAACTTCTACCTCGAGCTCAACACGCCGGAAGGACGCGAGACGTTCCGCCGCGAGATCAAGGCGGAGATCGGCCTCGACGAGGAGCTGCACGAACTGGAGGATGCGATCACCGAGTCGCTGCTCGAGGAGGTAATCACCAAGATCCGGCTGGAGGCGTTCTACATCAACCAGCTTCTGCCGCGGATCATCGACGAGCAGGACGCCAAGCTCCGCAACGACTTCCTCTCCAATTCCGGCCTCGACCGCTTTCAGATCGAGGAGCTGGAGGAGGAGTACTTCGAGATGCGCGCCTTCCCGCCGGAGCTGCTGCGCACCATCCAGCGGCCGCTCACGGCGGAGGAGCCCGTCACGCCGCAGGGGGCGTGAGGCTCGCTTTTCGCACGCTGTCAGGCAATGCCGAACCGCCTCGCCGCCGAAACCTCCCCTTACCTGCTCCAGCACGCCCACAACCCGGTCGACTGGTATCCGTGGGGGGAGGAGGCACTCGGCAAAGCACGCTCGGAGGACAAGCCGGTCTTCCTCTCCATCGGGTACTCGGCGTGCCACTGGTGCCACGTCATGGAGCGGGAGTCGTTCGAGAGCGAGGAGCTGGCGGCGCTGCTGAACCGCGATTTCGTGTCGATCAAAGTGGACCGCGAAGAGCGGCCCGACGTCGACTCCATCTACATGAACGCGGTGCAGTTGATGACCGGTCACGGCGGCTGGCCGATGTCTGTCTTTCTGACGCCCGACGGCAAGCCGTTCTACGCCGGCACGTACTTTCCGCCCGAAGACCGCCATGGAATGCCGGGCTTCAAGCGCGTACTGATGCACGTCGCCGACGCGTATCGGACGCGGCGGAAGGATGTGGAGCAGGCCGGCGATGATGTGCGGCAGGCCATCAGCGCCGGCGTGAACGTGCCGGCCAGCGGCAATCCGATCGATCACGCATCGCTCGACCGCGCGGCGGCGGGAATCACCCGCGCCCGGGATCCTGTGCACGGCGGCTTCGGCGGCGCGCCGAAGTTCCCGCCGTCGATGTCGCTCGACTTCCTGATGCAGGTCGCGCATCGCACCGGCGACGCGGAGTTGCGGCAGATCATCACGCACACGCTGACGATGATGGCGCGGGGCGGCATCTACGATCAGGTCGGCGGCGGCTTTCACCGCTATTCCGTCGACGCGAAGTGGCTCGTCCCGCACTTCGAGAAGATGCTCTACGACAACGCGCTGCTGGCGCGCCTCTACACGCGGGCATGGCAGTGGACCGCCGAGCCGATGTTCGCCCGCGTCGCGAACGAGATCCTCGGCTATGTGATCCGGGAGATGACGTCACCGGACGGCGGCTTCTACTCGACGCAGGACGCCGACTCCGAGGGAGAAGAGGGGAAGTTCTACGTCTGGGACCGCGCGGAGGTCCTCTCCATTCTCGGGCCGGAGGAAGGCCGCATCTTCTGCGCGCTGTACGACGTGAGTGATCGCGGCAACTGGGAGGGGAAGAACATCCTCAACATGCCGCGCGACGCCGCCAGCGTCGCCGACGACCTCGGGATCACGCTCGAGAAGCTGGACGACATCGCGGCGCGCGGCCGGTGCCACCTCTACGGCGTGCGCGCGAAACGCGTCTGGCCCGGACGAGACGATAAGATCCTCGCCGGCTGGAACGGATGGATGCTCGCCGCGTTCAGCGAGGCCGCGATCGCGTTCGATCGCGACGACTATCGCGAAGTGGCGAGCCGCAACGCGCAGTTCCTCATGACCCGCATCGACGGATCGGGACGGCTCACCCGTCACGCGCGCATTCCGGGACTTCTCGAAGACTACTCCGGCGTGGCGTGGGGACTGGCGCTGGCGTTCGAAGCGACGCACGAGCGCCGCTATCTCGATGCCGCGCGCGGCCTGGCGGAGCAGATCCTCGATCGCTTCGTCGATCCCGAGCGCGGCGGCTTCTTCGACACGCCGTCCGATCACGAAAAACTGATCACACGGCCGAAGGACCTCTTCGACAACGCCACACCGTCCGGCGGCTCCGTCGCCTGTGACGTGCTCCTCCGGCTGGCACTGCTGTACGGCGAACAGCGATACGCCGATGCCGCCAGCGCCGCCGTCGACGCCACCTGGCCTCTCGCCGAGCGTTACCCGAGCGGCTTCGGCTTCCTCCTCGGCGTGGCCGAATGGCGAGCCGGGCAGCCGCGCGAGATCGCCATCACCGGCACCCCCGGGGACGAGACGTTCCGCGCCCTGCGTCAAAGCGTGGGACGTCTGTTCCTGCCGCACCGCGTCCTCGTCGCCGGTTCCGGCTCCGCGGATCTACCGCTGATGCAGGATCGCGCCCGCGACCGCGCCGTCGCCTACGTCTGCCACGCCTACGCGTGCCAGGAGCCGACCAGCGATCCGGAGCGCCTCGCGATCCTGCTCCGTTGATCCCGGAGTGCGGCAGCTTGCCGCCGCTCTCCTAAGAGGTCAACGCGGCGTGGAACTCGGTCATGCGGCTGATTCGCTCGATGAGGCGGAGGCGCGAGCCTTCGACCTTCAGCAGCGACAGGAGCACGCGCAGCTCGACCTGGTTCGGCTCCCGCGCGAAGATCGTCTGCCACGTGCGCGTGATGAACGCGACGTCGCTCTCGCAGGCGCTCGAGCTGGCGAGCGTCTCGATCAGGCGCTCGACGGCGACTTCTCCTGCCGCCACTCGCGGCCAGAGCGTGACGGGGTCGTAGCCGAGGCGGGAGAGAAGCGCTTCGACAGCGGAACGGTCGAGGTTCTGCAGGCGCGGCTCGGCGTCACGCCAGACGGTGCGCTCGTCGAGCAGAGAGCCGTCGTCGTGGAGGCGAACCGTGCGAAGAACGCCGGGCGCCGTCGCCGTCGCTCGCGCTTCATGGATCTCGATGGAATGGAACGCGGCGCTGAGGGGACGGCGGTCGCGTTGTGCCGGATCGAGATCGGCGGGGGCGTTCGCGCGGGCGAACTCCAGCTCCAGCACGTTCGCTCCGTTCGCCCGCCAGTGCGGCGCGGCGATCTCGAGCGAGTAGTCGTGGACGCCGGGGGCCAGCGTGAGCTGCGTCGCCGTCTCGCCGTTCAACGCGACACGCATCGTCTGCGGCGGCAGGCCGCGGTGCTCGAGCGGCGAGACGCGCATCCGCAGCACTCGATCGCTTTGACCGGTGAGCGGGACCGCGACGACCGCACGCCGTCCGGCGATCCAGCGGAAAACGTCCTCACCCTCTCCCTCTGGCGTGGACCAGCTCTCGCCGAGGAAGATGGCGTCGCCGCTGCTCATGCCGAGCGTCAGCGCGTCCCCCGCAACGGCGCGCCGCTCGAAGATCGTGCTGCGCTCGCGGAGAAAATCTGCGAGGCCGGGCGCGTAGTGCAGCCGGAATTCCTCGAGCGGGCTGGCCAGGACGATCGGAAAGCGGCAGATCCATTCGCGCACGCGTGAGTCGGTCGTGTGCCCGGCGGTGACGAGCCAGAGACGGTGCCCGTCCGCCGACATCCGCTCGACGACGCCCGGCTCGGTGACTTCAACGAGGCGGAGGAGGGATCCGAGCTGCCGCAGATAGAAGCGGAGCGACACCGTCGACCATCCCTCGGCGGTCACGATGACGTCGTCGGGCCGAGCGCGGTTTGCGACGAGCGATGCGATCTTCCGCCAGTCGAGCTTCTGATACGGCTCGTGGCGCGCGACGGGAACGGTCTGCATCCACAACAGCGCGGCGGCGACGATGACCACCACCCACGCCACGATCCAGCCGAAGCGGAGCCGGCTCGTTGCGAGGCCCGCAACCGCGGCGATGCCGGCGCCGGCAAGCACGACGTATCCCGGCAACGCCGTACTGACGTATCGGACCGCGAACCAGTGGTCCGTCGCCGACAGCGCCGCGAGCGCGAGGGCGACCGGGAGGACGGTCATCCCGATGACGATGACGCCACGGCGGCGATCGCGCCGTACGAGATCCACCGCCCCGATGATCGCAATGAGCAGCAGGACGACCGCCGTCCGCCCGTGCGCGCCCGATCCGATCGCGGTGACGCCGAATGCACGCACGAGTGAATCGGCAAACGAGGTCGTGATCTCCGGAAAGTCGACGCCGGTCGCCTTCTCTTTCGGCAGGCCGTAGAGGAGTGGAACTGCGGCGGTCCCAAGCGCGGCCAGCGATGCGATCATCCAGTCGCGACGTCGCACTGCGGAATCGGACTGGAGGAGACCGCAGGCGAAGGCGACGACGGCCGCGGCCGCGAGGAGCGGCGCCGCGATCGCGGAGGTGTAGACGGCGGCGATGACCAGAACCGCAAAGAGATGCCGCCGGCCCTGCAGCAACGCGACGATCATCGCGGCGGCGATTGCGATCGCCAGCGCGTAAGGACGTCCCTCACGGCTGTAGTAGATGTGCAGCGGCGATGTGGCGAGGATGGCCGCCGCTGCGGCCGCGCCGCTGTAGCGTGCGCCGCCGAACCTGCCTGCGAGCCAGACCAGTGCGATCGTCGCCGTGCCGAGGAGAGCCGGGACCCATCGCGCGGCGACCTCCGGCCGTTCGGCGATGCGCCCGGCGAGCTGCGCCGCGTAATAGAGCGGACCATGCTCGGCGTCGAAGCCGGTGATCCACATCCACCATGGATGCGACGCCGCCGCGGTCGTCAGATCGAATCCGAGGATCTCGTCGAGCCAGAGGCTCGGCTCGCCGAGCGATTCGAGGCGGAGCGCCGCCCCGCCGGCGATGCTCGCGAGCAGCACGACGAGACTCGCCAGCCAGCCGCGGCCGGCCGGTCGCTCTACGGCGTTCTCGAGACCAGTACCCATCCTGTCGACACTGGCGCGCTCTCGTTGTTGCTCTTGTCCCACGCCGTGATCTCGTACCGATACGAAATTCCGACGCTGACCGTTGGGTCGCTGTAGTTCGTTTCGGTGATGAGCCCGGTGAGCGGGAACTTTCCGACCTCGCGCAGCGTCTCGAGGCCGGTGCCCTCCGCACGATAGATCACGTAGCCGGCCAGGTCCGGCGCATCGACCGCATCCCACACCAGCCGGACCGCCGCCGTCTCCACGAGCGCGGAAACGGTGGCCGGCGGCGGCGGCGGAACGAGGTCGCGGAAGGTCGCCGTCGCCACCGGCGACGGCTCGCTCTCCAGCTGCGGCTCCCTCGCGGCGACGGCGGTCACGCGGTACCGGTGCTCGCCATAGGTTGGAACATCGGTGTACGACGTTCCTTCGATCAGCGCTTTGTTGACCGGCGTCTCGAACTCGCGGGCGAAGGTCTCTCCCTGGCCGCGATAGATGTTGTAGCCGGCGATGACGGGGTCCGCGCCGGGGACGATGGACTGCTCGGGCGTGCTCCACTTCAGGCGGATCCCCTCCGCCGCGGCTGTCGCGACGAGCGACGGCGGCGGGGAGGCGACGGGCAGCGGAACGATGGAAATGAGATTCGAGGGCTCGCTCCGTCCGGAAAGACCTTCGGTGACGACGCCGTACGTCAGCCGGAGCGGGCGGCCGGAGGAGCTGACGAAGGGCGGCGTGTCATCGAAAACGACGCGCGCTCCAATGGTTGCGCCCGCCACGTCGGCACTCTCTATGCTGTTGACCCTCTCACTGAGCTTCGCGAACTGCACCGCCGTCAGCTCCGGGACCTTCCTGAACGCCTCCACGGCGTGGAGGGCGCCCGGCTCCGGCGGCTGTTGCGGCTCGGTCGTAGCGGATGGCGGCAACTCCTGAGCATAGCGATAGACGACGATGCGGCGAATGCCCTGAAGGCTCACGCCGGTGGTGGTCAGGGCTGGATAGCTCCAGGAGAGGACGATTCTCCCCGCGCGCTGTGTTACAACGAGATCGCTGGTCGCCTGAGGAATCAGCGGGACGGGCGGCCGCGGATCGCCGCGTTTCCCGCAGGCGACGAGGAGTATGACCAGCAGGATCAGCGCTTTTTTCACGCGCGCGCATTCTATAGAAAGGATGAAGGATGAAGGATGAAGGATGAAGTGGAAAGAGCTGCATCTCATCCTTCATCCTTCATCCTTCATCCTTCGCATCACCCATGTGCGGACTCATCGGATACGTAGGCAATCGTGACGTGGTGCCGGTCCTGATCGGCGGCCTCAAGAAGCTCGAATACCGCGGATACGACAGCGCCGGCATCGCCGTGGTGAACGGGAAGGGCGTCGACGTCGTGCGCGCGGAAGGAAAGCTGACCAACCTCGAGGCGAAGCTCGAAGACCGGAAGCTCGTGGGGACGTTCGGCATGGGTCACACCCGCTGGGCCACGCACGGCAAGCCGAACGAGAACAACGCGCACCCCCATCGCGACTGCAGCGGCGACATCGTGGTGATCCACAACGGGATCATCGAGAACTTCATCCCGTTGAAACAGCAGCTGCAGAAGAGCGGCCACGAGTTCAAGACGGAGACGGACACGGAAGTCGTGGCGCACCTCATCGAAGAAGAGATGAAGAGCGGCAGGAAGTTCGCCGAGGCCGCGCGCGCGGCGCTGAAGGAGCTGGAGGGGCATTACGCGCTGGTGATGCTCCACGCCAAAGACGCGGGAACGATCATCGCCGCGAAGAACGGCCCGCCGCTGGTGCTCGGTATCGGTGACGGTGAGAACATCGTCGCTTCCGACGTCGCTCCGCTGCTCGCCTACACGCGCAACATCATCTATCTCGAGGACGGCGAGTACGCGATCGCCAGCGACAAGAAAGTCGACGTTTTCGACGCCGGCGACAAGCCGGTGAACCGCGCGCCGAAGCGCATCACCTGGGACGCCGTGGCGGCCGAGAAGGAAGGCTACCGCCACTACATGCTCAAGGAGATTCACGAGCAGGGGCGCGCCGTGCGCGACACGTTCAACGGACGGATGTTCGAGGAGTCGGCCGAGATCTATTTCAACGACCTCTCCTTCACACCGGAGGAATGGGCGAAGTTCCGGCGCGTGCACATCGTCGCCTGCGGCACGTCATGGCATGCCGGACTGGTCGGCAAGTTCCTCCTCGAGGATGCGGCGCGGATTCCGATCGAGGTGGACTACGGCTCTGAGTACCGCTACCGCAATCCGATCGTCGACGAGCACACGCTCGTCATCGGCGTGACGCAGTCGGGCGAGACCGCCGACACGATCGCCGGCATGCAGGAGGCAAAGAAAAAGGGGGCCAGGCTCGTCACGATCTGCAACGTGATCGGCTCCGCCGCGACGCGCATGTCCGACGGCGTGATCTACACCAATGCCGGCCCGGAGATCGGCGTCGCGTCGACGAAGGCCTTCACGACGCAGCTCACCGCGTTCTATCTCCTCTCGCTCTACGTCCGGCAGCTTCGCGGCGACAACAAGGACGACCTCCGCTACGCGATGCACGAGTTGAGCGTCATCCCGCACAAGATCGAGACGCTGATGGGGCAGGAGCAGCACATCGAGCAGCTCGCGAACAAGTATCACCGCGCGCAGGACTTCCTGTTCCTCGGGCGCGGCGTGCACTACCCGATCGCGCTGGAGGGGGCGTTGAAGCTGAAGGAGATCTCCTACATCCACGCCGAAGGCTATCCGGCGGGGGAGATGAAGCACGGGCCGATCGCCCTGATCGACGAGAACCTGCCGATCGTGGCGATCGCGACACACACGCCCGTCTACGACAAGGTCATCTCCAACCTTCAGGAGGCGAAGGCCCGCGACGGCAAGCTGATCGTGATCTGCGACGAGGGCGACGAAGAAATGAAGAAGCTCGCCGACGACGTGATCGAGATCCCCTGGACGATCGAGCCGCTGCAGCCGATCCTCGCGGTGATCCCGCAGCAGCTGCTGGCGTACTACATCGCGCTCCG
>DATLFC010000079.1:0-5927 GCA_035525015.1 Thermoanaerobaculia bacterium | reverse complement strand
CCCCGCATCTCCGTCGCCTCGAACGAAACCTCATCCAGCAACCGCTCGAGAATCGTATGCAACCGCCGCGCGCCGATGTTCTCCGTCTTGTCATTGACGAGCGCCGCGAACCGCGCGATCTCCGCGATCGCATCGTCGCTGAACGTCAGATTCACCCCCTCGGTCCCCAGCAGCGCCGTGTACTGCATGGTGAGCGCATTCTTCGGCTCGCGAAGAATCCGGACAAAGTCCTCCTCGGTCAGCGACTCCAGCTCGACCCGAATCGGAAACCGCCCCTGCAGCTCCGGAATCAGATCGCTCGGCTTCGACACGTGAAACGCCCCCGCCGCGATGAAGAGGATGTGATCGGTCTTCACCATCCCGTACTTCGTATTGACGGTCGTCCCCTCCACGATCGGCAGCAGGTCGCGCTGCACACCCTCGCGTGACACGTCCGGCCCGGTGGCCGCCTGCTGGCGTCCGGCGATCTTGTCGAGCTCGTCGAGGAAGACGATGCCGCTCTGCTCGACGCGCTCGATGGCCTCGCGCGCCGCGTTCTGCTGGTCGACCAGCTTCTCCGCTTCCTCGGCGATGAGGATCTCCCGCGCGTCGCCGAGGCGCATCTTCTTCCGCTTCGAGCGCCCGCCGAAGAGCCCGGGGAGCATGTCCTTCACGTTCACCCCCATCTCCTCCACCCCCTGCGGCGTGAAGATCTCGAAGGATGGGAACGACTGCTCCTTCACGTCGATCTCGATCTCCCGATCCTCGAGCCGCCCTTCGTCCAGCCACCGCCCCAGCTTTTCGCGCGTCTCGGTGGGCGGCTCCTCGGCCGGCGGCGCCGCGACGAAGGCCGGGCGAGCCGGCGCGTGGCGCGAGTCGGGGAGGAGGATGTCGAGGATCCGCTCCCGCGCGTTCCTCTCGGCCGTGCTGCGCACCTGCTGGTTCTTCTCTTCTTTCACCAGCTTCACGCCGAGCTCGGTGAGATCGCGAACGATCGACTCGACGTCGCGCCCGACGTATCCGACCTCGGTGAACTTCGACGCCTCGACCTTGAGGAACGGCGAGCGGGCCAGGCGCGCCAGGCGGCGGGCGATCTCGGTTTTGCCGACGCCGGTCGGCCCGATCATGATGATGTTCTTCGGCGCGATCTCGTCGCGGAGGTCGGCGGGGAGCTGCTGGCGGCGCCAGCGGTTGCGGAGGGCGATGGCCACCGCGCGTTTCGCCGCGCGCTGCCCGACGATGTACTTGTCGAGCTCGCGCACGATCTCGCGCGGTGTCAGCCGGTCCGCGGTCTCAGAGAGTTTCAACGGTGATGTTGTCATTGGTGTAGATGCAGATCGCCGAGGCGATGTGCATCGCCTCGCCGGCAATCTCGGCGGCGGTCATCGGCGTGTGCTTCATCAACGCCCGTGCCGCCGCCAGGGCGAAGGAGCCGCCGGAGCCGATCGCCAGGATGCCGTCGTCGGGCTGGATGAGGTCGCCGGTGCCGGAGATGAGAAACGCCTTCTCGTTGTTGGCGACGATGAGGAAGGCCTGGAGCTGGCGCAGGTACTTGTCGAGCCGCCAGTCCTTGGCCAGCTCGACGACGGAGCGCTCGAGATTGCCGCGATACTCCTCGAGCTTCCCCTCGAAGCGGGAGAAGAGCGCAAACGCATCGGCCGCCGACCCGGCAAACCCCGCCAGGATCTTGTCGTGATAGAGCCGCCGCACCTTCGCGGCCCCATGCTTCATCACGGTGTTCCCGATCGTCACCTGCCCGTCGCCGGCCATCGCTACCTGCCCATCCCGCCGGACGCAAATGATCGTGGTCGCGTGAATGACCTCGTCATTCATAGGCGGCGCATCGTATCAGAGGGATTCCGGCGGAAGCAGCAGCGTCACGAGCTGCGGCGCGTCAATGAACGATGCCGCTGTTTCCCAGGGGGATGGGACCGGCGCGCTCGCCGGCGGCGGCCAGGTCGGAGAGGATCTGGCGGGAGCGGTCGAAGCTCATGTTGCGGGCGGCGGTGAACTCGAGGATCGGGTGGTCGTCGCGGTGGAGGCGGGCGCCGGCGGACCAGGCGCGGACCGCTCGCGCGTCGGCGAGGATTCCGGCGGCGATGTCGGCGGTGGAGCGGATGCCGGCTCGTGCCAGCGCTTCACGGGCGGCGGCGTTCGAGGCAAGGCGCTTTGCCCACACTTCGGGATCGAGATTCAGCGGCGCGCGCGACGCGACCACGAAAAGGTCGGCCTCGTCGGCCACGACGACGAGATTCGGGAATGCGGTCGCGATCGTGGCCAGGAAGGTCCGCACGTCGTTTTCGCCGATCTGATAGAGGTGCAGCCACTGGCAGAAGACGCCGCGCTCGCCGAGCCGCGCCGCCGCCAGCTCGAAGAATTCGGCCGTGAAGAGGAGCGACACGCCCGACATCCAGAGATTCGACGGCTCCGATGTCAGAAGCGTGATCGGCTCGGAGGTGCGGGCCAGGATGCGCCGGCCGTCGTCGGTGCGGAGCTCGAAGCGCGGATCGGCGAGAACGTTCCGGTTCTCTTCGCGGAACCACTCCGCGGCGCGCGCGACCTCGGGCTCGATCTCGGCGGCGATGATCCTCTCGAACGGCCACGCCGCCACGGCACCGGCCGTGACACCGCTGCCGAGGCCGATGACCATCGCCGTTCCACTCGGCTCCACGGGTGCGAGCAGCGCCGGAAGGTGACCGAGCAGGAGCTGCGTCCGCATGTCGGCGCGCGCGGTCGACGCATCGGCTTTCCCGTTGAGCAGGAGCGTCCGGATGCCGCCCTCCTCCGTCACCGCGACCTGCGCGTAGCGGCCATCGCGCCACGACAGGAGCCGCGCCTCGCCGGGCGGCGCCTCTTCCGCGGCTTCCGGAACGCCTTCGCCGAAGACGTAGTTCGACCGCAGCTCGACTCGGCGCGTCGTCGGGCGGCCGGACGCCTCCGCCGTCCCCGAATAGAGATGCGCGTACGCGTACGGGCCGCCGGTCAGCGCCTGCCAGTTCCACGGCAGAAGTCCGCCGAGCCAGATCGCCCACATGACCGCGGTCGCGATGACCACGCGGAGCGACGTGCGGGCGGCGTCGCGGTCGGGAGTGGTCTTCAACGCCAGGAAGGCGGCGGCCAGCGAGAGCAGCGCCGCGGCGAGCACGGCGCCGCGAACTCCCGCCAGCGGCACGAGCACGAAGCCGCCGGCGAGCGCTCCCACCGCGGAGCCGAGGGACGAGCCGGCGTAGATCCGGCCGGCGGATGACGAGCGCTCGCCCGCTCCCCAGGCGATGACCGCGGGGAGCGCCGCGCCCATCAATGCCGTCGGAACGATGAGCGTGATGAAGAGAAGGAGCGACGTGCCGAAATTCACGATGGGGAAGGATCGGCCGTACCGCTCCAGCAGAATGATGAAGCCGAGCGGAACGATCTGCAGGAGGAACGTCACCAGCGTGGCGGTGAAGGCGATCGAGGTGTGCAACTGCGCGAGCGGCGGCCGCTGCGTCACACGCGGCGCGCCGGCGATCGAGCCAGCCGCAAGCCCGAAGAGAAACGCAGCGAGCATCAGGGAGATGGCGTAGACCGACGAGCCGAAGATCGACATCAGCGCGCGGAACCACGCCACTTCCAGCACCAGCGCCGCGGCGCCGCCGAGAAGCGCGATTGTGAACGCGCGGCGGACGCGCGGCGACCACGCCTCGAGCTCGAGCGGCTCGCGCTGGTTCCGCGTCGACAGCGAAGTCCGCCGCGCCACGACGAGAATGACCGCGCCGACGATCAGGTCGATCGTTCCGGCGATGAAGAGGCTCCGGGTGATGCCGATCGCGGGAAGGAGCCAGAACCCGGCGGCCACCGTCCCCGCCACGGCGCCGAACGTGTTGATGCCGTAGACCCAGCCGGCGTCGACTCCCACCTCTTCGTCGCGTCCTCGAATCCCCGCCAGAAAGAGCGGGAAGGTCATCCCCATCAGGACGACGATCGGGCCGAGGATGAAGATCGACGCCAGCGCGGGCGCGAGCGGAGCCATGGCGTCGGAGAGCCGCGACTCGATCCGCAGCGTCGCCGGCTCGACGAAACGGAACAACGCCGGAGTGGCGAAAACGAGCGCGCCGATCGTGATCTCCACGAGGCCGAAGGCGGCGAGGGGCGCGATGCGCCCTCGCGCCACGACGCGCGCACCGGCGACCGATCCGATCCCGAGCCCGGCCATGAAGATTGCCAGCAGAAGTCCGGTGCCGGTGAGCGCCGATCCGAACATCGCCGCGAGCACGCGCGACCAGACCACCTCGGCGATGAGCCCCGCCGAGCCGGAGGCGGTCAGGCAGACCAGCGTCAGGAGAACGAGCCGCCGCGGCAGACCGGTCGGAAGCGAGGCGGCAGGCATTCCCCGCGATGGTAGGGTCGCGCGGCCCGCGTTTCAAGGATGCCGGTGCTCAGTCACTACGGTCGTCAGGTGAATTCGGGGGGGATGGGTGACTCGATCGTGCCGAGCTCCGCGTGCTCGAGTCGCCAGGCGTGCAGCATCAGACGTGAGGTGTTGATCGTCGAGCCGTAGCGGCGATCGCCCGCCACGGGGTGGCCGATGGAAGCGAGGTGGAGGCGGATCTGATGGGTTCGTCCGGTGAGGAGATCGATCTCGACGAGCGTGCCGCCGTCGGATTTTCGGATCGGCCGCACGACCGTTCTCGCTTCTTTCCCGCCGATCGGCGAATCGATCGTCTCGTCCTGCTCGAGCACGCCTTCAGCGACAGCGAAGTAGGTCTTGCGGATCTCGCCGGACGCGAAAAGCGACGAGAGCTTCGCCGCGGCCTCGCGCGTCCGCGCGAAGAGAACGATGCCGCTGGTCGGCCGGTCGAGGCGATGGACCAGGTAGATCGAGCGGTACTGCGCGCGGACCAGGTCCTCGAGCGACGGATCGGAGCGGTCGCGGGTCGGCTGGGTAGGGAGGCCGGCCGGTTTGTCGACCGCGACCCAGTCGTCGGTCAATGCGAGAATCTGCAGCCGTTCGGCGGTTTCCGGGAGGAGAGTCAGCTCGTCGGACGGGCTCACCTCGCGTGACGCGACGGCGACGCGACGGCGGTTCAACAGCACTCGGCCGGCGGCAATCTGCTGGCGCGCCTTCCGCCGCGAGATCTCGAACCGCGCTGCGATGGCCTGGTCGAGCCGCATCAGGGGTCATTTTTGCCGGGGGATCCCTCGCCGTCTGCGCGGCTCGGGATGACACGTGGCTATTTGGACGCGGCGCGTTCTTTCCTGGAGGGCTCGCCCCCTTCGATCACGGTGAGCTCGGGGCCGCCGATGCCGAGGGCGCGGCGGACTTTCATCTCGATCTCGGCCATCAGGTCGGGGTTGTCGAGGATGAACTGCTTGGCGTTCTCGCGGCCCTGGCCGAGGCGCATGTCGCCGTAGGAGAACCAGGAGCCGGCCTTCTCGACGATCTTGTTCTCGATGCCGATGTCGATCAGCTCGCCGGTCTTGGAGATGCCCTGGCCGTAGCCGACATCGAACTCCGCGTGGCGGAACGGCGCGGCCACCTTGTTCTTGACGACCTTCACCTTGACGCGCGACCCGACCACTTCCTCCCCTTCCTTGATCTGGTTGGTGCGGCGGATGTCGAGGCGCACCGAGGAGTAGAACTTCAGGGCCCGGCCGCCGGTGGTGGTCTCCGGGCTGCCGAACATGACACCAATTTTTTCACGAATTTGATTGATGAAAACAAGACATGTTTTTGATTTCGAAACGATGCCTGTTAATTTGCGCAGCGCCTGCGACATCAGCCGCGCATGCAGGCCGACGTGGTTGTCGCCCATCTCCCCCTCGAGCTCCGCCCGCGGGACGAGCGCCGCCACCGAGTCGATGACGATCACGTCGATGGCCCCCGACCGCACCAGCACCTCGGTGATCTCCAGCGCCTGCTCCCCGCTGTCGGGCTGCGAGACCAGGAGGTTGTCGACGTCGACGCCGAG
>DATLFC010000054.1:0-3718 GCA_035525015.1 Thermoanaerobaculia bacterium | reverse complement strand
CGGCAGGAGAACTCCGGAATTCGGCAGGAGTTCGCCGCTGCTCACGCCGAAACGCGCCGGCACATCGACGTCCGGGTGGAGCGCCTTCACAACGAGATCGGGCTCGTGGCGGAGTCGGTCGTCGTCCTCTCTGAGAAACTCGACCGTGAGATCGCCGGTGTCCGCGCGGACATGCGCGAGGGCTTCGCCGAAACCCACGCGCTGATCAGGCTCTCGTACGGCGATCTCGATCGTCGCGTCCGCACGCTGGAGCAGCCGCGGAGTTGACTACGGGCCGTTCCCCAGCTCCGCCATCACCTTCTTCATGTCGTTCCAGACGTCCTTCTTCGCGGCGGGCGTCCGCAACAGATACGCAGGGTGATACGTCGGCATGACCCTGATCCCCTGGTACTCGAGCCAGCTGCCGCGCACCGCGGAGATCGAATAGCTCTTCTCGAGGAGGCTCTGCAGCCCGAACTTGCCGAGCGTGACGATGACCTTCGGCTGGATCAGCTCCACCTGTCTCCGGATGTACGGGCGGCAGGCATCGAGCTCGTCCGGCTCCGGATTGCGGTTCTCCGGCGGCCGGCACTTGATCACGTTCGCGATGTAGACCTCGTCGCGTGAGAGCTTCATGGCCTTGATGATGTCGGTCAGAAGCTGCCCCGCACGGCCGACGAACGGCTCGCCTTTCAGGTCTTCGTCGCGCCCCGGCGCCTCGCCGATGAACATCAGATCGGCGTTCGGATTCCCGACGCCGAACACCACCTGCGTCCGCGATCCCGCCAGCCTGCAACGCGTACACGCCAAAGCCTCGGCCCGCAACTCCTCGAGCGGATCCCCCTCGTCCTCCCGAGGCCCGAGATCCAGATGCGTGAACCCGACTTCCTGCAGGAACGCCAGCTCCCGCCGCAGCGCGTCATCCATGGAGCCGTTGTACCACGGCGTCGAGGATGCGGTCGGCGATCACCAGCTTCGGAGCGCGGGCGATGCGCGTCTCCGACCCATCGTTCGAAAGGATCAGCACTTCATTCTCCTCAGAGTCGAATCCGATGGCGCGGTCGCTGACATCGTTGGCCACGATCAGATCGGCGCCCTTGCGCTGCAGCTTCTCGCGGGCGTTCGCCTCGACGGCATCCGTCTCCGCGGCGAAGGCGACGATGAACGGGCGCGGTTTGACCTCGGCCAGCGCGGCCAGGATGTCGGGGTTCTTGCGCAGCGCCAACTCCATCGTGTCGCGGTCGGGGGTCTTCTTGATCTTTCGATCCGCGGCCTCTACAGGAGCGAAATCGGACACGGCCGCCGCCTTGATCACGATCTGGTGCGAAGCGGCGCGCGCCATGACGGCGTCGAGCATCTCCTGCGCCGTCACCACGCGCGTCATTTCGACGCCCGCGGGCGGTTGCAGCGCCGTCGGCCCCGACACCAGCGATACGGAGGCGCCGCGCCGCCGCGCCGCCTCCGCGATGGCGTAGCCCATCTTCCCCGACGACCGGTTCGAGATGTAGCGCACAGGATCGATCGGCTCCCGCGTCGGGCCGGCGGTGATGAGGATCCGCTTCCCTTCGAGATCGCGCGTCCCGAAGTGACGGCGGACGCGATCGACGATCACGGGGATCTCGGCCAGCCGGCCGGGACCCTCCTCCCCTTCGGCGAGATAGCCCGCCTCAGAATCGATGATCTCGACACCGCGTGTCCGCAGCGTGGCCAGATTCTGTTCGACGGTCGGATGCTGCAGCATCGACCAGTTCATCGCCGGCGCGACCAGGATCGCGGTGCGATGGGCGACGGCATAGGTCGACAGCGCATCGTCGGCGATGCCGACGGCGAGCTTGGCGAGAATGTTCGCGGTGGCCGGCGCGATCAGCAGCAGCTCGGCCCATCGGGCCAGCTCGATGTGGTCGACGCCTCCCTTTTCGGGATCGCCCCACTGCTCGACGATCACGCCGTGGTGGGAGACCGCGGCGAGAGAGAGAGGAGAAACAAAGCGCGTCGCGTTGGGCGTCAGAACGACGCGAACCTCGGCGCCGATGTCCTGGAGCCGCCGGACCAGCTCCGGCGCCTTGTAGGCCGCGATGCCACCCGACACTCCCAGAACGATCTTCACCGGCTCTCTCCTGAGCTCCGAGCCCTGAGCCCTGTTACTCCGTCAGCGCCGTCGGCTCCTCGACCGGCGCGGTGAGCTGCCACTTGATCAGGTCTTTCTCGACCTCTTCCATCGCCACGCGCGTCGGTTTGGCGTGACGGCTCTTGATCTTCGGCTGGGCACCCTGAATCAGCTGCTCGGCACGCTTCGACACGAGCAGTACGTACCGGAACTTGCTGTCAATGCCCTCGGGCAAACCTTCCATCACGCTCCTCCTTGAACCGCTCGGCCATCCGGTGGATCGACTCGAGGGCTGTTTTCGTTTTCAGTTTTCTGGCGATGATGGCCGCCTTGAGGCATTCCGTCGCCTCGGCGAGATCATCATTGATGATGATGTAGTCGTAGAACTCTTTCCCGGCGTCGATCTCGTCGAGCGCCTTGCGCAGCCGCAGGTCGATCTCGCCGTCGGTGTTGAGACCCCGCTCGCGGAGACGCCGCTCGAGCGCTTCGATGCTCGGCGGAAAGATGAAGACATTCAAAGATCGCGACCGCAGATCGGCATCCTCGGCGATCTGCCGGGCGCCCTGGTAGTCGATGTCGAGGATCACGTCCTCGCCCCGGTCGAGCTTCCGGGCGACCTCGCCTCTGGAGGTGCCGTACCGGTGGGCATGAACGTGGGCATGTTCGAGAAATTCCCCCCCCACGACCATCTCTTCGAACCGTTCCGTGGTCACGAAGTAGTAGCTCTTCCCCTCCTCCTCGCCGGCCCGCGGCCGGCGGGTGGTGTGCGAGACGGAGAAGTAGAGTCGCAGCCCCAGAGGCTCCAGCTGCCGGCGGACCTTGTTGATGAGCGTGGTCTTCCCGGCTCCGGAGGGACCGGAGACGATGAACAAGGTCCCATCCGAGTGGAAGTTACTCGACATTCTGTACCTGCTCGCGGATGCGCTCGACTTCCGTCTTCAATTCTACAACCAGGGTCCGGATGACGGCGGATCGCGACTTCGATCCCATGGTATTGATCTCGCGCAGCATCTCCTGCGATACGAAATCGAGCTTCTTCCCGGCCGGCTCGCGCCCGTCGATGGCGGCCTCCATCTGGTCGATGTGGTGGGCCAGCCGTGTGAGCTCCTCCGCGATGTCTCC
Organism: Thermoanaerobaculia bacterium; assembly: GCA_035525015.1. Taxonomy (GTDB): domain Bacteria; phylum Acidobacteriota; class Thermoanaerobaculia; order Gp7-AA8; family Gp7-AA8; genus DATLEX01. The sequence continues at coordinate 510 of DATLFC010000054.1, read as the reverse complement.
CTTTTCGACCATCATCACGACTTCCTGGGCAATCCGGTCGGCGGCTACTTCGACGCCGGCCGAGGCGGCGATCTCCTGCACGCGCTGCTGGTATGAGGCCAGAAGCTCGCCGCGGACCTCCTCACGATGGCCGGCCAGTTGTTCCTTCACGCTGCGGATGGTCCCGAGGCGAGCCACGATGTCGTTGTGAAGCGCCTCTCCTTCACGCCGGCGCATGGCAAGCATCTGATGGAACGCGTCGCGTGTGAGCGCGGCGAGCGCTTCGCGCTCTTCGTCCTGGATCTCATTCTCCACCGCTTCTACCTGCAGTAGATCGGGGACGCGAAGGAGATCGCTGCCGCTGAAGGTGTGGCCGAGGCCGAGCTCTTCGGCGATCGTCTTGAGTTGCGGGATCACGGCATTGGCGATCTGCTGGTTGATGCGGACGCTGTACTCGGGCTGCTGCGTCCTCTGCACGCGGACGGAGAGATCGATTTTGCCGCGCGAGAACATCTCGGAGGCAATGGCGCG